>JAFUCP010000038.1 GCA_017459565.1 Clostridia bacterium | reverse complement strand
TGTAAAACGGTTGAACTTTGCAAGCAGTCTGCGAAGCAACAGGCAGTAATGCCTGAATCCATACCACGATGTAGCGCCGTATACGGACCCGTACGTACGGTGCAATGGGAGGGAGGGGCCTAAACCCCTCTCTACCCTATTTGTACATGATTGGGAAAGCGAAACGTTTACCGGGTCGGAGATATTCGCAGGATGGCGCCGACAATGATTAAGCGAAAACGGGTTTGTTGACGCCGCCCGGCGGATGCGCTATAATGGTTTTGGAGGATTGTGGGATTGCCTGGAACAATGCGACGCTATGTTGGAAGCAGCAGGGAGGGGTTCAAGTGAATCGCTATCTGACCGAGGCGGCGGCGAAAAAGCGCGGCTGGGAGGTGCCTGTAGGTATTCTGTCCGTGATCATGAGCGCCATTTCGGTGGAGGTTTGGATCGAGGACTCTCCCGCCGACGAGGACCCGGCCATCTGGCTCCTTGCCCACATCGCGGTTACGGGGCTCATGCTGTGGCCGCTGCTGGCCGTGCTGAGGCGGTGGCGTCGGCGGAGCCTGGCGCGGCGCATTGCGAACAAGCTGGCGGGCTGCGGAAGGAAGGCCATTGGCCTGCATGAGATCGACGCTGTGCTGGACATCAAAAACAGCGCCGCGAAAATCGAGGACCTGAAGCGGCTTGGCCTGCTCCAGCGGATCGAATCCGACGGCCTGAACCTGCTGCTGGATGGCGCGGAGGCGGCGGTTGAAACCGAAGCCGCACCCGGGCCGGAGGCTGAGCCGGGCGATGTCATCGCCCAAATCCGCAGGTTGAATGACGAGATCGACGACGCGCCGGTCTCCGCGCGCATCGAGCGCATCGAAAGGGCGACGGCGGGCATCCTCAGCACCCTCGAGGCGCGGCCCGAGCGCGCCGAGGAAGCGCGCCGGTTCATGAGCTATTATCTTCCCACCACTATGAAGCTGCTTGAGAGCTATCGCTTGATGGAAAAGCAGAGCTTTCAGGGCGAAAACATACTGGCATCGCGCCGCAGCATCGAGGCGGTGCTGGACAAGCTGGCCGCGGCGGCGGAGGGCCAGCAGGACCGGCTTTTCAGGTCGGAGGCGCTTGATGTGGAGACCGATATCCGCGTACTGGAGACGATGTTGGCCGCGGATGGACTCACCCGGCCCGGGGAAGGCATGACCGCCGGGCGGTAGCGATCCCGCCTGTACATGAGATGACGCTTGTTTGAAAGGAATCGGCACATATGGATTTTGTCAGTATCCTCGCGGCTGAATTTTCGCTGCGCCAGGAGCAGGTCCGGGCGGTGATCGAGCTGCTGGACGCGGGAAACACCATTCCCTTTATCGCCCGATACCGCAAGGAGGCCACAGGCTCCCTGAACGATCAGCTGCTCCGGGCGCTGGCCGAACGGCTGGAATACCTGCGCGGCCTTGAAAAGCGCCGTATGGAGATCGAGAGCGCGCTTTCCGGGCAGGGCGTTTTGACGGAAGCGCTCCGCACCCAGCTGCGGGCCGCGACGACGCTCTCTGAGTTGGAGGATATCTACCGCCCCTTCCGTCCCAAGCGCCGCACGCGGGCCACTGTGGCCAGGAAGCGGGGCCTTGAGGGACTGGCGGCGTGGCTGCTCGTCCAGCCGGCGAAGGGCGATCCCCTGGAGAAGGCACAGGCGTTTGTGGATCCCGAGAAGCAGGTGCCGGACGCCGAAAGCGCCCTGGCGGGGGCGCGGGACATCATCGCGGAGCAGGTGAGCGACGACGCCGCGCTGCGCAAGCGCCTGCGGGAGCTGCTGACGCGCCAGGGCGTCCTGGTGTCCAGGGCCGCTGGGGACGCGGACAGCGTGTATGCCAATTACTATGACTTCCGGGAGAACGTGTACAGCGTCGCGGCCCACCGGGTGCTGGCCATCAACCGGGGCGAGCGGGAGGGCTTTCTCAAGGTCTCGGTGGAGGCGCCGGAGGACAGGGCACTGGATGCCGTGCGCCGGGCGTTTGTGAAGGGCGCGTCGCCCGCGTCCCGACAGGTGGCGGAGGCCTGCGACGACGCCTGGGCACGGCTGCTGTTCCCGTCCCTGGAACGGGAGATTCGCGCCATGCTGACGGATCGCGCCAACGCCTCGGCCATCGGCGTCTTTTCGGAAAACCTGCACCAGCTGCTGATGCAGCCGCCCATCCGGGGAAAGGTGACCCTGGGCGTCGATCCTGGCTTCCGCACGGGCTGCAAGCTGGCGGTGGTGGACGAAAACGGCATGGTGCTGGATACCGGCGTGGGCCATTTCACGCTGCCGGGGAACGAGCGCGGCAAGGCGGAGGCTGCGCGGCTGATACGCGGCTTCGTGAAAAAATACGGCGTCACGGCCATTGCCATCGGCAACGGCACCGCCAGCCGGGAGAGCGAGCGGTTCATCGCCTCCATGCTGCCGGAACTGCCCGGCGTGGCCTATATGATCGTCAGCGAAGCAGGCGCGTCCGTGTATTCCGCCAGCCCGCTGGCCGCGGAGGAGTTTCCCGACTTCGATGTGACGCAGCGAAGCGCCGTCTCCATCGCCCGCAGGATGCAGGACCCGCTGGCGGAGCTGGTAAAGATTGATCCCAAAGCCATCGGCGTGGGGCAGTATCAGCACGATCTGAAACAGAACGAGCTGACCGCTGCGCTGGACGGCGTGGTGGAGCAGTGCGTCAACCAGGTGGGCGTGGAGGTTTCCACGGCGTCGGCGCAGCTGCTGTCCCATGTGGCGGGCATCGGGCCGGCGCTGGCCAGGAACATCGTGGCTTACCGGGAGGAAAACGGTATTCCCTCCCGCGCGGCGCTGAAAAAGGTGCCGAAGCTGGGCCCCAGGGCCTTTGAACAGAGCGCTGGCTTTTTGAGGGTCCGTCAAAGCAGGAATCCGCTGGACGCTACGGCGGTTCATCCGGAGAGCTACGATGCCGCCAGGCGGGTGCTTGAGTGCCTCGGCCTGGAGGTGGGCGAGCTGAAAAAGGGCGGCATCCCGGATATCGCTCGCCGGGCGGAGGCGTATGGGCTTGAACGGCTCTCCGAGGCGGCGGGCATCGGCGTTCCCACGCTGAAGGATGTACTTGGCGAGCTGCAAAAGCCCGGCCGCGACCCCCGGGACAATTTGCCAAAGCCCGTGCTGCGCACGGATGTGCTGGATATCTCCGACCTGAAGCCGGGCATGGAGCTGACGGGCACCGTTCGGAACGTCATTGATTTTGGCGCGTTCGTGGATATCGGCGTGCATCAGGACGGGCTGGTGCATATTTCCCGCATGGCGGAGCGGTTCATCGGCCACCCGTCGGAGGTCGTGAAGGTGGGGGATGTAGTAAAGGTTTGGGTGGTGGACGTGGACGAAAGGAAAAAGCGCATCGCCTTGACCATGGTGCGTGAAAAGGCATAGCTTTTATCGCGCGGCTGCGGGCTTTTCTCCGCCTCGGATATCATGTGAAAAATGCAAGGAAAGGGTGAAGGCGAACCATGCGGACGGTGTCAATCCTGATCAACGCGGCGATCTTTTTAACGACCCTTTTTTTGATCGTCCTCGGCTTTCGGCGGGACGGCGTCTGGGACGTGAAAAGGGGTCTGAAGGCCTTTCGGTTCTTCACAGTGCTGTCGAACGTGTTTTGCGCGATGGCCGCGCTGGGGATGGTGTTTTCAGCCTCCGGGACGGCGCTGCTCTTCAAGTATCTGGGAACGGTATCGGTCACGGTCACGCTGCTGACGGTGGTTTTCTTTCTGGGACCCACCCAGGGGGGCTACGCGATGCTGTTCAGCGGCGAAAATCTGTATATGCACCTGATCGGGCCGCTGCTGGCCATCCTGTCCTATGGCTTTCTGGAGAAGCGGGACATGTCCTTCGGCACGGCGCTGCTGGGGATGGTCCCCGTCGCACTGTACGGGGTCATGTACCTCTACAGGGTGGTCCTGGCGCCGGAGGAAAAGCGCTGGGAGGACTTTTACGGCTTCAACCGCGGCGGCAAATGGCCCGTCGCCTTTTCAGGGATGCTGCTCATGACCCTGGCGGTCTGCCTCGTCATATGGCGCGTATGACCGCCTCTGCTATGCGAAAGGCGGGCGCGCCATGACGGAACGGGAATGGGACAAGCGCCTGCACATCAAAACCATAGGGCGCGAGGACGAGAGCAGCGCGGACTGTTCGCCCTATGAGCCGACGCCCTACGCCGTGTTGGAGCGCCTTGTGGACGCGGGCTGCGTGGGCCGGAGGGACCATTTGCTGGACTACGGCTGCGGCAAGGGGCGCGTGGCCTGCTTCATGGCCCACGCGGCGCTCTGCCGCGTGACGGGTATCGATTATGCCCAGAAGCTGATCGACATTGCCGCGCAGAACCGCAAAGCCTCCGGGACGGGGGACAGGGTGCGCCTCGTGTGCGCCCGGGCGGAGCAGTATGGGATTTCGGAGGAGAACGTGTTTTTCTTCTTCAATCCCTTCTCCGAAAGGATCTTCGCGGGCGTGCTGCGCCGGATTGTGGAGAGCTGGTACGCGCGGCCGAGGCTTCTTAAAATCATATGCTATTATCCGTCCGAGGCGTATCTGGCATGCCTTGACGCCGCGCCGGAATGTACCCTCATGGCGGATATCGACTGCAACGACCTGTTCAGCGGCAAGAATCCCCGGGAGCGCCTCGTGATTTACGCGCTGCCGGACGGCAAATGAGCTGTTCGCCGGGAAAAGTATGTTTTATTAATTATTCGAACAGGGTATTGACAAATGCCGGAAAATACAGTATAATTCCACATGTTGTCCGGGGTTATAGCTCAGTTGGTTAGAGCGTTACGTTGACATCGTAAAGGTCGATGGTTCGAGCCCATTTAACCCCACCATGCAGGCTGTCCGATGCGGACAGCCTTTTTTATATGGGTGGGGTATTTCAAAAACTATTCGGGTTCATTGAGTTCTGCCAGCATTTGTGCTGGGTTGTCCGCCGCCTTCACCTTGTCGAAGGCGCGCACGATGACGCCGCTTTCATCGATCAGATAGGTGGTGCGTACGACGCCCATGGAGACTTTGCCGTAATTCTTCTTTTCCTTCCACACGTCATAATTCTGTATGACGGTCTTATCCTCGTCGGAGAGCAGGGTAAAGGGCAGGCCGAACTTTTCCTCAAAGCGCTTGTGGCTGGCCACGGAGTCCTTGCTCACGCCCAGGATACGCGCACCCTTTTCCCGAAATTGCGGGTACAATTCGCCGAAATTGCAGGCCTGCTTCGTGCAGCCGGCGGTGTTGTCCTTGGGATAGAAGTAGAGTATGACCTTCTGCCCGCGGTAATCTGACAGGCTGTGGGGCGTTCCGTTCTGGTCCGGCAGCGTGAAGTCCGGGGCTATGGTTCCGATGCTGAGCATGTCTTTCCCTCCTGTGTGGCTTGCTTTTTTCTTTTTAACTATAGCACAGTTTTCGGCGCTTGACAATCCGCGCGGCGCTATTTACAATAGAGATGGTGATGAGGCATGGCTTCCGGCCTGAGGGCAAAGCTGAACGCAATGAAGATGTCGGCCCCGGCCGCGCCGCAGCGGCGCGCGGGCGGGCTGATTTTTCGCGCCAGCCGGACGCAGCTGGATGCCGCCATCTATGAGCTCCCCGCGGCGGGGCTGCGGCGCATCGGCTGGTGCGGCCCGCGCTTTGACGTTCGCCGCTGCCTGTTCCTGGATACTGAAACCACCGGGCTCTCCGGTGGCGCGGGCACCGTGGCCTTCCTGGTGGGCGTGGGCTTTGTGGACGGCGGGGAATTTGTGGTGGAGCAGTACATGCTGCGGGAATACGCCGATGAGCCGGAGCTGATCGACAGGCTCGCGGCGCGCATGGACGGCTTCGACTGCGTGTGTACCTTCAACGGCAAAAACTTCGATATGCCGCTGCTGGAAACGCGGTTTATCATGTGCCGTATGCGGCAGCGCTGGCGTCCGCTTGAAAACCTGGATTTAATCTATCCCGCGCGGAGGGCCTGGAAGCTGCGGCTGGGCAGCTGCAAGCTGTCCAGGATCGAAACGGAGATACTCGGTATGCCCCGGCACAACGATCTGCCCGGCAGCGAGGTGCCGGGCCGCTTCTTTGAGTTCATGCGGACCGGGGATGAAGCGCTGCTGGAGGACATCGTCGAACATAACCGGCAGGACATCGTCACGCTCTCCACGCTGTTGATCCGGCTGTGCGCGGTGAATGACCGCCCCCAGGAGCTGACGGATCAGCGGGACCAGTTCAGCATGGGCAAGTCCCTGGAGCGCCAGGGAGAGCTGCGTCCGGCCCGGGAGATGTACCACCTCTCCGCCCTGCCGCGCCCGGCGGGTACGCTGGCGGCGCTCACGGGGGAGCGCCTCGCGGGCCAGGCCAACTGGCGACTGTACCGGCTGTGCCGAAGATCGGGGGATTGGGACGGAGCCAGGCGCGTGCTGGAGCAGATGCTGAATCGCCGGCAAATGCAGGGCGCCGCCTGTGTGGAGCTGTCAAAGCTGTATGAGCATCGGTTGAAGGACTGCGCCCGGGCGTTGGCATATGCCCGGCAATCGGCAGAGTATCCCGATGGGGAGCCGCGGGAGCAACTGGAAAAGCGCATATCGCGCATCCTGCGCAAGCAGGCGCGCGTGAATTCAAGCAAGTAATATATTTATGGAGGCACAGAATGGGATTATTTGACGCGGTAAAGGCCGCTACATCCGGCAACAAGGCCTATCGGACCCATGTCAACGGAAATGAGCTGGCCAATTCGGGAAAGCCCGAGGAGGCGAAGGCGAAGTATCAGGAGGCGCTGAAGCTGTACGAGGAATCGATCCGGCTGGGCAACGTCGCCGCGAAGATATTGGAGGGCTACGCCATACTGCTGCTCCGGGAGGGCGAATTTGACAAGGCCAGAGACCTGATGCAGCGCATGGCCAAGATGAAGACGCTGACCAAGGACGACTGGTTTCAGCTGCGCATACAGTATGCCATCTGGGAGTGGAAGGTGGGAGAGCTGGACAAGGCCATCGAAACCATCGGCAGGGCCGCGGACTACAAGCTCAACGGCACCGTGTACAGTACCCTGGGCATGTTCTGGGTGGACAAGGCCAAGCAGACCGGCGATTTCAAACCCGCGCTGGATTTCAACGAAAGGGCCCTGGATTACGACGACGAGGACGCCGCGACGCTGGACAACATGGGTCAGCTCTATGAAGCCATGGCCGGGGCCGAGGGCGAAGGGGAAAAGGCGGCGGACTATCGCGCCAAGGCCCTGGATTTCTTCAAGCGCGCCCACAAGCAAAAGCCGCGCCAGATCACCACGCTGTACTATCTGGCCCGCATGTACCATCAGAACGGCGACGACAAGCGTGCCCGCGAGCTGCTTTCCATTCGCAACACGCTGTATTTCAGCGCCATCTGCCCGGTGACGCGGCAACAGATGGAAGCGCTGGCGCAGGAAGCCGGCTGTTGATGCGCCGGAAGCCCACAGCCGCGCAAGGCGGGGGGAAGATCGCCTTATAATGGGAGATAACGCATGAAGATTGACGACAGAGCCTTTTACCGCCGGCTTGGAAAGCTGACGGTGCCCATAGCCTTTCAGAGCCTGATGCTGGCCGCCGTAGCCGCGGCGGACGCGCTGATGCTGGGCAGGGTGGCGCAGGACGAAATGACGGCGGTCTCTCTGGCCACGCAGGTGCAGTTCGTACAGAACATGTTCCTCGCCGCCGTCACCGGCGCGGGGGCGATCCTCGGCGCGCAGTACTGGGGAAAGGGGGACCGGCGCACGCTGGAGGACCTGTTCAACCTGATGCTGCGCTGGTGCGGCGCGGTATCCCTGCTGTTTTTCGCGCTGTGTGAGCTGGCGCCGGAAATGCTGATGCGCGTTTTCACCCATGACGCGCCGCTGCTGGAAATCGGCAGCGCCTATCTGCGCATCGCCGGGTGGTCCTATCTCATCACGGGCGTGTCCCAGTGTTATCTGACCACGATGAAGGTGACGGACCGCGTCGCCCCCAGCGCGTGGATCAGTTCCGCCGCGGTCATCGTCAATATCGCGCTGAACGCCGTGTTCATCTTCGGGCTTGCGGGCGCGCCGCGGATGCAGGCGCGGGGCGCGGCCCTGGCGACAACCGTCTCCCGCGTCGCGGAGCTTCTGCTCTGCCTTGCGGTTTCGGCCCGGGAAGGGTATGTCCGCCCGGCCTGGCGGCGCTTTTTTTCCAGACGTGCCCAGCTGGCCGGGGACTTTCGCAGGCAGTGCCTGCCGCTGATGGGCGGATCGCTGTTTTGGGGCGTGGGCTTTACGTCCTATACCGCCATCATGGGCCATATGGGCGCGGATGCCGCCGCGGCGAATTCCGTTGCGGCGGTGGTACGGGATCTGATCTGCTGCGTTTGCAACGGCGTGGCCAGCGCCGCCGGCATCATGGTGGGCAACGAATTGGGCGCGGGCAACCTGGATGCCGGAAAGGCCTACGGCATCCGGCTGAAGAATATCTCCTATCTCATCGGCTTCGGTTCGACGGCGCTGGTGCTGGCCCTGACCCCGTTGGTGGTGCATATGGTCATCCTCACCGACGCTGCCCGAGGTTATCTGACCGGCATGATGGTGATCATGGCCGTCTATATGATCGGGCGCTGCGTCAACACCGTCACGATCAACGGCGTCATGGACGGCGGGGGAGATACAGTGTTCGACATGTACAGCTTAGCGGTCTGCATGTGGGGCATTGCCATTCCGCTGGCGCTGCTGGGGGCGTTCGTGTTCCACTGGCCGGTGCTGGTGGTGTATTCCTGCACATGCCTGGACGAGGTGGGCAAGATCCCCTGGGTGATGTACCGCTTCCGAAAGTACAAATGGGTCCAGAACCTGACGCGATAAGCATAGAAAAAAGGCGCTCACGCCCCTTTGATGATGGGTGTGAGCGCCTTTGCGACGGCGGCGGCATAGGCGTCCGCGCCACGCCGGCAGGTGTGGGTGTCGTCAACCTTGCCGTCCGGCCAGCCCGGGTACTCGCCCGGCGCAAGGTGCATATACAGCGCTCGGCTGTCCGCCTCGCCCAGTCGGCTGACGATTTGACGGCTTTCGGCGTACATATCGATCAGCGCCACGCCGCGCCGGTTGGCCACGGCCTTTATGGCGTCAAGGTACTCGCCGTGGGAGGGCTGCAGCGCGCCGTCGCGCCACAGCCGGATGCAGATGGGCGTCATGAGGATGGGCCGCGCCCCGCGCGACAGCGCCGCGTCCACAAAGGTGTTCAGATTGTCGGTGAAGTCGCCCCAGGGCTGGGTGTGGCGCTCCGGCTTGTCGCCGCCGTCGTTGTGCCCGAACTGGATCAGCAGCACATCGCCCTTATCCAGCTCTTTTTCCACGGCGCTGAGCCGTCCCTCCTGGATAAAGGTGCGCGTGCTGCGTCCCGCGATGGCGCGGTTGACCACCGTCGCACCGGGCAGGTATCCGGGCAGAAGCTGCCCCCAGCCCGTCAGTGGGGCCAGCTCCGGCCCGTAGCTCGCCGCGGTGGAATCGCCGCATATGAACAGCTTCATTTCATATATCCCCCGCACTCCGGCCATTTTTTCAATTCCCGGGCCACCAGCGCCGCGATCGTTTTCGCGCCCTTGGCGTTGAAGTGGGTCTTGTCGTCGTGCCCGTCAGGAAAATCGGGATGCTCCCCGGGCGCGAGACGCACGAACAGCTCCGCGGTTTTTTCCGGCCCCAGATCAATGTACAGCTGCCGGCTGTCCGCCTTGAGGTCGCACAGGGGCACGCCTCTCCGGGCGGCCAGCTCACGCATGGCGGAGGGGTATTCGCCGTGGGTATAGAGCAGGCTGCCGTCCCCGCCGAAGAACCGGCGGCAGACCGGGGTGATCAGCACAGGCTGCGCCCCCTTTGACAGCGCACATTCGCAGTAGCGCCACAGCTGCTCCGGGAACGTGGTGTGCGGGTCGGTGTGCCGCTCGTCGTCCTTTTCATCGTTGTGCCCGAACTGGATCAGCAGCATATCGCCCGCGCCCAGCGCCTCCTCCACGGGGGCAAACAGCCCTTCCGCGCGGAAGCTGCGGCTGCTGCGCCCGCTGAGGGCGTGGTTTTTAACCGCCACGCCCTCCCGGACAAAATCGGGCAGCGCCCATCCCCAGCCCCGGAAGGGTGGCTGGTTGTCGTCCACGGTGGAATCTCCGATGATGTAAATGGTGTTCATGGCCTTACCAATCCTCAAATACCTGCTTCAAATCGATGGTGCAAACCTGGGCGTTGCCGTTGGCGTCGGGGTTGGAGAAGAGGATCATATCGCCCCTGCGGTTGAACGAGGGGTGTTGATGATCCGCGCCGGTCTTGCAGGTGCCGGTGGTGGCGATCAGCTTTGCCTTGCCGGTGGCGCGCTCGATCAGCACCACGCCTTCCTGCACGTTCACGCCCAGATAGCTGATGCGGTCGGCGCAAAGCCACTTGCCGTCGCGGCTGATGCAGGGGTGCAGCAGCTGTTCGCTGGTGGCGGCGACATCGAAGTGCCGTCCATCCTTGTCACAGATGATGATGTTGCCGGTGTGCCGTTCGCCCTTCGCGCCGTCCACGAATCCGGCGGGGTCCAGCTTCATGATGGCCATTTCGCTGCCGTCGGCGGCCCAGACCTCATGGGTGATCCACTCGCTGGGATGCTCCACATAGTAGGGGCGCACATAGCGCTCCTTCACATCAAACATCCAGGTGCGCTGGAAGGCATCGCCCTCGGTCTCATGGATGTAGAAGATCAGGTTTTCGTCGGTGGGGCAGATCTGCGCGTGGCCCAAGCGGTAATCGCTCTGATAGACCACCTCGGCGGGCTTGCCCGGGTCCATGATGACCAGCGCGTACAGCTTGTTGGCCAGGTGATAGCTGCAAGCGATGCGCCCGGTGTTGGCGGCGGTCAGGTGGCCCGTGATCTGGCCGCCCTTGGGCAGGTCGCCCAGCTTGGTCATTTCGGCGGTGGTGAGATCCACGGCATAGACCTCGGTCTCGTTTTTGCAGGTATAGCCGATGTTCTTTTCCCGGTCGGTGGCAAAGCCGCGGTAGGTGTCGTCGGTGATCCGGGTGATTTCGCCGCTTTCCACGTCGGCCCGGTAACAGCCGCCGTCGGTTTTGCCGGGCAGCTGCTGCTTCATGAAGAAGAAATGGCGGTCGTCAAGGGAGAAGTTTTCACAGGTGAAATAGAGCTTCGCGTTGCGCTCGGGACCTTCGGTGTAGCGGCGCACGGCATAGCCGGTGACGGCGTCTTTGTATTCAAGCATGGGTGGCTTCCTCCTCATTCAAGTGTGATGGTGCGTCCCGCGGGAACTCTAACGGGCTGGGCGTCGTTGACCTGGATCCAGCAGTCGCGGGCGTTGGGGTTGTGCACGAAGGAATTGTCCGCGGCGAACTGCAAGCGGGCAAAATCGTCCATGCAGTCCATGTATTCGATGTTGGTGCAGTACCAGATATCGTCCCTGCCGCCCATTTCGCGGCAAAAGCCCTCGATCAGAGGCCACTTGTCGCCGTCGTCGAATTCATAGCTGTGTCCCCAGACGTACATCAGGTACAGATATTGCCGCTTGAACAGCCCCTTGAACTGCTCGCCCAGCTCCATCAGCCGATGGCCGTGATGGCAGGTGGCCTGCCAGCGCCAGGGATCCTCCGGCAGCGCGAAGTTGTCTGAGGAGCCCACAACGCGGGAATAGCGGATGCCGCAGGCCGGCAGCAGCGCTTCGATTTCAGCGCTCAGGGAGCCGTTGGGATAGCTCAGCCCGCGCACGGGATAGCCGGTCAGCGCCTCCAGCGCCTTGCGGTCCTCCAGCACCTCATGGGCCACCTCGGGCAGCGGGCACCGGGCGATGGTGGGGTGGGTGACCGTGTGGCAGGCTACCTCGTGGCCGGCGTACAGCGTTTTGACCTCCTCCGGGCGAATGTGCTTTTCGTCGCCCAGGAAGCCGCTGTTCAGGTGGAAGGTGCCCTTGATGCCGTAGCGGTTGAAGATTTCCACCAGTCGGCGGTCCTGGGTGCGCCCGTCGTCATAGCTCATGGTGAGCGCCTTGTGCTTTCCCCCGGGAAAGCAGCAATATACCTTGTTCATGGCCTTGACCCTTTCTGCGTCGTTGTAATGTCGGTTTGAACCTATAATGTTATGTCACACCCGGCGCTTGCGCGCAAGCGCGGCACCGTTAAACATAGCTTGGGGCCGCCCTTGCGCTTGCAAGGGCAGCCCCGGTTGTGAAAAGGCTTGTCGATTATTCGGCCTGAGCGGCGTGATAGGCCTCGTTGTATTCCTGGGTCATCAGGGCGCCGCCCTCGTCGGTCCACTGCTGCCAGGCTGCGCGCAGGCCATCCTCGTCGATCTGGTGGGCAATGTACTGCACCGCCGCGTCGGAGATGATCTGGGTCAGGGTGGCGCCGAAGGCCACGTTGGTCTCGGAGATCAGCGGGAAGCAGGGGTTGACCTGAGCGTACTGGGCGAACTCGGCGTTGATCTCGTTGTACTCGGCGCGCAGGGGAGTGCGCTTTTCGGTGATGGTCAGATCGCCGGGAACGTTCATGCCCAGCTGGTTCAGGCTGTGCTGGATCAGATGCACCTGGGCGGTGACGTCGGTGCCGTCTTCGGGCGCGGCCAGGCGATAGCCGTCGGCATCCAGCCAATAGGTCACGCCCTCAACGCCCCAGTTCAGCAGCATCTGTCCCTCGGGACCGTTGCACCAGTCGAGGAACTTCACGACCTTGGGCAGGTCGGCCTCAGACACGGCCTTGGTGACCATGATCTCGCCGGCGAAGCCGGGGTTCTGGGGCCACAGGGTGATGGAGCCGTCTTCCTTCTTCAGGCCGCCGATGATCTCGAAGATCTGATCGGTCACGCCCTCGTTGGTCTCGAACCACTCCTGCTGACGATAGCCGTTGTCCAGGCAGTCGAAGCGCATGAAGGCCTTGCCGGTGCGCTCGATGTTGTCCCAGTTGGTGGAATCGATGGTGACGAAGTCGGGGTCGATGCCGCCGATCTCATACAGGTGGCGCAGCCAGTTCAGGCCCTCCAGATAGGCGGGATCCTCATGGGCGGGATAGATATCGCCGTCCGCGTTGACGCCCCACACGTTGGGCGCGCCGAAGGCGCAGGTGATGACGTTGATGGTGCCGTCGGTGTAGGAGCACATGTTCAGCGCGTAGGTATCGTCGCTGTAGCCGGCCAGGGCCTCGGCCAGAGCGGTCAGCTCCTCAATGGTCTCGGGTTCCTTCTCGATGCCGACTTCCTTGGCGATGTCGGAGCGATAGTAGATGCCGGCGCGGGGATAGGCGCGGCTGCGGAAGATGCCGTAGATGCGGCCATCCACAGAGATGTTGTTGTAGACCGCGGGATCGCCCTGGGCCAGATAGGGATAGTTCTCGGCATCGGCGATGTAGTCGGTCAGATCCCAGAACGCGCCGGCACGGGCGGAGTTGATGATGTTGGTGGCGCGGGCGTCGGTGACGGCCATCACCATGGGCATGTTGCTGTCGGTCAGCGTGGTGGCCACGGCCTCGCCGTAGGTGGAGTTGGCGACGAAGTTGATCTCCAGCTTCACGCCGGTGGCAGTCTCAATGGCGTCCAGCACGGGGTTGCCCTCGGTCTGGAAGTCCTCGGTGGAGTAGAAGTCGGGCAGCATAACGGTGAGTACAAAGGGCTCCTCAGCCGAAGCGATGGTCACCATGGAAAGCGCCAGCGCGACGGCCAGGATCAGGGTCAACAGTTTCTTCATGACAGATCCTCCTTTTTTATTGTTATTACAGCGGCTTACGCCGCAAATAACCGTTTTGAACAGGCATTAGGCATCAGGAACAGGCAATGAATAGCGCCATTGGCATTTCCCCTGTTGCCCGTTGCCTGATCCCTCCATTACCCCTTCAGTGCGCCGACCATGACGCCCTTGACGAAGTATTTTTGCAGGAAGGGATACACGCACATGATGGGCACCGTGGAGACCACGATGACGGCCATCTTGATGGACTGCTCCGGCGGCTGTACGAAGTTCGGGTCCAGGTTGGCCATGTCGCCCGCGGAGGCGTTGGCCAGTATGATGATCTCGCGCAGCAGCACCTGCAGCGGCCACTTTTCCCGCGCGCCGGTCATATAGATCATGGCACCGAAGTAGGCGTTCCAGTGGCCCACGGCGTAGAACAGGCCGAAGGTGGCCAGCACCGGCAGCGACAGCGGCAGCACGATCTTCCACAGCACGCCCACGTCGTTGCAGCCGTCGATGGAGGCGGATTCCTCCAGCTCCTGGGGGATGCCCTGGAAGAAGTTCTTGACGATCATCATGTTGTAGGCGCTGATGGCGCCGGGCAGCAGCACGCTCCAGTAGGTGTCCTTCAGGTGCAGCCAGTTCGCCACCACGATGTAGGTGGGGATCATGCCGCCGGAGAAGAACATGGAGAAAATGACCATGTTCAAGAAGAAGTTGCGCCCGCGCAGCCGCTTCTTGGACAGGGAATAGGCCATCGTGACCGTGCAGAACAGGTTGATCAGCGTGCCTGCCAGGGTGATGAACACGGAGTTGGCGAAGGCCATGATGATCTTGTTGGAGGAGAAGATGTACTTGTAGGCGTCCAGCGTCACGTCCCTGGGGATGATGAACATGGGCCGGGTGGCCAATTCATACTCAGACGCAAAGGACGCGCCGATGATGTAGATGAAGGGCAGGATAGTGGTCAGGGCCACCAGCGATACGATCAAATAATTCAGTACGTCGAATATCCGGCTGCCCGCGCTGGCATTCATGCCGACGGCGTTGGTTTCCTGTGCCGGGAGCTTTTCCTTCGCTTTGCGTGCCATGCAAGACCCTCCTTTCTCAGTACAGGCCCTGCTCGCCGAGGGCATGGGCAATCTTGTTGGAGCCGACAACCATGATGACGCTGACCACGGACTTCATCAGGCCCACGGCCGCGGCATAGGAATAGTTGCCGCCGGATTTGCCGAGACCCTGGTCGTACACGAACACGTCCAGCGTCTGGGAAACGGTTCTGTTCAGCGGGTTGGCCATCAGGATCAGGTGGTCATAGCCGGTGTCCAGTACGGAGCCCATGCGCAGCACCAGCATCAGCACGATGGTGGAGCGGATGGCGGGCAGGGTGATGTGCCACAGCCGCTGGAAGCGGTTCGCGCCGTCCATCATGGCGGCCTCATAGAGCTGCACGTCCACGTTGGTCAGCGCCGCCAGGAAGATGATCGTGCCCCAGCCGGTCTCCTTCCAGATCGTCTGGCCGATGATCATCCAGCGGAACACGCCGGGGTCCGACAGGTATTTGATCGGGTGGCCCAGCAGCTGCTCGGTGAGCTTGTACACGATACCGGAGGAGCCGAAGATGACGAAGGTGATGGAAACCACGATGACGATGGAGATGAAGTGGGGAACGTACAGAAGCGTCTGCAGAACCTTCTTGTAGCGCAGCGAGCGCATTTCGTTCAAAAGCAGGGCCAGTATGATCGGGGCGGGGAAGTAGAACACGATGTTCATCAGCGACAGAATCAGCGTGTTCGTCAGATACCGGCTCCAGGACGGAGAACTGAAGAAGTACTTGAACCACTTCAGGCCCACCCATTCGCTGCCGGCCACGCCCGTGAAGGGCACATAATTCTCAAAGGAAATGACGATGCCGTACATGGGCAGGTACTTGAACAGCACGAAATAGACAAGCCCGGGCAGCATCAGCAGGTAGAGCCATTTGTCGCGCTTGATGTCCTGCATCAGCTTTCTCCGATAGGCCCCGTGTTTCTGGCGGTGGGTCAGGGCCATATTGGGTTGAGCGATCATATACAAGCCTCCCTTTCCGTCGTGTGTGCGTGTCAGCCGCTTTGCGGGACACGCCGTAAGCGCGCCGAAAACACCCGCTTCAACTTCAGAAAATATTTCCGGCAAATTCCCAATATCCATGTAAACTATTATATCAATAAGCGTAATTAATTGTCAATAGATTAAATGGGCGTGAAGTAAATTATTCCGTTGGCATGAAGTAAACCGTCAGAGGTGCGGACTGGCCGGCTCCGGGGCGATCTGCCTCATCACCCGATGGTAAACGATGTAGGATACCGCCACGTTGAGGATATCGGCGGTGACCTGCGTCCATACGATGCCCGTCATGCCGAAGAGGGCGTTCAGGATTACGAGCAGCGGGATGTTCAGCGCCAGCTGTCGTATGGCGGGCAGCCAGAAGGACTCCCGGCCCCGGTCCACGGCCTGCATGAAATTGACCATGTTGAAGCTCAGGAACATAAACGGCGTTGCGACGCTGCGCGCCCGCAGGAAGGCCGTGCCCAGGCGGACCGTTTCCGCGTCCCCGATGAAGGCGCGCATGATCTGCCCCGCGAACAGCTGGTAGAGCAGCACGCTCACGGCGGAGACCGCCAGCCCAAACACACGGGACCAGTTGAAGAAGGATTTCATGCGGCGCAGATCGCCGGAGGCGTAATTATAGCCCACCAGCGGGATCATGGCCAGGCAGATGCCAATGCCGGTGTTCAGGGGTAGGCGCTCCACCTTCTGGACGATGCCGATGGCCGCCAGCTCAATGTCCCCGTGGGAGGCCGACAGCCGGTTGATGACGATGTTGGTCAAATCAAACAGAAACACGCTCAGCGCCGCGGGCACCCCGATGCCGACGAGGCTGCGCAGGGAATCGGGGCGGAGGCGTTTGGGACGGCGGGGAATTTCCAGCACCGATTCGGCGCTCACCCGGCGGTAGACGATGGCGAAGTAGCCCACGGAAATGAAGTTGGAGAGCATTGTGGCCAGCCCAGCGCCCATTACCTGCAATCCGTCCGGCAGCAGGATGAACATGAACAGCGGGTCCAGCGCTATGTTCAATACGCCGCCCAGTCCAAGCCCGAAGGCGGCCTGGCGGGCGTAGCCCGCGCTGCGCAGCATGAAGGACATGACGCCCGAAAGCACCGAGGCGACGCCGCCCACCACCACCACGAAGACCAGGTATTGCCGGGCGTAGCCGATGGTGTTGTCGCTGGCGCCCAGCAGCCTGAGCAGTGGATCCATGAAGGCGAGGCAGACCAGGGAAAACGCCACCGCGGCCAGCGCGCCGGCATACAGCGACCACGCCGCCGCGCGCCGCGCCTCCTCGGGATCCCTGCGCCCCAGCAGGCGCACCATCAGGCTTCCGCCGCCCACGCCGAACAGGTTCGATATCGCGCCGACCATCAGAAAGACCGTCAGCACCAGCGATGAGGCCGCCACCATGTAGGGGTTGTTCGTGCGGCCGATGAACCAGGTGTCCGCCATGTTGTAGATCAGCGTGATCAGCTGGCTGATGATGGTGGGGACGGCCATCTTCAACAATGCCTTCGGCACGGCCTCCCGCTCAAAGAGCGCCGTCTTGTCCTTCGCTGCCATGAAGCGCCTCCCGTGATGTGGATTTATTCACATTATACATTTTATATGCGGCCAATACAAGCCTTGAAATGGGCCGCCTCAGGCGCAAACGCGATGTTCCTGTGGCACGGGGCGCTGTTTTATGCTATAATCGTAGCGGTTCATTCTGTTCCCGGCTGGCTTGCGGGGAAGGCATCGGAGGTGCGCGTATGAGTATAATAGATCTGTCCGGCGCGTGGCGCTGTGAAATACCGGGCCGGACTGCGGAGGTCCAAGTCCCCGGCACGCTGGATATATGGGGCGTCGGCCATCCCGACGCGGCGCAGAACCAGTGGCATCCGGACGCCGGGGCCAACGCGGCGCTGATGGGCAGCGGCGTCATTGCCACGCGCCTGACCCGCCGGCACACCTACGAGGGCCCCGCGCGCTTCACCCGGCGTGCCGCGATCCACATTCCGGCGGGCAGACGGGTGTTTCTGGAGGTGGAGCGGGCGCGGGTGCTGACCCTCAGGGTCAATGGTGCCCCCGTGTCTGACTTCGCACTGCCGACGATCGCCACGCCCCACATCTTTGAGGTTACGGGGCTCTTGACCGGGGACGACGAGATCGAGCTGACCGGCGATAACAGCTATCCCGGCCTGCCCCGGGCGGATATCCTCTTCTCTTCGGCGGCGACGGACGAGACCCAGACCAACTGGAACGGGCTGCTGGGCTATGTGCGGCTGCGGGTGGAGGCGGCGACCTTCATCAAAAGCGTTCGGGTGTACCCTCGCGGGGGTGCGGTGGACGTGTGCGTGGAGCTTTCTACGCGCAAGCCCTGGCGCGGTGCGCTCAGCGTGGAAAGCGCGGCGCTGGCTTCGCCGGAGCGCCTGGAGGCGGAGCTTGAAGCGGGGGAGGGGCGCTTCTGGCTGCGCGGTCTTGAAACGGCGAAGGACGCGCGCCTGTGGGATGAGGACGAGGGCAGGCTTTACGACCTCAGCGTCGGGGCCGAGGGGCTTGACGAGGCGCGCGTCCGCTTCGGCCTGCGTGAATTTACGAGCGAGGGCGGGCGTCTGACGCTCAACGGCAGGGGGGTGTTTTTGCGGGGCGAAGCCAACTGCGCCGTGTTCCCGGAGACCGGCCACGAGCCCATGACCGTCGGGGCCTGGACGGAAATTTTGAAAACCTACCGTTCCTACGGCGTCAATTGCGTGCGCTTCCACTCCCACATTCCGCCCGAGGCAGCCTTTGAGGCGGCGGATGAACTGGGAATACTGCTCCAGCCGGAGCTGGACAACTGGAACCCCAGAAACGCCTTTGAGGCCCCTGAGAGCTATGACTACTACAGCAGGGAGCTGGAGCAGGCGCTGCTGTGGCTGACCAACCATCCCTCCTTCGTGATGCTGAGCTTCGGAAACGAGCTGCACGCGGGCGAGCGGGGCGTATCGCGGATGAAGGAGCTGCTTGCGCTGGCCCATGCTCTGGATGATACGCGGCTGTACGCTGCCGCCTCCAACCCGTTCTACGGGCAGAAGGGCTGCGACGCCCACAGCGATTTTTTCACCGCGGGCAATTACTATGATTTCGACCTGCGCGCGACCCACGCGGGCATGAAGGGCCCGCTGAACAACCGCCGCCCGGACGGCAGGCTGAATTACGCCCCGGCGATGGCGGCGCTGCGCGAAAAATGGGACGGGCCGGTGTTCAGCTTTGAGGTGGGACAGTATGAGGTGCTGCCCGATCTGGAGGAAATCGAAGCGTTCCGGGGCGTGACCCGGCCGGACAACCTGATCCTGATCCGGGACCGCGTGCGAGAGCGCGGGCTTGAAGGCGCGTGGAGAAGGCGTGTGGAGGCCAGCGGAGAGCTGGCGCTGATCTGTTACCGGGCGGAGGTGGAGGCGGCGCTGCGCACGCGGGGCCTTTCGGGCATCTCGCTGCTGGGCCTTCAGGATTTCCCAGGCCAGGGCACGGCGCTGGTGGGGATGCTGAACAGCCATCTTGCGCCCAAGCCCTATGACTTCGCAAGGCCCGATCGCTTCGAGCGCTTCTTCCGCGCCTGCCTGCCGCTGGTGGGGCTGGAGCGCTTCACCTATGAAGCCGGAGAGCGCCTCACGGCGCGGGTGGCCCTGGCGAATTACGGCAAGCGGGCGCTGCGCGGAGCGCTCAGCTACAGCCTGGACGGCGTTGAGGGCGCGCTGGAGGAGATCATGGCGCCCTGCGGCGGTCTGACTGACCTGGGACGGCTGGAGATACCGCTGTCTGCGGAGGCTCCCCGGCGGCTGGAGCTGCGCGTGTCGTTCGCGGGCTGGGAGAACCGCTATCCCATATGGGTATATCCCCGCGTGGCGCCGGTTTGCCCGGAGGGCGTCGTCGAGGCCCGGCGGCTGGACAGGCGGGTGATCGACGCGCTGGCGCGGGGAAAGACGGTCTATCTTTCGCCGGATTCCGATGAAAGCGCGCTGCCGGGGTCCATACAGGCGCAGTTTTCCACGGATTTCTGGTCGGTGGGAACCTTTCCCTTCCAATCCGGGGCCATGGGCCAGTTGATCGACGCGGCGCACCCGCTGTTTCGGAGCTTCCCCACGGAAAGCCACACCGACTGGCAGTGGTGGCCCATGGCGCGGCAAAGGGCGATGATCGTGCCTGAGGGGACGGAGGCGATCATCGCGGTGCTGGACAGCTATGCCACGCTGCGCTCCATGGCCCAGCTGCTGGAGGCGCGCTGCGGCGGGGGAAGGGTATTGGTGTCGTCGATGGGGCTGCACGCGCTTGCGGCATACCCGGAGGCCCGGGCGCTCCAGGCGGCGATATACGGTTATCTGATCTCGAAGGATTTTGAACCCAAACAGGCGCTGAGCCTTGAGCAGCTTCGGACGCTGGTGGCTGAATGAGCCGATTTTCCGGCGGAAGCGGAAGGCGGCAAATCCATGCGCGCCGGCGGCGCGGCAGATTATTTACCCGTCGCGCGCCGGTTGTTGGCGGCGATCAGCGCCTCGGAGGTCTCCGGCCGCAGCCAGCCCTCCCTGGCGAGGACGGCCCGGCCCCGGGCGGCGTTCTGCTTGCGCCAGGCCGAGGGGGAGCAGCCCATGATCTCCAGAAAGTGGCGGTTAAAGCAGCTCAGGGAAGCATAGCCCACGGCGTCGCTGATCTTTGATATGGACTGGGAAGTGCTGCGCAGCAATGTGCAGCTCTTTTCTATGCGGGTCTGGTGCAAAAAGGCGAGGGGATTGACGCCGATCTGCTCCTTGAACAGGCGGCGGAAGTGGGTCGGGCTCAGCCGGCAAAGCTCCGCCAGCATCTCCGGGGAAAAATCCTGCATGTAGTTCTTTGAAATGAAGTTCAATGCGGGAATCAGCTGCCGCAGCGCGGTCTCCCGGAGGGGCATGTCGTCGCTTTCGCTGTACAGGCGCAGCATCTGGGTGATCAGCGCCACGCACAGCGCGTGGGCGCAGGCGATGTAGCCCCGGGGTTTTTCGTCCATCTCCCGCAGAATCGCCTTTACCAGCGGCGCGGCCCAGGGCGCCTGATCGGGGGAGAGCATGAGATGACAGTCCGACGCGAAGCCGCTGGAATGGCGGGGCCGGGGGAACTGGCTGAACACGCCGGATTCCACCAGGGCCTCGGGATCGATGAACAGATAGCTCCAAAGGCTCTCCTTGCCGGGGGAGGACCAGGTGACGTGGGGAACGTCCCGGGCGATGCAGGACACATAGCCCGCCTCGAAGTGGACCGGGGCGTCATTGAACAGCATGGTGCCGCTGTCTGAATGGCAGATGCCGATTTCCATGCAGTTGTGGATGTGCAGATTCGGGCTGGGCACGGGACTGATGCGCCAGTGATCGCCGGTGAGCGCCAGCAGCGGAAAATCCGCCGGCAGCTCATAGCGCCGGTATTCCAGACCGGCCTGCTTTGGACGCGGCATAACCATCCCTCCCTGAAACGCGGCGCGCCTTTGCCGCATGGCCGCAAACATAACCTCTGCTTACAGTATACCAGTATTCGCGTCATAAATAAATGGTCGAAACTGCATAAAATTAATGCGATATAGATTAGAAATGACGATAAAAATATGATAATATTAAATTATAAAGAAGCAACCCAGCACCATCGACTCAGACAGGAAGAGAGGAAAGAAATATGGCGTCCATTGCATTTGATCGTGAACAGGTTCTTGCGGCCATAGATGCCGTCGTCCGCCAGACCATGCGCATGGATATGACCTGGGACTGGCCCTGCGGCGTGGGGTACTACGGCATCTGCGAGGCGGCGAGGGCTACTGGCCGGGAGGAATACCTCCAGCTGGTCAAGGACCGCGTGGATGAGTACATCCAGTTGGGCCTGCCCACCTGGACGGTGAACACCTGTTCCATGGGCCACGCCATGCTCACGCTGAACGCCTGGACCGGGGATGATACCTACCGGCGCGTCGCGGAGGAAAAGATCGACTATCTGCGCAACCGGGCGCTGCGCTTTGGCGACAGCGTGCTGCAACACACGGTCAGCGCGAAGAACGATTTCCCGGAGCAGTGTTGGGCGGATACGCTGTTCATGGCCGCCTATTTCATGCTCCGCGCGGGCGTGGCCTGGCAGGACGCGGCGCTGATCGACGACGCGCTGAACCAGTATTACTGGCACATCCGCTATTTGCAGGACAGGAAGAACGGCCTGTGGTACCACGGCTACAACAACATCACCAAGGATCACATGTCCGGCTTTTACTGGGGCCGGGCCAATGCCTGGGCTGCCTACACCATGAGCGAGGTAGGCCGCGTGCTGCCCGAGTGCTATCTGTATCCCAAATACATGGATATCGCCGGCTCGCTTTCGGAGCAGCTGGCAGAGCTGAAGCTCTTGCAGACGGAGGACGGCCTGTGGCGCACGCTGCTGGACGATCCGGACAGCTACGAGGAGGTCTCCGCCTCCGCGGGCATCGCCGCCGCCATGGTCAACCGGGGCAACCCGCTGTATGTCAAATATATCAATAAGAGCGTAAAGGGAATACTGGCCAACATCTCCCCGGAGGGGCGCGTGCTGAACGTATCCGGGGGCACCGCGGTGATGAAGGACCGCGAGGGCTATCGCAACATCTCCAGGGACTGGACGCAGGGCTGGGGCCAGGGGCTGGCGCTGACCTTCCTGGCCAAGGTGCTGGAAAGCGGCGCGAAGGACGCCGACGGCGCGCTGTAGGGCGCGGACTTCTGATATTGAGCGGGAGGGCGGAACGCATGGCGACAGGCTATCATCACGGGGACTTTACCCTGCCGGGCGAGGCCGGTTATGAACAGCTGACCCTTGAACTGGCGAAGAAATGGGGCGCGGACGTGATCCGCGACAGCGACGGCACGAAGCTTTCCGACGAGATCGTCGAGGCCGGCTATCGCATCTATTCCACCATCTGCATCATCCGGGAACACAACGCCTTCGCTACGGCCCACCCGGATACCCAGCAGCAGACCTTCCTCTGCTCTGATCCCGTGCTGGCCGAGGGCGAAACGCTCATCATCGAGCCGCTCAAGGGCTATTTTGAGGAGCAGTTCCGGCTGAACGACACGCCGGAGGCACTGGAATACTGGCAGGTGTGGGACCGCACGGCCGACGCGCCCGTGCCCGATGACAGCTGGACGTATGCCGACGGGAAAATTACGGTTGCAAACGCCGTGCCCTGGCACCGCTATACCGCCTCCTTCCTGTGCTGGCGCATCTGGGAGGAGATCAACATGTACAACCACACCACCAACAGCTGGACCAGCGAGCATTTGATGCAGCTGGACCCCCGGCACCCGCTGGCGTGGGCGTACCTGCAAAAGTGGCTGGAGGACTGGTGCGAGGCCAACCCGCAGACCGACGTCATCCGCCTGACCTCTCTGTTTTATAATTTTGTCTGGATCTTCGGCAGCGATATGCGCCGCCGCACGCGCTTTGTGGACTGGGCGAGCTATGATTTCACCGTCAGTCCCGCGGCGCTGAAGGCCTTTGAGAAGGAATACGGCTACGCGCTGACGGCGGAGGATTTCATCAACAAGGGGCTTTTGCAGGCGACCCACCGCCCGCCCACGGCCCGCAAGCGCGATTATATGGACTTCATCCAGCGCTTCGTGGCGGAAAAGGCCAGGACCCTGGTCGAAATCATCCACCGCCACGGCAAGCAGGCCTATGTGTTCTATGATGACAGCTGGGTGGGCATGGAGCCCAGCGGCAAATACTTCGCCTCCGTGGGCTTTGACGGGCTGATCAAGTGCGTGTTTTCGGGCTTTGAGTGCCGGCTGTGCGCGGACGCGAAGGTGCCGGTACACGAACTGCGCTTCCATCCGTATCTCTTTCCCGTGGGGCTGGGCGGCCTGCCCACCTTCTCGGAGGGTGGCCATCCCGAGCGGGACGCCATGGACTATTGGCTGCACGTGCGCCGCGCGCTGCTCCGGCAGAGCGTGGACCGCATTGGCCTGGGCGGCTATCTGCACCTGACCAACGGCTTTCCGGCTTTCGTGGAAGCCATTGAGCAGATGGCCGTGGACTTCAGGCGCATCAAGGCGCTGCACGCCGAGGGCGCGCCCGCGACGTTGCCCGTCACCGTGGCCGTGCTGCACACCTGGGGCAGCCTGCGGCCATGGACGCTGTCCGGCCATTTCCACGAGACGAACGAAAACGCGCTGATCCACATCAACGAGGCGCTGTCCGGCCTGCCGGTGAACGTGAAGTTCATCAGCTTTGAGGATGTGGCCGCCGGCGCGCTTGAGGGCGTGAACGTGGTCGTCAACGCGGGCCGGGCGGGGGACGCCTGGAGCGGCGGTGAGGCCTGGAACGATCCGGCGCTCGTTTCGACGCTGACGCGGTTTGTCCATGAGGGCGGCGCGTTCATCGGCGTGGGCGAGCCCTCCGCGCGGCGCGGAGGCGATACCTGCTTCGCCCTGGCGCACGTGCTGGGCGTGGACCTGGACGACGGGCGATATGCCTGCCATGCAAAGTGGGAGGCGGGGGAGAGCCTGGGCGAAAGTCTGCCCGTCGAGGCGATGGCGCTTCCCGAAAACCCCGGCATCCGCCTGACCGATCCGAATACGGTCGTCATCAGCGGCGATTCCGCCGCACCCCGGGCCACGCTGCACGCCTTCGGGAAGGGCTGCGGCGCGTATCTGACCGGCTTTGCGTACAGCCCCGAGGCGGCTTCGGCGCTCATGGCGCTGATTCTGCGCGTCACCGGCGCGCAGACCGGGGACGTGCCCATGAGCGACAACCCGCTGGTGGAGGCCGCGTGGTTCGAAAAATCCGGCGCACTCATCGCGTTGAACAATTCCGGCGAATCCGTCCGTGCAAATCTGAGCCTGAAGGGCAAAACGCATACGCTGTCGCTTGGGCCCTACGCGCTCATGGCGCTGGAGAATGTGGCCGCGGATTAATGCGTCACTAAAAAAACAGTCATTCCGCTGTACTATTCAATGAAAACACTTGCAATAAGTACAACAAATAGCTATAATTGTATTATGAACCCCGACTGACGGGTTGGAAACGCACAAGACGGGAAAGGGCTGACTACCAAAGACAGGAGGTTCGAAGATGCAAAAAACGACGATGATTCCAAAGGATGTGCGCCGACAGGCGTTCAGAGCCTACATGAAGAGCAACTGGCAGATGTATCTGATGCTGCTGATCCCGGTTGCCTTCGTGTTCATCTTCAAGTATGCGGCCTATCCCGGCCTGCGCATTGCCTTCATGAATTACAAGCCCGCCAAGGGCTATGCAGGCAGCGCGTGGGTGGGCATTGAAAACTTCCAGAAGATCTTCAAGGACAAGGACTTCATACGGGCGCTTAAAAACTCGCTGGCCTTCAATTTCCTGGACCTGATCATCGGCTTCCCGATTCCCGTGATTCTGGCGCTGCTGCTCAATGAGCTGCGCTTTCCCCGGTACAAGAAGGTTTCCCAGACGGTGCTGTATCTGCCGCACTTTCTGTCCTGGGTCATCATCGCCAGCGTGGCGCTGAATCTCTTCAAGCCGGAAACAGGCCTGGTGAACATCCTGCTCAGGGACATGGGCGCCATCGACAAGGGCATACCGTTCCTCACGGAAAAGTGGCACTGGGCAGTGACCTATCTGCTCATCGGCGTGTGGCAGAACATGGGCTGGGGCTCCATCATCTACCTGGCGGCCATCACAGGCATCAGCCCGGATCTCTATGAAGCCGCCACCATCGACGGCGCGGGCCGATGGCGCAAGATCTGGAACGTGACGCTGCCCTCCATCCGGGGCACGATGGTCACGCTGCTGATCATGAACCTGGGTCGCGTGATGGGCTCCAACTTCGAGAGGCTGGACTCCTTCGGCAACGTGCAGGTCAAGGATTTCCAGTACCAGCTGGCCATCTACATCTATGAGAAGGGCCTTTCGGGCGGCAATTTCAGCCGTGCCACCGCCGTGGGCCTGTTCCAGTCGCTGGTGGGACTGATCCTGGTACTCGTCGCCGACCGCGTAACCAAGGCGCTCGGCGAGGACGGACTGCTGTAAGAAGGGAGGAGACAGACAATGACAACTGCGACACCCAAGAAAAAGGACAACCTGTTCTCCGGCGTGAACCACGTTCGCGTGAGCGATTTTGTCATCGCCTTCGTGATACTGCTTTTGTCGCTGACCTGCGTGATCCCCTTCCTCCACATTGCCGCCAAGAGCATTTCCTCCAATACGGCGGTGCTGTCCAAGAAGGTTTACCTGTGGCCCATCGGCATCAACTTTGAGGCCTATACCTCCGTGTTCAAGGACGGCCAGCTGACCCACTCCATGATCTATACCATCTGGATGACGCTGCTGTTTACCGTCATCGGCATGATCGTGACCACCTTCGCGGCCTATCCGCTGGCCCGCAGGGAACTCAAGGGGCGCGGCATTTTCGCGTTTATACTCATGTTCACCATGTATTTCAGCGCGGGCCTGATTCCCGAATACCTGCTGTACAAGGACCTGGGGCTCTTGAACTCCATGTGGGTGCTGGTGCTGCCGCTGTCCTTCAGCCCGTACAACATGCTGATCATGCGCTCCTTCATCCGCTCCACGATTCCCGACAGCCTGTACGAGGCCGCGGACCTGGACGGCGCAAGCCACTTCCAGATCCTCTTCCGCATCGTGCTGCCGCTGTCCAAGCCCATCATCGCCACGCTTTCGCTGTTCTACGCGGTGGGCCGCTGGAACGCCTACGCCGACGCGAAGTACTACATCACCACCAAGGCGCTTCAGCCGCTGCAATACCTGTTGAGCAACATGGTCTTGAACAGCGGCCAGGACGCCGTGAGCCTGTCCGAATCGGCGGCGGTGGAATCCACGCCCGAGGTGCTGCAGGCCGCCGTGGTCATGTTTGCCACCATTCCGATCATGCTGGTCTATCCCTTCGTGCAGAAGTACTTTGTTACCGGCACCATGATCGGCGCTGTGAAAGGATAAGGCATATTCGCAAGCAATACCGCGTTCTTCGCGGATTGTAATAAAAAGGAGGTACACCCCATGAAGAAATTCCTCTCTCTCATGCTGATCGTGGCCATGGTGCTGAGCCTGGGCATTGTCAGCGCGGCCTCCGCCGAGGAAGCCGCCGGCATCGATTCCTGGGAGCCCTTTGCCGAGCGCGTCACCATCACCGTTCCGGTGTATGACCGTTCCAAGGAAGGCTATCCTGCCGTCGACGACAACTACTGGACCCAGTGGATCCAGGAGAACTTCGGCGAGAAGTACAACATCGAAGTCAAGTACGTGGCCATTCCCCGCGGCGATGTCATGACCAAGTACTCCCTGCTGATCGCTGCCGACGATACCCCCACCATCCTGATGGAGTATGACTATCCGAAGGTTGCGCAGTGGGCCAACGACGGCGCCATGACCACCATCGATCTGGACGCGTTCGCCAAGGTCGCCCCGACCTTCTATCAGGCCATGGTGGACAACAACCAGCTGGGCTACACCGACATCAACGGCGAGACCTACTTCGTCCTCACCGAGCGCCCCTATTACAACACCACCTTCACCTATGCCACCTTCGTGCGCATGGACTGGCTGCGCCAGGTCGGCTATGACCACGTGCCCACCAGCTACGAGGAGCAGAAGGATGCCATGAACAAGATGATCGAGGCGGGCCTGTGCGAATACCCCCTCGGCCTGGGCATCCCCACCGCGGCCTACATCGCCAACTTCGGCTTCCGTGATTTCCCGGTGGACGAGCAGGAGTGGGCCATCCATTCCTCCCTGGGCACCCCCTGCTTCCCCTGGTATCCCACCGAGCGCATGATGAAGCGCCTGAACGACGAGTATCACATGGGCTGGTACTCCAGCGAGTTCGATCTGGAAAAGAACAGCGGCGGCGCGGCCACCGATATCCTGCAGACCGACTTCGTCAACGGCAAGACCTATCAGTATGGCGGCTACATCGCCAACAACATGGCCTGGCTGACCGCATTCTATGAGAACAATCCTGATGCCGAACTGGCCATCGCCAGCCCCTTCGCCGGCGTCGAGGAAGGCATCAACACCGGCGCTATCCGCGCCGACAACCCCTTCGGCATGATCGTGGGCTTCTCCTCCCTGGCCACCGAGGACCAGCTGAAGGCCGCCTGGATGCTGATGGAGTGGATGATCCAGCCCGAGAACCTGTTCGTGCTGGAGAACGGCGTCGAAGGCGAGACCTATGAGATGGGCGAGGACGGCCTGCCCGTGATGCTGGACTACACCGGTGAGCATATGCTGAACCACAACAACAACATCGACATGACCTGCCTGGTACACGCCTCCAAGAAGATCGGTACCGTTGAGCAGACCATCCAGCAGATGAGCCCCGTGGGCCTGCCCCAGGACTTCACCGAGATGCTGATCAACAACTACTATGATCTCAAGACCCTGGCCGACGAGGGCAAGGCTTACTCCGACCCGGTGTTCGCCGTGGCCATCGAGAGCGAGTCCGAGTACAGCGCCACGCTGCTGAGTCTGTGGCAGGAGTACTATGCCAAGCTGATCAAGTGCGAGCCCGAAGAGTTCGACGCTCTGTATGCCGAGTACAGCCAGGCGTTCCTGGATGCCGGCTATCAGGAGGTTCTGGACGAACGCCTCGAGGCCTATGAGGCTGGCAACACCACCCATCTGCCCGAGCTGCCGTAATCGACGCTCATACAACGGAGCGGGGCCGCAAGGCTCCGCTCTTTTGAAATCCGAAAGCGACGAGGTACAAGACCTATGAACAAAATCTACATCATCGGCGATTCCACCGTGGAAAACGGCGACGAGCCCTTTCGCGGCTGGGGCTGGGCGCTGCATGAATACGTCCGCGAGGGCGTGACGGTTGAAAACCACGCCAAGGGCGGGCGCAGCAGCCTGAGCTTTTTCAACGAGGGCCGCTTTGAACCCGTGGAGCGGGAGATGGGGAAAGGCGATCTGCTGCTGATCCAGTTCGGCCACAACGACGAAAAGGACGACGCCGAGCGCCACACGGACCCGGATTCCACCTATCCCGCTCAGCTTTGGCACTACTGTGAGGCGGCGCTGAAAAAGGGCGCGCAGCCTGTACTCATCACGCCCACCTGCCGGCGCTTTTTCTCCGAGCCCCACAGCCTGATGTACACCCACGGGGAATATCCGCTGGCCGTGCGCAGACTGTCCTGGGGAAAGGGCCTGCCGCTGTGCGATCTCACCCGTGAAACCCGGAAGCTGTACCTGGACATGGGCCAGGACAAGGTCGCGGAGCTGTTTGTGCGGCTTGCGCCCGGGGAGCATCCCGACTTCCCGGACGGCCATGATGACCGCACCCACTTCAACGCCCACGGCGCGCGGACGATTGCCGGAATCGTGGCGCGGACGCTGAAGCGCATTTGCGAATGTGCGCCTTTTATCCGCGAGAATGTGTAATGCTAAACACCATGTCGGCAGTGCTGACATGGTGTTAAAAACGAAACGCAAAAGGACCGCCGTTTGTCGTGGCGGTCCTTTTGCGTTAAAAGCAGCCCTTCTGCTTCATGCCTGCGTACAGCGCGTCGTCTGTAAGCTGGCAATGGCGGGTGGTTTGCAGCAGCACCCGGGTGTCCTCGGGAGCCATCAGGCAGGCGCGCTCCCAATCCCAGAAATACGGCCCGTCGCCCGTCATGCGGATCCAGCTCCTGAAGGCACGCAGGCAGTCCGCCATCAGACGCAGGTTGGTGAAGCAGTCGTTGGCGTAGTAGCCCGTCCACTTGCCGTATTCGGCACTGTGCAGGGCCGCGCAGCCCGTCTCCGCGGATTCCAGGGCCTGCCCCGCGCGGAAGAAGGCCTTCGCCGCTTTGCCGTCCTTCAGGGCGTGAACGGCATCCTGCAGAGCCAGCAGCGCCTCACAGCCGGAAAGGTGAACGGCCGCGTTCATTTTGAGCGTGGCGCGCAGCAACCGCGCCGGGGCCTCGGGCAGCCTCCGGGCCTGCGCCGCGCACCGGGCTATGAAGCCGCGCCACCTTGGAACCGTGGGCGCAACCCGTTCGCAGAGCCCGTCCAGCTGGCAGGTCAGGTCGCCGCGCTCCGCCCAGGAGAGGGCCTCGGATTCGGTCCACTGGCCGCGCATGATCCGGCAGACAATTTCCCGGACGGCGTGGGCATAGTACTGGTCCCCGGCCTTGTCGTCCGGATTCGCGCCGTAGTCCGCGGCGCAGTCCGCGTACCCGGTCAAAAGCGCCGAGACCGCCTCGTCTGCGAAGTAATCCCGGGCGTAGGCGCGGGCGTGGGCGTCGGCGTCCACGGGTCCGTCCGTCCAGATGGCGCGGATCAGGTCGAGGATATAGATGTGGGGCTTGATGCTGCCCGTGTTGATGATCCAGTAGCTGTTCGCGCCGTTTGACAGCACCTCTGAAAGCTCCTTCGCCAGCGCCGCCGGGGCGATTTGCAGCTGGGTCAGGTGGTTGGCCGCCTGCAGGTCATAGAAGCCCGCGTGGAAATAGATGCCGTTTGCGCCCTCTTCGCCCCGGGGCATGGCGTCGGAGCGGGGGTTGTCCAGCCCCTGCCGGCGGGAGACCATCCTTCCATAGCCGTTGTCGCCCCATACCTTGATGACCTCCGGCGGGATATCCAGCAGACCCTGGCGGTACAGGGGCATCATCTCTCCGTAAAGGTTGGTGCAGAACAGCGCGTCGGGCGAAACCGCGCGCACGATTTCCATCTGGCGGCGCATGATGCGGGAGATCTCCGCGCCCCGCTTTTCGGGGGTATCAAAGCTGTCGTCCTCCAGCCAGAAGGGAATGTCCGACTGGGCCCGGAAGCCGATGGCGTAGATCACCTTGCGGTCGCGGTACCTTTCGGCTGCGCGCCGCCACAGCGCTTCGAATTTGTCCGGGTACAGGCGGTAGGAGCCGGGAAGCTGCGGCCATACGCGGCCGAACATCTCCGCGCCCAGCAGCTCCGCGTGGTGATGGGTCAGGATCAGGCCCATGTCGCTGGCCAGCATGTCCAGCCCTTCGCCGGCGCGGTCGGTTCCAGGGATGACCATGTTGCCGCCGCAGCGCAAAAGCGTTTCAAATATCCTGCGCCACAGCGCCTTGCGGGCTTCGCCCTTTGCGGCCCAGCCGTCCAGCAGCACCTCGTCGTTGATGAACCAGCCCCGGTAGCGCACGGCAAAGGCCGGTGAATACAGCGCCTGGCAGGGGATGGGGACGCTCTCGCGCGGCTCCGGCGCGCGATCATTCCACCAGTCCATGGGCCCTATGCCCAGAAAGCGTGCGCTGATCGTGAGCAGGGCATAGATCGCGCCCAGGTCGTCCGCGTGCTCAATGCGGATTTCAGACTCTGTCACGGCCATGCGCCAGGCTTCCTCAGCCAGGTCGGGACGAACGGACAGCCGTATGGCGCCGGCGGGCCCCGTCCCCGTCAGACAGCGTTCAATATCGCCCCGAAGGATATCCGCGGCATTTCTGACCGGCGCCGCGCAGCGCCCGCAATCGATGACGGTGGCGCTGGAGAGTATGAATTGATTCATGTCTGTACCGCTCCGATCCTCACAGCGCTTTCGCGGCCTCGGCGCACATCAGCAGGAACGCGCCCACGCCGTGCAGGTCGTTGACGCTGGTGGGACGGGCGCAGTAGAAGGCATAGTCGCCCACGCCCGTGCCGACGCAGACGTTGCCGATGAGCAGCCCGTTTTCGTCCTCATCCAGGCGCTCTACGATGCCGGAAACGGCCCTGCGGGCGGGCTCAAGCGCCTCGCCGGCGTCCATCAGCCCCAGGCGCGCGGCCATGCACAGCGCGGCGGCGTACAGGCAGGTGCAGGAGGATTCCAGCCAGTTTTCAGGCCGGTCGCCCTTGTCCACCACCTGGTACCACAGCCCGGAGGCGGCGTCCTGCCAGGGCAGCAGCGCCCTCAGCAGCTCGCAGGCGATATCCCCGAGAGCCTTTGCCGCGGGGTGTTCCTTGCCCAGCAGCTCACATTCCTCCAGCAGCGCCACGGGCACCCAGCCAATGGAGCGCCCCCAGAATTCCGGCGCCCTGCCGGTGACCGGGTCGGCCCAACTCTGGCGGCGCTCATAGTCCCAGGCGTGGCGCCAGAGCCCCGTGGCCTCGTCCCGTGTCTTTTCGCGCATCAGCTTTACCTGAAAGACCACCTGGTCGATCATGTCGGGCCGGTTGAAGCGCACGGCGTACTCCGTCATGAAGGGCCCGGCCATGTAAAGGCCGTCCAGCCACATCTGGTTGCGGTACCACGCCTTGTGCCAGAAGCCGCCCTCCGGATTGGTGGCGGTGGCGTTCATGTAATAGGCGATGGTGTCCATGGCCAGCCTGTAGCGCTCGTCCCCGGTGCGGTCATAGAGGGGAAACAGCAAAACACCGGGCTGCAGGTCGTCCAGTTGGCCGGGGTTGAAGCCCATGATGTTGCCGTCGGGCCGGATGCAGCCGTCCACATAGCCGCGGATGTAGTTGAAATAACGCTCGTCGCCGGTGAGCTGCCAGGTTTCGCGCATCCCGGACAGGAAAACGCCCTGGTGATAGTGGAAATGTCCCACGGGCGGCAGCTGGGTCGGCTCAAACTTGCGCATCAGCGTGTCGCAGGCGCGGCTGGATAGGGTGATCATGTTCTTGCGATCGATGCTCATTTTCATTTTGTTTCCTCCTGTCTGGTCGCCGGGAGCGTGTTTTCAAAGCGTCCCTATATGGTATAGTTTACTTTTTTCACCCTGTCCCTGTCAAGACGCAGAGGCTTTTCATATGGCGAAAAATGGTATATAATGACTTGGAACACCCAGGGACATGGAGGAATGACGCATGGAGCTGCTGAAACTGCTGAACAATCCGCCGAGGGAATTTACGCCCATACCGTTCTGGTTCCTCAACGGACATCTGACGCGTGAGGAGTTGCAAAGACAGCTTCGGGATTTTCGGGACCACGGCGTCTATGGCGTGGTGCTGCATCCCAGGATGGGCATGGATGCCGGGGTAGGATACCTGTCCGACGCCTTTTTTGAATTCATGGGCGCGGCCATAGAGACCGCCGCCGCCCTCGATATGCGCGTGGTGCTGTACGACGAGGGCATGTACCCCTCGGGCTCGGCCTGCGGGCAGGTGGTGGAGGGCCATCCCGACCTGGCCAGCCGGGGCATCGCGCTGGTGGCGAACCCCCTTCCGGGGGATGATGTGCTGTGCGCGACGGAGCGGGGGATGCTGGTGGAGCGCTTCAGCGGCGGTACGATCCGAGGCGTCCACTACGGAGAGGACGATGGTGAGCCGCACGCCCCACTGAGCGCGGATATATTGAACCCCGAGACTGTGGATCGCTTCATCGCTCTGACTCACGAAGCCTACTGGCGGCGCTTTGGGGACCACTTCGGGAAAACCGTCGTCGGTTTTTTTACGGATGAGCCCAGCATACTGGGCCGGAATGTGGCGGATATGATGCCCTGGACGAAGGGCTTTGCCGATCTCTATACCCGCTGTGGGGGCGAGCTTCGGGACCTCGAGGCCCTGTTCACGGGCGAGGAGAACGCGGGTACGCGGCTGTACCACCGCCTGATCCTTGACAGGGAGGGCGAGGTCTACTATGGAAGACTGTCCCGCTGGTGCGAGGCACACGGCGTCGCCCTGATGGGCCATCCCCACCAGAGCGACGATATCGAGGTGGAGCGCTATTTCCACGTGCCCGGCCAGGACCTGGTCTACCGCTGGGTCTCCCCGGAGACGGGCGGCACCGCCGGCATGGACAGCACCATGGCGAAGTGTTCGGCGGACGCGGCGAGGCTGATGGGCCGCGTGCGCAATTCCAACGAGTGCTTCGGGGCCTGCAACCGCGAGGGCAATCCCTGGTATTTCACGGGGTCGGATATGAAGTGGTTCATCGACTACCTTGCTGTGCGGGGCGTGAACCTGTTCATTCCCCACGCGTTCTATTACAGCCTTGAGGGACAACGCAGCGCGGAGCGCCCGCCCGACGTGGGCCCGGGCAGCATCTGGTGGCCCCACTACCGGCGGTGGTCGGGCTACATGGCGCGCCTGTCCTGTCTGATGACCTGTGCCGATCTGCACGCGGAAATTGCCGTGCTGTGCCGCAACCGCGATCTGCGCCCGCAGACCGTTGCGCCGCTGTTTGAAGCGCAGCGGGGTTTTCAGTACCTGCCGGAGAGCGTATGGGGCGAGTGCCGGGAGGCCGGAGCCGCGCTGGTCTGCCGGGGGCAGCGCTACCGCGCGGTGCTGGGGGAGCCGGAGCGCTTTGCCTCGGTGTCCCACGACGCTGCCGGCGTCGCTCCGGATGTGACGTGCGTCCCTCCGCAGCCCGACCTGCGTGTGGCGCGGTTCATTCGGGCGGACGCGCCTTGCTGGCTGTTGGTAAACGAGGGCGAGAGGGAGATCGAAGCGGATTTGACGCTGCCCACGGCGCTGCCTATCGGCGCGTATGACCTGTGGGACGGTCGCGCGTACCGGGTTGAAGCCGCGTCCGGCGCGGACGGCGTCCGGTTGCGGCTGCGCTTGCCGTACCGGGGCAGCCTGCTGCTGTTCGGCTGCGATTCTCAGGCTGCGTGGCTGGCGCTGGATGAAGGGCGAAGCCTGCCGCCGCTGAAAGGGCTGCGGTTTGGACAGCTCGAGGCGGATGCGGCGGCGCTGAAAAAGACCTATGTGGCAAGGCTGCGCGTCAATGCCCGCAGCCTGCTTGATAAGGGGCTTTCGCTGTGCGTCCGGGCGGAGGAGATGGCGGAGCTGTACGTGAACGATGTGTTCTGCGGCGCCGGCTTCTGGCCTCCCCAGCGCTTTAACGTTCCGGCCGACGCGCTTCGGGAGGGCGAAAACGTGTTCCGGCTCATCGTCACCGGCAGCCTCGCCAACCGATACGGACACGCTCCCGTGTGGTATGGCCTTATCGACGCAGCGGGCGAGGACGTGGAGACCTCGGAGTTTGGAGGGTTTTGAGTGTGCAGTGCGGAAAGTGGAGATAAGGCTGGCCGGGAGAACCGGCGCTGCACAGCCGTGCTTGAGAGGTGAATCCCACAGAGGAACGTGAAGAAACACATGTATTTGGGAGGCTGCCCGCGGGCAGCCTCCCTTGTGTCGTTGGTCTGAATGGCGATTTATTGTCAATAGGCGCCGGGGTTCATGTACACCAGACCGTTCTCGTTCATAAGGGTTTGCAGGGTGCCGACGTCTACGGACGGTGCGTATGGGTCGAGATTGACCGGCGTCATCACCGAACCGAAGCTGG
>JAFUCP010000221.1 GCA_017459565.1 Clostridia bacterium | reverse complement strand
GGTCTCAAAAATGCATATTTCGTTGCGCTTCTTCACCAGCCGGGCGAGGTCGGGGTCTCGCACGGTCCAGGCCGCCATGGGCGTTCGATACATGAACCGCTGGAAGCGGGGGGAGAAGAAGCGCTGGGCGTTGGCGTCGTAGGCCACGAAGTCGGGCCGCGCCAGAAAGTTGAGCAGCAGCCCCGCCATGCAGAACCCGGCGGCGGCGCTGACGGCGGGCCGGTAGCCTTGCATGGACTCCACCAGCTGTCCGCGTACCACCTCCGGCGCGTTGAAGCGGAACCAGGCGACGATCAGGGGGTTGAAGGATTCCACGATGTATTCGCCCCGGTAATCCTTGAGCAGCTCCACCAGCGCCTCGCAGAGCTGACGGTTCTTTGGTCCGTTTTTGAGTTCGATCAAAAGCGGCGTCCTCCCGTCCACGGCGTCCAGCACCTGCCGGAGCGTGGGAATGTGGGTGTCCGCGTGTCCCGCCAGGGGCAGAACCTGCAATTCCTGAAGGGTCAGCTGGCCCACGCCGCGCCCGTCGCCGCACAGCCGGTTGAGGTCGTCGTCGTGGAACACCACCACCTGCCCGTCCTTTGAAAACTGTATGTCCAGCTCCATGCCGAAGCCCGCGTCCCGGGCGGCCTCGAAGGCGGGCAGCGTGTTTTCCACGATGCCGTCGTCGAGGTCGTGCAGTCCCCGGTGGGCAAAGAGCTGCCCCCGCCAGCGGGCGGTTTTCTGATAGCGCAGGCTGGGGTGGGTCAGATAAATCAGGGCGATGATCGCAACGACGGGTATCAGCCAGAGGGGCATGGGCGCAACCTCCATCCCATTTGTATTCATGTTGGCCTCCGCCGTCCATTATAGTCCCGTCCGCAAGGCTTGTAAAGCGCGTTTGTTTCTGTTATGATGAAGAAAAAAAGCAAAATGGAGGAGGCGTCTGAGATGCCCGCGCTGTTTGTGCCCTTTCAAAAGACATACGATCCCCAGGCCGATGGCAGCCGGTTCTCCACGCTGACCCGCCTGCCGGGGCTACTGCCGGTGCTGGCGCTGGCGCCCGTCGCGCCCGGACACGGGCGGGCGACGGTGGACGGCGTGGCGCTGACCGGCTGGGAGGCGGTGGAGCTTCACGGGCTGCATTTGCTGTTTATTCCGGTGGGCGAGGTTGCCTGGACGTGCGACAGGAGCCACAGCGTGGTTCTGGAGGGCTTTCAGACCCCCGGCGGACGGCGCTTTCCCCGCTGCGCCTTCCGCGTGCGCACGGCAAAGCGGCGCGACAGTCAGCCGGTCTACGAGGCCCACGACGCCGAGGCGCTGAACGCAGCGAGGGAGGGCATGGTGCTTTTGCGCAATGAAAACGCAGCGCTGCCGCTTGCGCCTCAGGCGACGCTGAACTGCCTGGGCCGGGGACAGCACCTGTGGCGCTACTCCGCGGACGGGGCCTCGCGCATCAACCCCCGCTGGGCCCCGGACTTCCACCGGGCCGTGGCGGAACACAGCCGCTTCACGGTCAATGAGGAGCTGTCGGCTTTCTTCCGCGATCCCCGCGCCGGGGTGCCCGACGCCGGTATGCTGGCCAGGGCGCGCGCAAGGTGCGACGCCGCGCTGGTGTTCATCGAGCGCCGCTCCGGCGAGATGCTGGACAACCGCCCCATCCCCGGGGACTACTATCTCACCGGGGAAGAGTTGGCGCTGCTGCGGGCGGCGCGCGCCGCGTTTGGAAGGGTGATCGTGATCCTGAACACCGGCTATCCCATCGGCATGGACTGGCTGAAGGAAATCCCCGTGGACGCGGTGCTGTACACGGGCTTTGCGGGGATGCTGGGCTCATGGGCGCTGGTGGAGCTGCTGGACGGGCGGACGAACCCCTCCGGCCACCTGCCGGACACCTGGGCCTGGGACTACCGCGACAATCCCGTCAGCTGCAACTATCCCACGCTGGGCGCGGGAGAGGGGGAGGTGCAGGAGGACGCCGAGGGCGTGCGGGTGTACTATGAAGAGGACATCTACATGGGCTATCGCTATTTTGATACCTTTGGGGTGAGCGTAGCCTTTCCCTTCGGCCACGGGCTCAGCTATACGCGCTTTTCCCTCTCGCCCGTGGACCTGAGAAGGCAGGGGGACGATATTGAGGCTGTGATCGAGGTGACCAACACTGGCGCGGCGGCGGGCAAGGCTGTGGCGCAGCTGTACGCCGCCCTGCCCGCGGGACGGCTGGAAAAGCCCGCCAACAAGCTGGTGGGCTTTGAAAAGACGGGACTGCTGGCCCCCGGCGCGTCCCAGACGCTCAGCATCCGGGCGCTGCGGGAGGACCTGGCCGTGTTCGACGAAGCCCGCGGCGCGTGGGTGCTGGAGGGCGGGGAGTACACCTTCAGCGTCGGGGAAAGCCTTGGCGAACGGGTTTCCTGCGGCAGCCTGCGCATCGATGCTCAGACGCTGAAGGCCGTGGCCCGCGTGGGCGCGCCGGTGGAGGATTTCAAGCGGCTCTCGCGCAAAGGCGGCGCGGTGGAGGGCGGCAGATCCGCCCGCGTGCCGCTGGGGACGCAGATCGCCGTCCCCGCGCCCCGCACCCCCTATGCGCCGCCGCCGCTGAAGCGGGAGGGACGCCGCGTGCGCTGGGCGGAAGTGAAGGTAAGCCCCGCCCGGCTGGATGCCTTCGTGGCGCAGATGTCGCTGCTTGCGCTGTGCCGCCTCAACGTGTGCGCCGGGGCGCGCTGGATGCCCTGGCAGGACGGCATGGCGGGCCATACCCCGCGGCTGCGCCGATATGGCCTGCCCTCCTTCTGCGTTTCGGACGCCAACGCGGGTCTGAACCTGAAAAGGCCCAACATCGGCTTTCCGGCCAGCAGCGTGGTCGCCGCCAGCTTCAACCGGGAAATCGCCCGCGCCGTGGGCCGGGTGATCGCCGAGGAGTGCCCGGAGCATGGCGTCCATCTGAACCTCGGCCCGGGCATGAACCTGCATCGGAGCCCTCTGTGCGGGCGCAACCCGGAATACTTCTCCGAGGACCCGTATCTGACCGGCGAGCTGGCCGGCTGGCACGGGCGCGGGCTCATGGAGGGCGGCGTGGGCTGCTGCTACAAGCACCTGTTCTGCAACAACGCGGAGCTGGGACGGCTGGGCAGCCACAGCGTGGTTTCCGAGCGGGCGCTGCGGGAGCTGTACTTCCGCGCCTTTGAAATCGCCTTTCGGGTGCAAAGGCCCGCCGCGGTGATGACCTGCTACAACGCCCTGAACGGCCTGTACCCCGGCGAAAACGCCGCGCTGCTGCAGGGGCTGGTGCGCGGGGAGTGGGGCTTTGAGGGGGCGATCATGTCCGATTGGAGCAGCACCCGCACCGTCAGCGCCGTGGAGATGGTGAAGGCGGGCAACTGCTGGATCACTCCGGGCGGCCCCCGCTGGCTGTGGCACATATACAAGGCCGCCCGGAAGGGCGAGATCCCCCGGGCGGTGCTGGAGAACAATGTGAAACACTTGTTGAAGGGATTGGGGAATTCCTGTCTGTCGCGCGTCGGCGTGCCTTAGCTTCTCTACAGCGCCCCGTCTCCGGGCCGGTAGCCCTCGGGCAGGGGCTCCTCCCTGATGAATTGGAAGCCTTCGTTTCGCAGGATGGGCAAAAATGCCTCGCAGGGGATTTCCGGGAACTCGCAGCCGTAGCTGCTGGCCCCGAACCAGCCGCCCTCGTGGGCGCGCAGGTTCAAATCCCGGGCGAACTTGGTGGCGTTGCAGCAGTCGTGCAGGGTGATGGGCCAGCGCTCCTCATCGGCGCGGCGCATCAGCTTCAGCGTCAATTCGTGGCTGAAAACCGGGGACAGATAGCCCTGGCGGTACATGTACATGTCCTCGCCCCAGTAGTTGTCCAAGTTGTTGGGGTTCAGGTGCAGCTCCGCGCAGTTCATGAAGTCGATGCCCGTGGCGAGTATGGCGTCCTTCTTTTGCGAAAACGCCTCGTACAGCTCGCGCGTCATGGGCGTTTCGATGCCCACCATGGGAATGAATCGCTTTGCGACGGCCATGGCCGCGATCACCGAATCGGCGCAGCCGCTGGCCCCCAGGTTGAAGCGCAGCTCGTCCAGACCCGCCTCGCCCAGCGCGCGCAGGTTTTCCTCCGTGGCCAGGGTGCCGTTGGTATACATGTGCTGGTAGATGCCCGCGGCGTGGAATTTGGAAATCACGCCGTAATACTTTTCAATCTCCATGAAGGGCTCCAGGTACACATAGGCGATGCCTGTGGGCGCTTTGTCGATGGAAAACAGCAGCGCAAGGTCCTCCTCCCGGAACTTCGTGCCGCCGATGGCCCAGTAGCCTTCGCCGATGGGGGGCTGCATGTCCATCTCCCCGAAGTCATAGCAGAAGGGACAGCGCAGGTTGCAGCGGTTGGTCTTGCGCACGGCGCTCAGCCCGGTGCCCAGAAGACAGGATCGGCAGCCCCTGGGGAAGCGGGCGTCTTCGCCCACATAAAGGCTGCGCCCGTTCAGGGATTTGAGATGGGGGATTTCGGCGCGCAGCGCCTCCACCCGCGCGGCCTCGGCGATTTCGATCTGCGAAAGCGTCGCCAGCACGATCTCCTGCTGCCGGGGCATCAGCGGCTCATCCTCCGGCAGCTGGGTGAAGAATTCAAACCAGGTCAGGGCGTCTTTCTTGGATATGTACATGAAACCGGCCTCCTGTGGTGTTTGTGATTGTATGTACGATTGTCGGCGTCTTGCCCTGCGGGAGCCGCCGACCCGGAAAACCTTCGGTTTTCCCAATCATTATACCATGAAAGAGTTTGTCAATCCATTCAAACAGCCCCGCATGAAATGTGAATTGTATGAAAACTTGCGACAAACCGGGTTGACAACCGGGGGAAAATGGATTAAACTTTAGCCAATTAAATCAATATTAAATGCGATGAAGGCATTATGCGTTCCGTGGCGCGTTTCAGAGAACCGGCGGTGGGTGCGAGTCGGCATGTGTGCGGAAAGGCAGTCTCGTGCCCGAGCAGATTCCCTGAAAAGGGCCGTGGGCGGCAAAGTAGGGGAGTTCGGAAGCCCCGTTACCATGGCTGGGCGCTTGATGGAGCGCTGAAGAGAGGCCGCTTCGGCGGCAATCCGGGTGGTACCGCGGTTGGATATTGTATTTGATCGTCCCAGCAGCTTGAACATGACGTTTGAGCTTCGGGGCTTTTTTTTGCGCACGATCCCCTCATCCATCGAAATCAAAACCAAGGAGTGACACGATGAAGACCATTAAACTGATTGACATGACCCTCAGACAGCTTCCGACCCTGCGGGAAGGGGCATTGACCTTCAAGGAGAAGTTGGAAATCGCCCGTGGACTGGACCGGCTGAAGGTGGACGGCATTGAACTGGCTCCCATCGCCGGGGGCAAGGCGGACCAGCTGGCGGGCAGGACCATCGCGGCCATGGTTGCCGCGCCGCTGACCGCGGCGGTGGAGGTGGCTGCCGGAAACGTGGAGGAAACCTGGGAGAGCGTGCGCGGCGCGCGCCAGCCGAGGCTGAACCTGCTGGCCCCGCTGTCGCCGGTGCAGATGGAATACACCTGCCACAAGAAGGCGCCCGCCATGCTCCAGGCCGTCGTCGATCAGGTGAAGAGGGCGCGCTTTGCGTGCGAAAACGTGGAGTTTTCCGCCGTGGACGCCACCCGCGCCGAGCATGGCTTTTTGTGCCAGGCCATCGCCGCCGCCATTGAGGCCGGGGCGAACCGCGTCACCCTGTGCGATACCGCCGGCATCATGCTGCCGGATGAATTTGCCGCCTTCGTGGCGAAGGTCAGGGCGGATGTGCCCGCGCTGTCGAACGTGGAGGTTTGCGTGCAGCTCAGCGATGAGATGAGCATGGGCGCGGCCTGCGCCGCCGCCGCCATCGCTCAGGGCGTCGCGGGCGTGAAATGCACCGCCACCCCGGCGGGCCTTCCCACGCTTGCGCAGCTGGCGCGTTTTGTTGAGGTCAAGGGCCCGGCGCTGGACATCACATCGGGCCTGCGCACCACGGAGCTGGGCCGCGTGGTGGGGCAAATCGGCCGTATGCTCCAGCCTCACGAGCAGAGCGAATCCCCCCTGGGCAACGTGGCCGTGGGCGAGACCGCGGGCGTCTGCCTGGACGCGGGGGACGAGATCGGCGAGGTGGTGAAGGTGGTCCGCCAGCTGGGCTATGATCTCAGCGAGGAGGACAACGCCCGGGTTTACGAGGCCTTCAAGCGCGTCGCCACCCGCAAGCACTTCGTCGGCACCCGGGAGCTGGACGCCATCATCGCCAGCACCGCGATGCAGGTGCCCTCCACCTATCGCATTGAAAACTACGTCATCAACAGCGGCAACGTGATTACCGCCACGGCCAATATCCTGCTGGACAAGAACGGCGAAAAGCTGCGCGGCGTGGGCGTGGGCGACGGCCCCATCGACGCGGCGTTCCTGGCCATTGAGCAGATCATCGGCCACCACTATGAGCTGGACGATTTCCAGATTCAGACCGTCACCGAGGGCCGCGACGCCATGGGCAGCGCGCTGGTGAAGCTGCGGGCGGATGGCCGGGTGTATTCCGGCAACGGCATTTCGACGGACATCATCGGCGCGTCCATAAGGGCCTACATCAGCGCGCTGAACAAGATCGTCTATGAAGAAGCTTGACAGGGGGATTGACGCATGAAGCTTTCGTTCTCCGTACAATACTGGAAAAACCTGAGCTGGAACGACTGCCTGGCCGCCGCCATCGATGCGAAGCTGGGCGGCGTGGAGCTGTATGATTTGAACGGCGCGATGTTCGCGGGCAAGGGCAGCCCCGCCAACCCGGAGCTGGCCGCCGCCACCCGCCGCCATCTCACCAACCGCGGCCTGTCGCTGCCCTGCGTGGATACCGTGGGCGATTTCACGGACCAGGCCTTCGCCGCGGAGCTTTCCGAGTGCGTGGAGGTGGCCGTCAACCTGGGCGCGCCCTGCGTGGCCATCCACACCGATTGCGACAACCAGGCCGCCTGCGTGGAGCGCCTGGAGCGGCTGATGGAGGTGCTGGGGGACGCGCCGGTGACGCTGTTGGTGGCCACCACCGGGGCCTATGCCGATACCGCAAGGCTGCGCGACCTGCTGAACCGCTTCGCGGACGACCGGCTGGCGGCGCTGTGGGACATGCACTCCACCTGCGTCTGCAGCGGCGAGGACGCCGAGCGCACCATCACCAACCTGGGGGCCTATGTGCGCCATGTCCACATTCATGACTTCCGCCGGGAGGGCGAGCTGTCCGTGCCGGAGCTGGTGGGCGAGGGTATGCTGCCCATGCAGGAGCTGATGAACGCGCTGCGCTCGGTCAATTACGACGGCTTTATCTCCCTGCAATGGAACCCGGACTGGATCGACGGGCTTTCCGATCTGGAGATCATATTGACCCACTTCGCCAGCTGCATGAGCCGCTTTGAAAGCACCCGCCGGGGGCGCAGGCACCTGTATTGGAACAAGGCTCACACCGGCAATTTCGTGTGGAAGAAGCAGACGCTGATCGACAAGACCTTCCCCCAGGTGCTGGACACCATGGTGGAGCAGTTCCCCGACCAGCTGGCCGTGAAGTTTACCACCCTGGACTATACCCGCACCTACAGCCAGTTCCGGGACGACGTGGACGAGTACGCCCGGGTGCTGGTGTCCCTGGGCGTGCGGGCGGGCAGCAAGGTGACCATCTGGGCCACCAACGTGCCCCAGTGGTTTCTGACCTTCTGGGCCACCACCAAGATCGGCGCGGTGCTGGTGACCATGAACACCGCCTACAAGATCCACGAGGCGGAGTACCTGCTGCGCCAGTCCGATACCCACACCCTGGTGATGATCGAGGGCTATCGGGATTCCAACTATAGACAGATCATGAACGAGCTGTGCCCGGAGCTGGCCTCAAACAAACCCGGCCAGCCGCTGCACGCCCGCCGCCTGCCGTTTCTGCGCAACGTAATCACTGTGGGCTTCAGGATGCCCGGCGCGCTGACCTGGGAGGAGTCCCTGGAGTACGCCGCCCGCACGCCCGTCGAGGAGATCCGCCGCATGGCCGCCGCTGTGGACGTGAACGACGTGTGCAACATGCAGTATACCTCCGGCACCACGGGCTTCCCCAAGGGCGTGATGCTGACCCACTACAACATCGTCAACGACGGCAAGATGATCGGCGACGGCATGGACCTGTCCACCGCCGACCGCATGATGATCCAGGTGCCCATGTTCCACTGCTTCGGCATGGTGCTGGCCATGACCGCCACCATGACCCACGGCGGCACCATATTGCCGATTCCCTATTTCAGCCCGAAGTCGTCCCTGGCCTGCATCAACAACGAGCGCATCACCGCCTTCCACGGCGTGCCCACGATGTTCATTGCCATGCTCAGCCACGAGGACTTCCCCAAGACCGACTTTTCCCACATGCGCACCGGCATCATGGCCGGCAGCCCGTGCCCCATCGCCGTCATGCGCGAGGTGGTGGAGAAGATGCACATGCCGGAGATCGTGATCGTCTACGGCCAAACCGAGGCATCCCCCGGCTGCACCATGAGCCGCACCACCGACCCGCTGGAGGTACGCGTGGCCACCGTGGGCAGCGCCTTCCCCGAGGTGGAATGTAAGATCGTGGACCCCGAGACCGGCGAGGACTGCCCGGACGAGGTGATCGGCGAGTTCGTGGCCCGGGGCTACAACATCATGAAGGGCTATTACAAGATGCCCAAGGCCACCGCCGCCGCCCTCGACAAGGACGGCTGGCTGCACACCGGCGATGTGGCCTGCCGCACGCCCGAGGGCAACTACCGCATCACCGGCCGCCTCAAGGATATGATCATCCGCGGCGGCGAGAATATCTATCCCAAGGAGATCGAGGAATTTATCTACACCCATCCCAAGGTCAGCGACGTGCAGGTCATCGGCGTGCCCGACAAGGCCATGGGCGAGGAAATCATGGCCTGCATCATCCTGAAAGACGGCGAGAGCATGACCGTCGATGAGATGAAGGCCTACGTGCGCGACCACATGGCCAAGCACAAGGTGCCCAAGTACATCGACTTCGTGGACGGCTTCCCCATGAACGACGCCGGCAAGATCCAGAAGTACAAGATGCGCGAAATGGCCGTGGAGAAGCTGGGCTTGCAGAAGGATGCGGCGATCGAGACCGCGTAGCGCCAAATCATAATAACATGGTCAGGGAAATCGAACGCACGGAATTGAACGATCTGTTGGCCCTGTATACGCATCTCCACGAAAAAAGTATACCGGAATGGTCAGATCACCTAAAGTACACGTGGGAGACGATCCTTCAGGATCGGAATCACCACATCATCGTCAATACCGTCGATGGGAAGCTGGTATCCTCCTGCGTCTGCGTCATCATCCCCAACCTGACAAGGGGCATCCGGCCCTATGCCCTCATTGAAAACGTGGTGACCCATCCCGATTATCGCGGAATGGGTCACGCAACGGCCTGCCTTGACTGCGCAAAAACGATTGCCCTAAAAGAACATTGCTATAAAATCATGCTGCTTACAGGGTCGCGCGATGCCGTGACGCTGAGGTTCTATGAACGCGCGGGGTATAACAGCAGGGAGAAGACCGCGTTTATCCAGCGGCTTGATGATGATGGCCGGTCAGGCTGAACAGCCGCCTTTTTCTTTGAGGAATACCGCTATGGACATCGAATTCAGGAAAATCACGGATTTTCCACGCGGCACCCTGTACGACATCCTGAAGGATGCCTACGCTTTCGACCCGCGATGCGCGCAGTACTGGGATGAGGACTGGCGGCAGTCGGACGCCTTCTTCTTCGACCGTCCCGACATCGCCGACAGGTATGGCTTCGTCACCTGCCTGCACGGCGAGCCGATAGGCTTCATCACCTGGGACCCGAGGAACCGGCCCGAATACGTGGAAATCGGCCACAACGGCATCCGCACGGCCTTCAAGGGCAGGGGCTTCGGCAAGGCCCAGCTGAAGGAAGCCCTGCGGCGCATCCGGGAATACGAAGGGTTGAAGGAGATCCGGGTCTTGACGAACAGCAACCTCGTCGCGCCCAGAAACTACGAGAGCGCCGGGTTTGTGCTGTATAGTCGAAAAGAAAACAAAGAAACGCCTTTCTCCGGGGATTACTTATATTACAGAATTCCGCTACAGGAAAAACGTGAAACAAGGAGGTCCCTCCCATGACCGAGAAGAAGCAACCCGTCTACGTCACCCTCGACGGCAACGAGGCGGCGGCCTATGTGGCCTACGCCTTTACGGAGATTGCCGCCATCTATCCCATCACGCCCTCCAGCCCCATGGCGGGCAAGACCGATGTGTGGTCGGCGAAGGGCAAAAAGAACCTGTTCGGCCAGACGGTGCAGCTGGTTGAGATGCAGTCCGAGGCCGGCGCGGCGGCGGCGGTCCACGGCGCGCTGCAAACCGGCGCCCTGGCGACGTCCTTCACCTCCTCCCAGGGCCTTATGCTGATGATCCCGGTGCTGCACCGCATTGCGGGCGAACGCTTGCCGGGCGTTTTGCACGTGGCGGCGCGCACGGTGGGCACCCACGCCATGAGCATCTTCGGCGACCACAGCGACGTGATGAGCTGTCGCAACACAGGCTTTGCCATGCTGTGTACCGGCAGCGTACAGGAGGTCATGGACCTGGCGGGGGTGGCGCACCTTTCCGCCATCAAGGGCCGCGTGCCCTTCATGGACTTCTTCGACGGCTTCCGCACGAGCCATGAGATCGACAAGGTGGCGCAGATTGACTATGAGGACCTGCGCGGCCTGTTGGATACCGGGGCGCTGGACGCCTTCCGGGCTCGGGCGCTGAACCCGGAGCATCCCATGATCCGCGCCACGGTGCAAAACCCGGACATTTACTTCCAGGTGCGCGAGGCCAACAATTCGGACTACGCCGCCCTGCCGGGCATCGTGGAGGACTACATGGGCAAAATCTCCGCCCTCACCGGCCGCGAGTACCACTGCTTCAATTACTACGGCGCGCCGGACGCGGACCGGGTGGTAGTGGCCATGGGCTCCGTATCGGGCTGCGTGGAGGAGGTCGTGGACGCCCTGAACGCCCGGGGCGAGAAGGTGGGCTTTGTGCAGGTCCATCTGTTCCGGCCCTTCGATGTGAACCGCTTCGTGGCGGCGCTGCCCGAAACCGTGAAGGCCGTGGCAGTGCTGGACCGCACCAAGGAGATGGGAAGTGCCGGCGAGCCGCTGTACCAGGATGTTTGCACCGCGCTCAGGGGCCGCGCTGACCTCGCCGTGGTGGGCGGGCGCTACGGCCTGTCCAGCAAGGACACCACCCCGGCGCAGATCGCCGCCGCGTTTGAAAACCTGCGCGCCGCCAGCCCCGTGAACAGCTTTACCATCGGCATCACCGACGACGTAACCCATTTGTCCCTGCCGGAGATGGACTTTGCCCCGGACACGGCGGGCACGGTCAGCTGCAAGTTCTGGGGCCTCGGCTCCGACGGCACCGTGGGCGCGAACAAGAACACGGTGGAAATCATCAACGCCCATACGCCCAAGTTCGCCCAGGCCTATTTCGAGTATGATGCCAAGAAGAGCTACGGCGTCACCAAGAGCCACCTGCGATTCGGGGATTCGCCCATCCGCGCCTCCTACTATGTCAAGTCCGCGGATTTCGTGGCCTGCCACAACCCCACCTACATCGAAAAGTACGACATTGCCGAGGAGGTCGTGCCCGGCGGCACGCTGCTGATCAACTGTCCCTGGACGGCGGCGGAGCTGGAGGAACACCTGCCCGCCCATGCCAAGCGCCAGATCGCCCGCAAGGGGCTGAAGCTTTACACCATCGACGCGGTGAAGATCGCGAACCGCCTGGGCCTGGGCAACCACTTCAACATGGTGCTGCAATCGGCGTTCTTCCATCTCATGCCCATCATCCCCGCTGAGGAGGCCGTGGGCTACATGAAGGCCGCCGCCACAAAGACCTACTTCGCCAAGGGCGAGGACGTGGTGAACAAGAACCTGGCCGCCATCGACGCGGGCAGCGAGGGCCTGGTGAAAATCGAGGTGCCCGAGGCCTGGAAGGACGCCCAGGACGCCCCCGCGCCGGCGCGGGACGTGCCCGGGGTGGTCACGAAGCTGCTGGAGCCCATCAACGCCCAAAAGGGCGACGATCTGCCCGTGTCCGCCTTTGCGGGCTATGAGGACGGCGTGATGGACATGGGCCTGACCGCCTATGAAAAGCGGGGCATTGCCACCCGCGTGCCGGTGTGGGACGGTGAAAAGTGCATCCAGTGTAACAAGTGCAGCTATGTCTGCCCCCATGCGGTGATCCGGCCCTGTCTGCTCAATGAGGAAGAGAAGGCCGACGCGCCCGAGGGCATGAAGATCGTGCCCGCCAGGGGCAGGCAGGCCGGGGGGCTGTACTTTGCCATGGCCGTCAGCAACCTGGATTGCACGGGCTGCGGGTCCTGCGAGAACGTGTGCCCGGCGAAGGAAAAGGCACTGGAGATGGTTCCCGTGGAGCAGGCCCCGGATACCGCCGCGGCCTGGGACTATGCGCTGGCGCTTTCCGACAAGGGTGATGTGTTCGATCCCTATACCGTCAAGGGCAGCCAGTTCCGCCAGCCGCTGCTGGAGTTCTCCGCCGCCTGCGCGGGCTGCGGCGAGACGCCCTATGCCAAGCTGCTCACCCAGCTGTACGGCGACAGGGTGTACTGGGCCAACGCCACGGGCTGCTCCCAGGCCTGGGGCAGCGCCATGCCGGGCATCCCCTACACCGTGAACAAGTGCGGTCAGGGCCCCGCCTGGTCCAACTCCCTGTTTGAAAACAACGCGGAGTTCAGCCTGGGCATGGTGCTGTCCGTGCGCCAGCAGCGCGAGGCCCAGAGGGCGCGCGTGGAGGAATACCGGGCGGGCTGCGCCGATGAGGCGGTAAACGCCGCCATCGACAAATGGCTTGAAACCTACGATGATTTCGATGCCTCCGCCCCCGCCAGCCGCGAGCTGGTTCGGGCGCTGAAGGGCCGGAACGACGCGGCCGCAAGGCGCATATTGCAGTTCGGCGACCAGCTGGCCAAAAAGACCTTCTGGATGTTCGGCGGCGACGGCTGGGCCTATGACATCGGCTTCGGCGGCCTGGACCATGTGATCGCCAGCGGCGAGGACGTAAACGTGCTGATCGTGGACACCGAGATCTACTCCAACACCGGCGGACAGTCCTCCAAGGCCACGCCCGTGGGTGCGGTGGCCCAGTTCGCCGCCTCCGGCAAGAAGCGGCCCAAGAAGGATATCGGCGGTATGCTGATGACCTACGGCAACGTGTATGTGGCGCAGGTGGCCATGGGCGCGGACAACGCCCAGCTCGTGAAGGCGATTCACGAGGCAGAGCAGTTCAAGGGTCCCAGCGTGATCATCGCCTATGCCCCCTGCCAGAGCCACGGCCTCAAGTGTGGCATGGCCAAGGTGCAGGACGAGATGAAGCGGGCCGTGGACGCGGGCTATTGGTTCCTGTACCGCTACAATCCCGAAGCCACACCCCGCTTCCAGCTGGATTCCAAGGCCCCGACATTGGACTATGAGGTCTTCCTGGACGGCGAGGTGCGCTATGCGTCCCTCAAGCGCACGTTCCCGGAGAACGCGGAGAAGCTGTTCGCCGAAGGCGCGAAGCTGGCGAAGGCGCGCTATGAGCAGCTGAAGGGGAAGGCATAAGCCGGCCTGGGCCCTGCGAGACAGACGGCGATTTCGCCCCGGGACATTCATTTGAGACCGTGGCGATCCCTCAAACGAGGGCAGAACGACGGGCTCCCACCGAAATGGCGGGAGCCCGTTTTGCATGGTGCTGTCTTTTACTCAAACACATTCTTCGGCAGCTTTTTCAGCCCGTAGACCATGGGCAGGCCCAGCACATAGCACACCACCAGCTCGCCGAAGGCCACGGTGCTCATATTGAACAGCAGCGTGCCGATGTTTACGGGATCGCCCGGGGCGCGCACATAGGCGAAATAGACCACGGTGCCCACGATCAGGCCGTTAAATACGGTGGGCCAGATGGCGGCCAGGAAGGGCTGCTTGCGCGTCTTGCGGGTGCAAAACGCGGCCAGCAGCGTGGCGATGGAGCCCAGCACCACGTCGAACCACACGCCGCCGCCCAGCAGGTTGGCAATCATGCAGCCCACGAACAGCCCGGGCACGGCGTCCACGGTCAGGATGGGCAAGAGGGTCAGCGCCTCGGCGATGCGGAACTGGATCGCGCCGAAGCTGATGGGCTGAAAGATCAGCGTCAGGGCCACATATATGGCGGCGATCAGGCCGCCGCGCACGAGGGAGCGGGTGGTGAAGAGGGGCTTTTGGCTGTTGCTTGCGCTCATGGGGATTTCCTCCTGTCGTCTTTTGAGACATGGCAGACCCCCGCGCATGAAAAGGAGCGGAATGGCAATATCCGCCCCGCTCCAATCGCGTCCGATGCGCGGCAAACAAAAAAGCATGGTGTTTCCATGCCCCTCAAGCGCCCGCGTCGGACGCAAACCTGGTTTTATTTTTTCGGGACGCTTGCGCGTCCGTCAGACAGGAGGGCCTCGAACTGTCTCATATTCAATTGCAGGATTATTATACAGATTCGGCACGGGGATGGCAAGGGAAGAGTATGTAAATATCGAATAAACAATCTGTTCCCCCTCTTGATTTTCGCCCTTTAGCGCGGTATCATAAATGCAGGATCGTATCCCTAAAATTGCAGATTGGAGAAATGCCATATGCTGAATATTCGCGTTGAAAAGACCACGGCCCCCAAGGCGAAGCCTGCCAAGGGGCAGAAGCTGGGCTTTGGCCACATCTTTACCGACCACATGTTTGTGATGAACTACACCGAGGGCCAGGGCTGGCATGACGCGCGCATCGTGCCCTACCAGAAGATCGAGCTGGATCCCTCCGCCATGGTGTTCCATTACGGCCAGACGATGTTCGAGGGCCTGAAGGCCTATCGCGGCGCGAATGGAGAAGCCTATCTGTTCCGCCCGGACATGAATGCCAAGCGCGCCAACAACTCCAATGACCGCCTGTGCATCCCGGAGATTCCCGAGGAGGACTTCGTGCAGGCCATCAAGGAGGTCGTGGCCATTGACAAGGACTGGATTCCCACCGAGCCGGGCACCAGCCTGTACATCCGCCCCTTCATCATCGCCACCGATGAATTCCTGGGCGTGGCTCCCTCCAAGACCTATCTGTTCATCGTCATCCTCAGCCCCTCCGGCGCCTACTATGAAAGCGGCCTGGCGCCCGTGGGCATCTGGATCGAGGATGAGTATGTGCGCGCCGTGCGCGGCGGCATCGGCTTTGCCAAGACCGGCGGCAACTACGCCGCGTCCCTGATCGCCCAGGTGAAGGCCCACGACGGCGGCTATTCCCAGGTGCTGTGGCTGGACGGCGTGGAGCGCAAGTACATCGAGGAAGTCGGCGCGATGAACATCATGTTCAAGATCGACGGCAAGATCGTCACCCCCATGCTCAACGGCTCCATCCTGCCCGGCATCACCCGCAACAGCGTGCTGTTCCTGTGCCGCCAGTGGGGCATGGACGTGGAGGAGCGCAAGATTTCCGTGGATGAGCTGATTGAGGCCCAGAGGTCCGGCAAGCTGGAGGAGGTCTTTGGCACCGGCACCGCCGCCGTCATCAGCCCTGTGGGCAAGCTGCGCTACATGGACGAGGTTATGACCATCGGCGACGGCAATATCGGCCCCGTGACCCAAAAGCTGTACGACACCATCACCGGCATCCAGACCGGCAGGATCGAGGACAAGTACGGCTGGCGCGTGCGCGCGGACTGAAGCTGAGCAAGAATACGCCCCATCCCGCGAAGGGATGGCGCTCAGACCGCTGACAAAGCCCGCAAACGCAGAAATTTCCGGAAACAGCGCTTGCACGGTTGAAATTTCTGCTTCCTGCGTCAGGACAGCCTGCAAATTCGGTTACTTACATCTGGGTAAGCGCCCTCATTTGCAGGCTGTCCTTCCTTGTCTTGCAGGCTTTTCAACGGCCTGTCAGTCTATTGACTTTGTCAATATCCTGCGCCCCATCCCGCGAAGGGATGGGGCTTGCTTTGTCATTTCGCGGCCCGGGCATGGATTGTGAAACTGGCGGAGACGATGGGGGACTTCGCGCCGCCAAAGGCGCAGGCGTGGATGGCGACCTCGCCGCCCGCCGGGGCTTCGCCGCCTTGCCGGGGGACAGATCCTCGGCAGTCTCGGCCATCGCCGACGGTCGGGCCGGCGTCAGCGACAGCATCACAGCCAGCGCCGGAAGCGCCGGGACCATGCCCCTGATTGTTTCGCGCGCGCTGTCTCCGCGAGGTGTTTATTCGCATCCGTCCCCTTTATAGCAGATGCGCGCCTATTTGGCAACGAAGGCGCGATATTTGTATGGGCATTGCGCGATTGACTTTCCGCGGCTTGTGTGATAAACTGTCCGAAACCGGGAAAACTTAACGCTATGGAGGTGCTTTCATGGAATTCAAGGGCTCAAGGACCGAGGCCAACCTGATGGCCGCGTTTGCCGGGGAATCCCAGGCGCGCAACAAGTACGATTACTATGCTTCCCAGGCCAAGAAGGACGGCTATGTGCAGATCGCGGCGCTGTTTGAGGAGACCGCGAAGAACGAGAAGGAACATGCGAAGCTGTGGTTCAAGCTGCTGCATGGCGGCAAGGTGCCCACCACCACCCAGAACCTGTCCGACGCCGCCGACGGCGAAAACTATGAGTGGACGGACATGTACGTCAAATTCGCCGAGGAGGCCCGCCAGGAGGGCTTTGAGGACATCGCGAAGCAGTTCGAGGGCGTGGCCGCCATCGAAAAGGAGCATGAGGAGCGCTATCGCAAGCTGCTCAAGAACATCGAGGACGGCGTCGTGTTCTCCCGGGAGGGCGATATGATCTGGCAGTGCAGCAACTGCGGCCACATCTGCGTGGGCAAGAAGGCCCCGGAGGTCTGTCCCGTGTGCAACCATCCCCAGAGCTATTTCCAGATCAGGGCCGAAAACTATTGATTTGGCCCCTGCAACGCAAAAAAGCCGCCTCGTTTCGAGACGGTTTTTTGCGCCTATTCCAGCGCGTCGATGCGGCCGGAGAGCAGGCTAAGCCCCAGCACGGCCAGCAGCACGCCCGTCAGCGCCCCAGCGCTGTCGATGCCCACGTCCAAAAACGCGGGCCCCCGGGCGTCCACAAACATCTGGTGCAGCTCGTCCGTGGCGGCGTAGAGCGTGGAAGCACCCCAGGCCGCAAGGGGCATGGGGCGGGGGATGCCTGGCGTGCGCCGCCGCAGCCTGAAAAGGCACATTACATTCAGACCCAGCAGCGCAAATTCGCTGAAATGGGCGCACTTGCGCACGATCAATCCCAGCGATTCCAGAAACGCCTGCCTTTCGTCCGGGGGCAGGGAAGCGTAATCGGGGCGGATGATCCGCGCCACCGTCAGCGTGACGCCGTCGCTCAATTCGGAGGATTCCTCGCCCGGCTGGGAGGAGAAGAAGAATATGGCCGCCGCCGTCAGTACCGTCATGACGAGGAAGAAGCGGGTCCAGAAGCTGCGTTTGTTCATGAAGGCTGTCCTTTCCGTTCGATGGGCCCATCATATCACAATTTCAGCCCATATTCAATAGCGCGCCCTCCGGCGCGGAAATTGAACGATTTCAGCCTTGACAATCCGGCGGGTTCGTGCCATAATACATATTGTCCCGCTTACCGGGATACATCCGAACAGGCACCCATAGCTCAGCAGGATAGAGCGACCGCCTCCTAAGCGGTAGGTCAGGGGTTCGAATCCCTTTGGGTGCGCCAAGAAAAAAAGCGCCTTTTGTTTGTCGACAAAAGGCGCTTTTTTGAACGATGTGTTCCGCTGTGCGGAACGTGATGTTTGCCATGCAAGTGATGTGCGCTTCGCGCGTGAAACGTAAGCACATCACATGACAGGTTCACGTGCCTTTCCCTCTGGGGAGCGCTGCTGCTCTGTTGGCACATCCGGGGGGAACATCGGAGCCGGGAGCCATGCCCGGGCCGTGCAAATGTGACAGAAAAAGGACATCGTCAAAATTGCGCGTTAAATGTATATTTTCAGGTCAATCTTTACTTGTTTATGCATGTCTCAAAGGGGCGAAAAGTGGTATAATTAGAATAAGAAGAAATATTTTTCAGCCGGTTTCATTTGACGGCGGGAAAGGCATGACATGCAAAGAGAAAATCATTACGACGAAAGCCAGATACAGGTCCTGGAGGGCCTGGAGGCGGTGCGCCGCCGCCCGGGCATGTACATCGGCTCCACCGATGAGCGGGGCCTGCACCATCTGGTATATGAAATCGTGGACAACGCCATCGACGAGGCGCTGGCCGGGTTCTGCGACAACATCGTGGTCACGCTGAACGCCGACGGCTCCGTCACCGTGCAGGACAACGGTCGCGGCTTCCCGGTGGGCATCCATCCCAAGATGCACCGCCCGGCGGTGGAGGTGTGCCTGACGGTGCTGCACGCGGGCGGCAAGTTCGGCGGAGAGGGCTACAAGGTCTCCGGCGGGCTGCACGGCGTGGGCGCGTCAGTGGTGAACGGCCTGTCCAGCCATTTGCAGGTGAACGTCTATCAGGACGGCAGGATCTACCAGCAGGAATATGAGCGCGGCAAGATCCTCTACGACCTGAAGGTGGTGGGCGAGACGGACCGCACGGGCACCACCATCCGCTTCTGGCCCGATGTCAAGACCGGCGAGGACCCGGAGCCCGGCATCTTCGAAACCGGCAATTTTGATTTTGACACCCTCAAGACCCGGTTCCGCGAGATGGCGTTTTTGAACGCGGGCATCCGCATCCAGCTGACGGACGACCGGGGCGAGGAGCCCCACACCGAGGTGTTCCACTATGAGGGCGGCATCGTATCCTATGTGGAATACCTGAACCGCCACAAGACGCCGCTGTTTGCTCCGCCGGTGTACATCCAGGGCGTAAAGAACGGCTCAACGGTGGAGGTCGCGCTGCAATGGAACGACAGCTTCAATGAGAGCGTGTATTCCTTTGCCAACAACATCCACACCCCCGAGGGCGGCACGCACCTGGCGGGCTTCCGCAACGCGCTGACCCGGGTGATCAACGACTATGCCCGCAAGGCCAACATGCTCAAGGCCAACGACGCCAACCTCACCGGCGACGACGTGCGCGAGGGCCTGACGGCCATCGTGTCCGTCAAGCTGGTGGAGCCCCAGTTTGAGGGCCAGACCAAGACCAAGCTGGGCAATTCGGAGATTCGCCCGCTGGTGGACGCCATGGTGAGCGAAAAGCTGGCCACTTATTTGGAGGAGAACCCCTCCGCCGCCCGCGCGGTGCTGGACAAGTGCCTCTCCGCCGCCCGCGCCCGGGAGGCCGCCCGCAAGGCCCGGGACCTGACCCGCAGAAAGACCGCGCTGGAGAGCGCGGCGCTGCCTGGCAAGCTGGCGGACTGCTCTGAGCGCGACCCGGCCAAGTGTGAAATCTTCATCGTCGAGGGCGACAGCGCCGGCGGCAGCGCCAAGCAGGGCCGTGACAGGCACTTCCAGGCGATACTGCCCCTGCGCGGCAAGATATTGAACGTGGAAAAGACCCGCATCGACAAGGCGCTGGGCAACGCGGAGATCAAGGCCATGATCACCGCCTTCGGCGCGGGCTTCGGCAAGGAGTTCGACCCCGCCAAGCTGCGCTACCACCGCATCGTGTGCATGACCGATGCCGACGTGGACGGCAACCACATCCGCATCCTGCTGCTTACGTTCTTTTATCGCTTCATGCCCCAGCTCATCGAGGACGGCTATGTCTACGCTGCCCAGCCGCCGCTGTACAAGGTCACCCGAGGCAAGACCGAGCAGTATGTCTATTCCGATTCCCAGCTGCAAAAGCTGCTGGATGAGATGGGACGGGACGCCAAGCCCGAGATCCAGCGCTACAAGGGCCTGGGAGAGATGAGCTATCAGCAGCTGTGGGACACCACCATGAACCCCGAAACCCGAAGCATGTACCGCGTGGAGATGAAGGACGCCATGGCCGCGGACGAGCTGTTCACCCTGCTCATGGGCGACCAGGTGGAGCCGAGGCGGGAGTTCATCGAACAGAACGCGAAGCTGGTGGCGGATCTGGATATTTGACAACCGGAGGCTATCATAAATGGCAGACGAATTCAACATAGGCAAGTTGACCCCGCTCAACATCGAGGACGAGCTGAAAAAATCATTCATCTCCTATGCCATGGCGGTCATCGTCACCCGAGCGCTGCCCGACGTGCGCGACGGCCTGAAGCCCGTGCATCGGCGCATCCTCTATTCGATGAATGAGATGGGCATTACGCCCGACAAGCCCTACCGCAAGTCCGCGCGCATCGTGGGCGATGTGCTGGGTAAATATCATCCCCACGGCGATTCCAGCGTGTACGACGCCATGGTGCGCCTGGCGCAGGATTTCTCCATCCGCTATACGCTGATCGAGGGGCAGGGCAACTTCGGTTCTGTGGACGGCGATGGCGCGGCCGCCATGCGTTATACGGAGGCTCGGCTTTCCAAGCTGTCCATGGAGATGGTGCGGGATATTGAGAAGGAGACCGTGGATTTCTATCCCAACTTTGACGAGACCCTGATGCAGCCCGCCGTCATGCCCAGCCGCTTCCCGAATCTGCTGGTGAACGGCTCCAGCGGCATCGCCGTGGGCATGGCCACCAACATCCCGCCCCACAACCTGGGCGAGGTGATCGACGCCTGCGTCCACATGATCGATCATCCCGATTGCACCGTGGACGATCTGATGCAGTTCGTCAAGGGCCCGGATTTCCCCACCGGCGGCGTGATCCTGGGCCGCAGGGGCATCTATGACGCCTATCACGAGGGCCGGGGCCGCATCATCGTGCGGGCCAAGAGCGAAATTGAGGAGATGAGCCAGGGCCGCCAGAGGATCGTGGTCACGGAGATCCCCTACATGGTCAACAAGGCCAAGCTGATCGAAAAGATCGCCGAGATGGTGCATGAAAAGACCGTGGAGGGCATCAGCGATATCCGCGACGAATCCGACCGGCAGGGTATGCGCATCGTCATCGAACTCAAGCGGGATGTGAATGCCAACGTGGTGCTGAACACGCTGTACAAGCACACCCAGCTTCAGGATACCTTCGGCGCCATCATGCTGGCGCTGGTGGACGGCACGCCCCGCATCCTCAGCCTGCGGCAGATGATCCACCACTATCTGGAGCATCAGGAGGATGTCATCCGCCGCCGCACTCAGTACGACCTGAACAAGGCCGAGGCCCGCAGCCACATCCTGGAGGGGCTGATCATCGCGCTGGACAACATCGACGAGGTCATCGCCCTCATCCGCGCCAGTCGCACCACCCAGGAGGCCAAGGAGGGCCTGATGAGCCGCTTCGGGCTTTCCGAACGCCAGGCCCAGGCGATTCTCGATATGCGCCTGCAAAGGCTGACGGGTTTGGAACGCGACAAAATAGAGGCCGAGTACGCGGAGCTGCAAAAGCTGATCGCCTACTACCGGGCCGTGCTTTCGGACGAGAGCATGGTGCTGGGCATCATCAAGGACGAGATCACCGAAATCAAGCGCAAGTATGCCGACGAGCGCCGCACGGAAATTTCCGCGCTGGACGGCGAAATCGATATGCTGGATCTCATCCAGGAGGAGGACATGGTCGTCACCCTCACGCATTACGGCTATGTCAAGCGCCTGCCCAAGGCCACCTATCGCGCGCAGCGCCGGGGCGGCAAGGGCGTGGTGGGCGCCACCACCCGGGAGGAGGACTTCGTGGAGCAGATGTACGTGGTTTCCACCCACGACACGCTTATGTTCTTCACCAACCGGGGCCGCGTGTACCAGCTCAATTGCTATCAGATTCCCGAGGCCGGGCGTACCGCCAGGGGCACCGCCATCGTCAATCTGCTGCAGCTGGACGGGGGCGAGAAGGTGACGGCGCTGTTGCCGGTGCCCGCGGAAAAGGTGGCCGGACACTATCTGATCATGGCCACCAAGAGGGGCATCATCAAGCGCACGGAGCTTTCCGAGTTCACCAACCTGCGCAAGAGCGGCCTGATCGCGCTGGTGCTGCGGGAGGACGACGAGCTGATCGGCGTGGCGCTCACCGACGGCAGCTATGAGCTGCTGCTGGGCACCCGCGACGGCATGGCCATCCGCTTCCCGGAAACCGATATGCGCCCCATCGGCAGAAGCGCCATGGGTGTCAAGTCCATCGAGCTGGTCGGGGACGACGAGGTGGTGGATATGTGCCCGGTGTTTGCCGGCATGAAGGTGCTTTCCATCACCGATAACGGCTATGGCAAGCTGACCGAAATCGACGAGTACCGCGTGCAGAGCCGCGGCGGCAAGGGCATCAAGGCCATGAACCTGACGGCCAAGACCGGCAGGCTCACCTGCCAGCTGTTGGCGGACGAGGCGGAGGACATTCTGCTGATCACAGACGACGGCACCGTGATCCGTATGCCTGTGGGCTCCATATCCACCCTCGGTCGCAATACCCAGGGCGTGCGCCTGATGCGCGTGGAGGAGGGCAGCAAGGTGGTCTGCGTAGCCCGCGCCGAGGCGGAGAGCGAGGAGGAGAGCGAGTCGGAGAACGCCGACAGCGCCGAGCCCGATGCGCCGGAGGATATTTGACCCGGTGATTTGAATATATGTGGCTTTGCCCTGCCCGCCGGCTGTCGCTCACAGCCGGCGGGCAGGGTGGATAAGCGGACGGTTCCTGCTGCTTTCCCGGCTTTGAACCCGGAAAGACGATCGTGAGAGCCGCCCGTCGCGTTTTCCAGACGAAGAAAAGGGGGAAGGGAATATGAGCTGTTTGCGAGAATGGGTGGCGGCGCTTTTGGCGCTGGCCATGCTTTTGACCGGCGCGGCGCTGGCGGAGGCGTCCGAGGCCCCGATTTTGGACGCGCCTGTGGGCGAGCTGGAGGAGTTTGAGCTATTCCGGGAGGACGCATCCGTCGCCGCGCCGGAGGCCGCCGCCGATCCCGCCGCGGCGGTTTCGGCACAGGATGTGCCCATGCAGGCCGTGCCCATGTCGGGCGTCATGGAGCTGACAGGCAAGGATGCCGTGACAATGAACGCAGGGGAGAGCCTGCTGCTCAGCGTTCCGGGCCGGGAACTGAAATCGTTGAAATCCTCCAGGACCGCGCGGGTCGCCTGCGCCGCGGACGGCACGATCACCGCCCTGGCGGAGGGCTCCGCGAAGGTCACCCTGACCACCGCCGACGGCGCGAAATTCAAGCTGTCCGTGACGGTGGTGGATCCCTACAAGCCCAGCGCGGTGAGCCTGGTTCCCGGCGGTGAGCTTCAGCTGACCCTCCAGGATGTCGTGACGCTGACGCCCGTGCTTTCGCCGGAAACGGCCCGGGCCACCTACACCTGGAAGTCCTCCAAGAGCGCGGTGGTGGTCGTGGACAACGGCGTGCTGTATCCTCAGAAGGAGGGTGCCGCCACCGTCACCGTCAAGACCCAGAACAGGAAATCGGCCAAGGTGAAGGTCCGCGTGGTGGACCCCTACAAGCCCGACAGCGTGGCGCTGGACATTTCGGGCACGGTGACGGTGAAGCCCGGCGAAGTCTTTGCCTTGACCCCCAGCGTGAGCCCCGCCACCGCCCGGCCGGTGTATACCTGGAAGTCCTCCAGGAGCGCCGTGGCCAGTGTGGACGCGAATGGCGTGGTCACCGCGCTGAAGAAGGGCACCGCGAAGATTACCGTGACCACCCAGAACAAGAAGAAGGCCCAGGTCACCGTGAAGGTGGCTGCGGACCAGGCGGCCTCCAACGACGGCGCGCTGCCCATGCGCATGACCGCGGCCCGCTACAAGTACTTCCGCAAGTACATGAGCAAGAGTGAATTCGATCAGGCCCTGGCGGTGATCCAGTCTCCACTGGAGCAGATGCTGAGCTGGTCGGTAGAGGACCAGGTTTACGGCGTGTGGCGCCTCGCCGGCAGCTTTGGCTTTGATTACTCCATGAAGGAAAAGCATTACAACGATCCCTACGGCGTGCTGGTGAAGGGCGTGGCCTCCTGTGCGGGCACCACCCGCACGGCGGGCTTCATGCTGAACCTGCTGGGCCTGGAATATGAGCATGTCAACGAGAACAAGTATGACCATCAGTGGAACCGGGTGAACGTCAACGGCGTCTGGTGGATCTGCGACAGCTTCGGCGGCCTGGGCTATTGCGGCCCCGAGGGCGACCCCAACATGCCCATCGAGGTCAGGGATGAAAAGGGCAATGTGGTTATGACGTATTTCACCTACATGAGCGACGAGGCCTACTCCCGGTATGTGGGCTCCGATGAGTGACGCGGCTTATTCCGCGCCGCCATTCATGCCTTACCCGGAGAGAAAGACTAAAACAAACAGGGCCGCCTCAAACGGACGCTTTCGCGTCGTTTGAGGCGGCCCCCTTTTTGTGCGTCAGCGGAACGTTTTACAGGCTTTCCAGCAGCTTCACAGCCGCGTCGGAATAGGCGTTCAGCAGCTCCCTGGTCTTTGCGTCGCTGTCAGAGACGGCGTTCACATACAGCTTGATCTTCGGCTCGGTGCCGGAGGGGCGCACGCAGATCCAGGCCTTGTTTTCCAGCTCAAAGTACAGCACGTTGCTCTTGGGCAGGGTCAAGGCTTCGGTCTGTCCGTCCACGGTGGTGCGCACGCTCGTCTGGTAGTCGCGCACAGCCACGACCTTCTCGCCCGCGAAGTCCTTCGGCGGGTTGTCGCGCAGGGCGGACATGGTGCGGCCCATCTTCTCCAGGCCGTCCTTGCCGGGCAGCACGAAGCTGGTCACCTTGTCGCCGTAGTAGCCATACTTCTCATACAGCATGTCGATAGCGTCGGCCAGGGTTTTGTTGTACATCTTCTTGTACCAGCTGGCGGCCTCGGCGATCAGCATACAGGCGTTGACGCCGTCCTTGTCGCGCACGTCGGTGCCGGACAGGAAGCCGTAGCTCTCCTCAAAGCCGAACACGAAGGTATTGCAGCCGGTGGTTTCGAACAGGTGGATCTGCTCGGCGATGTACTTGAAGCCCGTCAGCACCTTGATCAGCTTCACGCCGTAGTCCTCGGCGATGGCCCGGGCCATCTCGGTGGACACTATGGTGGTCACCGCGGCGGCGTTCGCGGGCAGTTCGCCCCGCTGCTTCTTCTGGGAGAGAATGTAGTGCAGCAGGATGCAGCCGATCTGGTTGCCGTTCAGGAGCCTCAGGCCGTTTTCGGTCATGCAGGCGATGCCCACGCGGTCGCAGTCCGGATCGGTGCCCACGCACAGGTCCGCGCCCAGCTCCTTCTGCATCTTCAGCGCCAGCTCAAACGCCCGGGGATCCTCGGGGTTGGGCACCACCACGGTGGGGAACTCGCCGTCGGGCAGCTCCTGCTCCTTGACCACGTACACGTTCTCCATGCCGATCTCCTTGAAGATGCGGCGCACGGGAAGGTTGCCGGAGCCGTGCAGCGGCGTATAGACGATCTTCAGGGTCTTGCCCATCTCCTTCGCCAGCTCCGGGTTCACGGACAGCTTCTTCACCGCGGCGATGTAGGCGTCGTCCACGTCCTTGCCGATGTAAGTGAGCAGACCCTTGTCCAGCGCCTCCTGCTCATCCATGGGCAGGGATTCGGCGTCGGTGGTTTCGGGCAGGCGGTCCGTGATGCCCTTGACGGACTCCGGGGGCATCTGGCCGCCGTCGGTCCAGTAGGCCTTGTAGCCGTTGTACTGCTTGGGGTTGTGACTGGCAGTGATCACGATGCCCGCGATACAGTTCAGGTGGCGGATGGTGAAGGACAGAACCGGCACCGGCCGCAGGGATTCGTACAGGAACACCCTCACGCCCGCGGCGCACAGCACCAGCGCGGCCTCCTTTGCGAACTCAGGGCTCTTGCGGCGGGAGTCATAGGCGATGGCCACGCCCCGCTGCGCGCCGTCGGGGGTGGTGAGGATGTACTTGGCCAGCGCCCGGGAGACCCGGCGCACGTTGTACTTGTTCAGCCGGTTCGTGCCCGCGCCCAGCACGCCGCGCATACCTGCGGTGCCGAACTCCAGCTCCCGGTAAAAGCGGTCCTCAATCTCCTTGGGATCGTCCTTGATGGAAAGCAGGTCCTGCACGGTTTCAGCGTCGTCGGCATAGTCGCGCAGCCATTGTTCATACAGCTTCATGGGCTCCATGGGGCATCAATCCTCCTGTATTTATTGTATTTGGGTTAGAACAGCGCGTGATGCCGGGGCCGCAGCCGGCTCCAGCCCCACGCGCTGCAATCGTTATGCCTGCTGTCCCGCCAGATGGGCGTTCAGCTTTTCCACCAGTTCGTCCACGTCGGTGCCGTGGGCCGCGCAGCCCTGCTCCAGTGTCTCCATCATCGAAAAGGGGCAGCCCATGCAGTGCATACCGTATTCCATCATGATCGGCGCGGTGGTGCGGTCAATGTCCAGCACCTGGCCGATGCTCATCGTCCTGTCGACAGTTGCCATCAGAAAACCCTCCATTAATATCAATGATTGCGGGATTGCTCATCCCTAACCTATTATAGTGTACAACAAACGGCCCGGAAATGCAAGGAAAAATAACGGCCGCAGGGGCTTCGCGGCAAATAAATTCGGTGCGCGCGAGGGTGTCCGCACCCGGTGTCAATGGCCTTCGCCGCCCCGCGTGGGCAGACCATAAGCGGCGCTTATGGGGCAGGGGAGAAGACGCTATATACGCGAAAAAATAACGTTATAATCAAGAGGAAAAGAGGGGTGAATGTCGAAATTTCTAAATTTGGGATTTGTTGATATTTTATATTACGTCAATTCAAGGACGGCGCGGTCCAAGGCCTCCGCGAAGCCGGCGATTGACGCAACGATGGAGGGAAAGACAATGAAAGTGGAACAGAATCTGCCCGTCGTGCGCGAGCGCAAGCTTGCGATACTGAAGGGTGACGCCGCGCTCATCCAGCAGCAGAAGAATTCCGGGAAGCTGTTGGCGAGGGAGCGCATCGCGCTGCTGCTGGACGCCGCCAGCTTTGTGGAGCTGGACGTGCTGAACGCGGACGCGGGCGTCGTGACGGGCTACGGCCTGATCGGCGGCAACCCTGCCTATGTGTATGCGCAGGACTTCACCGTCAAGGGCGGCTCCGTGGGCATGGCACATGCGCGCAAGGTGCTGAAGGTGCTTGAGCTGGCCGAAAAGACCGGCGCGCCGGTGTTCGCGCTGCTGGATACCGCGGGCGCGCGGCTGGACGAGGGCATCGACGCCATGAATGCCTATGCGCTGATGGCGGGCAAGGCCAGCGAGCTGTCCGGCGTGGTGCCGCAGGTCGCGGTGGTGCTGGGCCAGTGCGGCGGCATTGCCTCCGCCATCGCGGGCATGAGCGATATCACCATCATGAGCAAGAACGGCGCGCTGTTCGTCAACGGCCCGCAGGTGGTCTCCGCCGCCTCCGGCAAGGAAGTGGACATGGAAGCGCTGGCCCACGCCCAGGCCTCCATGCGCTCCGGCGTGGCGCAGCTGACCGCCGATACCGACGAGGACGCCATCGCCCTGGCTCGCAGGCTGGCCGCGATGCTGCCCGCCAACAACATGGACGAGGTCATCGGCGATACCATCGACGATGTCAACCGCGAGCTGGGCGATCTGAACGCCATCGACGCGGTGCAGGACGTGCGCGATGTCATCCGCCGCGTGGCCGATATGAACGATATCATTGAACTGAGCGAGGGCTTCGCCCCCTCCATGGTCACGGCCATTGGCAAGATCGGCGGCAGCACCGTGGGCTTCATCGCCAACCAGCCCTCCAAGGACGAGGGCCGCATCACGGTCTACGGCGCGAAGAAGGCCTCCCGCTTCGCCTCCTTCTGCGATTGCTTCTCCATCCCGGTGATCACCATTGTGGATTCCCTGGGCATGAAGGTTTCCACCGCGCCCCAGGGCGAGTTGGCCCGCGCGGGCGCGCAGCTGATGTACGCGCTGACCGAGTCCAGCAACGTGCGCATCGCCCTGATCACGGGCAACGCCGTGGGCATGGCCTACGCCGCCATGGCCTCCCGCGCCGCCTCCGACATGGTGTATGCCTGGCCCGGCGCGGTGATCAGCGCCGTAACGCCGAAGATCGCCGTGCAGCTGAATTGCGCCGACGAGCTGAAGAGCGCCGACGATCCCTTCGCCAAGCGCGCCCAGCTTGAGGAAAAGTACATGGCCGACGTCGCCGACGGCGTCAATGCCGCGATGAAGGGTTATGTGGACGATGTGATCGAGCCCGCCCAGACCCGCCAGATGCTCTCGTCCGCGCTGGAGATGCTCTCCGGCAAGCGCGAGGCGAAGCCCGCCAAGAAGCACGGCAACATGCCGCTGTAAGGAGGGTTTCAAATGAACGTTGGAGCTAAGTTGATATATGGCGCTCAGGTGACCGCCATCGGCCTGGTGGTCGTGTTCCTGGGCCTGGCGATATTGATCGGCTTTATCACGCTGATGGCGCAGTTCTTCAAGGCCATCGACGCCCGGAAGAACGCCAGGGCCGCCGAAGCCGCCCGCGCCGCCGAGGCCGCGAAGGCCGCCGCCGAAAAGGCCGCGCCCGCGCCGGTGGCGGAGCCTGAGCCCGTGGCGGAGGAAGTGACGGACGACGCGGAGCTGATCGCCGTGATTTCCGCGGCCATCGCCGCCTTTACCGATTCCGACAAGCAGCTGGTGGTGCGCAGGGTCCGCCGCGTGTCCGGCTGGAACCGCGCTTCCCGCGCCGAACAGGTTTACCGCTTTTGAATGAAAGATTAGGAGGATAAAACAATGCGCAAGTTTGCGATTACCGTGAATGGTCAGACCTACGAAGTGGAAGTTGAAGAGATCGGCGGCGCGCCCAGCTTTGCCGCCGCGCCCGTTGCCGCGCCCGTCGCCGCGCCCGCGCCCGTGGC
>JAFUCP010000220.1 GCA_017459565.1 Clostridia bacterium | reverse complement strand
TTCAACTCCACACTCCACTCTCCACACGCCACTCTCACTTTACGCCTTCCCTGAGCCTGAGTATCGTATCGAGCAGGTCCTCGCCCCGGCGTCCGACGGGCACGATGGGTCTGCCCAGCCGCCGGGAGGCCTCGGGGAGGGTCATGTCGTCCAGGAACACGCCGTCGCCCTGGCGCAGCATGACCTCGGTGATCATGATGGCGTCGCAGGGCACGCTGGCCATCTGGCGCGTCAGATCGAAGCCGGTGATCAGGCCGGAGACGGTGACGGTGGGGCCGAACCAGGTGTTTTCGATGGCATGGACCGATATATTCGCCCCGGTCACGGGATAATCGCTCAGCATTTGGCGTATGAAATCCGCCGCGGAGCGGCCGCAGGCGATGGCCAGACGCGGCCCCGCGGGGGCGAAGCGGCGCATGGCCTCCGGCAGCTCCTCCCAGGCCTGGCGGTACTCGGTCTCCAGGAGCCTCAAAAGCCCCACGCCGTCGTCAATCTGCTCATAGCCCTCATAGGCCTCGTCCGGCGGGATGGGCCATTCGGCCCTGAGATAGAACTCGTCCGAGGGAAAGACGAAGCGGGTGCCCCGCTCCTTTAGCAGCCTTTCGCGCCACATATCCGAAAGCCGCATAACCTGCCTGGCCTCGTCGCGGGTGTAGGGGTGCAGCGCGCACAGGCCCTCGCGGTGCCCGGTCAGCCCCACGGGCACCAGCGCCAGCGACCGCGCCCCGTCAAGCCCGGCCAGCTCCCGTATGGTCCTGTCCAGGGCCGCGCCGTCGTTGATGCCGGGGCACAGCACGCACTGGCAGTGGAACGCGATGCCGCCGTCGGACAGCCTTTTCAGCTGGCCCATCAGCCGCCGGGCCCGCTCGGTGCCCAGCACATGGGCGCGCAGATCGGGATCGGTGCAGTGGACGGAGATGTACAGCGGCGAACAGTGCCTTTCGATGATGCGCTCCAGCTCCCGGTCCGATACGTTGGTCAGCGTCACATAGTTGCCCATCATCAGGCTCATGCGCCAGTCGTCGTCCTTGACGCGCATGGTGTCCCGGGCGCCGTGGGGCAGCTGGTCCACAAAGCAGAACAGGCACTTGTTGCAGCACAGCCGGGTGCCGGACATCATGGGCGTTTCAAAGTTCAGGCCCAGGGGGGCGTATTCGTCCTTGCGCACGGAAAACGCAAGGGGCGCGCCGTCGCGCGTGACTTCGACGGTCAGGCGCCGCCTGGCCGTGAGCGCCTGGTAATCGATGAAGTCGATCACGACGGTTCCGTCGATGCGCGTCAGCCTGTCGCCCGCCCGGATGCCCGCGCGCCGCGCCGGGCTGTGGGGATCGACCGAGGTGATGAGGTGGGACATGCCTTTACTCCCATAACAAACTTATCCAATATCTATTATGCCTCATTTGAGCCGATTCGTCAACGGGGAAAGCGCCTTTCCGCAATTTTTCCGGCGCATTTTGGACGGGACATTTGCACAAACTGCACAAAATGCGGATTATTTACCCAAACAGGCTTGTGAAAACGGGCAAAATGGTGTATAATAAATTGATTTCCAGTATACCCATGCTTATTATGAATTTCAATTCGGGAGGATGAATGACCATGCAGAAGTATGTTTACCTTTTCAGCGAAGGTAACGCCACGATGAGGAACCTGCTGGGCGGCAAGGGCGCCAACCTCGCGGAAATGACCGCGCTGGGGATGCCCGTTCCCCAGGGCTTCACCATCACCACCGAGGCCTGCACCCGCTACTATGAGGACGGCCGCGCCATCGGCGAGGATATCCAGAAGCAGATCGACGAGGCGCTGGCCAAGATCGAGGCGCTGAACGAGAAGAAGTTCGGCGACGCCAAAAACCCGCTGCTGGTCTCCGTGCGCTCCGGCGCGCGCGCTTCCATGCCGGGCATGATGGACACCATCCTGAACCTGGGCATCAACGACGAGGTGGCCGCGGGCCTGATCGCCGGCAACCCCGATCCCAAGTTTGAGCGCTTTGTGTACGACTCCTATCGCCGCTTCATCCAGATGTTCTCCGACGTGGTTATGGAGATTCCCAAGAAGACCTTCGAGGTCATCATCGACGAGATCAAGGAAAAGAAGGGCGTCACCAACGATATCGACCTGGACGTGAACGACATGAAGGAGCTTGTCGCGCGCTTCAAGGCCTATTACAAGGAGCAGAAGGGCGAGGATTTCCCCTCTGATCCCTATCAGCAGATGATGGAGGCCGTGAAGGCGGTGTTCCGCTCCTGGGACAATCCCCGCGCCAACGTCTATCGCCGCATGAACGACATTCCCTATTCCTGGGGCACCGCCGTCAACGTGATGCCCATGGTGTTCGGCAACCTGAACAACCGCTCCGGCACGGGCGTGGCCTTCACCCGCAACCCCGCCACCGGCGAAAAGAAGCTGTTCGGCGAATATCTGATCAACGCCCAGGGCGAGGACGTCGTGGCCGGCATCCGCACCCCCAGCAAGATCGAGCAGCTCAAGGACGATATGCCCGAGGTGTACGAGCAGTTCAAGACCATCGCCAACAACCTGGAAAAGCACTACAAGGACATGCAGGATATGGAGTATACCATTGAAAACGGCAAGCTCTATATGCTGCAAACCCGCAACGGCAAGCGCACCGCCGCCGCGGCGCTGAAGATCGCCGTGGACCTGGTGGACGAGGGCATGATCACCGAAAACGAAGCCGTCATGCGCGTGGAGCCCAAGCAGCTGGATTCCCTGCTGCATCCCACCTTTGATCCCAAGGCCCTGAAGAAGGCCACGCCCATCGGCGAAGGCCTGGCCGCCTCTCCGGGCGCTGCCTGCGGGCAGATCGTGTTCACCGCCGAGGACGCCAAGCGCTGGGCGGAGCATGGCCACCGCGTGGTGCTTGTGCGCCTGGAGACCAGCCCCGAGGATATCGAGGGCATGGTGGCCTCCCAGGGCATCCTCACCGTGCGCGGCGGCATGACCAGCCACGCGGCCGTCGTGGCCCGCGGCATGGGCACCTGCTGCGTCTCCGGCTGCTCCGATATCAAGATGCGCGACCATGAGTTCGACCTGGGCGGCCGCACCTTCCATGAGGGCGACTGGATCTCCGTGGACGGCTCCACCGGCAAGATCTACGGCGAAGCCATCCCCACCGCCGAGGCCACCATTTCCGGCGACTTCGGGCGCTTCATGGCCTGGGCGGACGCCGTGCGCAAGCTGAGCGTGCGCACCAACGCCGACAATCCCCGCGACGCCATGCAGGCCGTGAAGTTCGGCGCGGAGGGCATCGGCCTGTGCCGTACCGAGCATATGTTCTTCGAGGGCGACCGCATCAAGGCCATGCGCGAAATGATCGTGGCCGAGGACGTGGAGAGCCGCAAGAAGGCGCTGGCGAAGGTCAAGCCCTATCAGCAGGGCGATTTCGAGGCCATGTATGAGGTCCTCCAGGGCCGTCCCATGACCGTGCGTTACCTCGATCCGCCGCTGCATGAGTTCGTGCCCACCAAGGAAGAGGATATCGTGGAGCTGGCCGCCGAAATGAACATCGATGTGGAGCATCTCAAGCAGACCATCGAGGGCCTGCACGAGTTCAACCCCATGATGGGCCACCGCGGCTGCCGCCTGGCCGTCACCTATCCCGAAATCGCCGAAATGCAGACTGAGGCCGTCATCTCCGCCGCCATCAATGTCAACCGCAAGCATCCCGAGTACAACATCGTGCCCGAGATCATGATCCCGCTGGTGGGCGAGGTGAAGGAGCTGAAGTTCGTCAAGGACGTGGTGGTGGCCACCGCGGACCGGCTGATCAAGGAGGCCGGCGTGGACATGAAGTACCACGTGGGCACCATGATCGAAATCCCGCGCGCCGCCGTGACCGCGGGCGACATCGCCAGGGAGGCGGAGTTCTTCTCCTTCGGCACCAACGACCTGACCCAGATGACCTTCGGCTTCTCCCGCGACGACGCCGCCAAGTTCCTGGGCGCCTATTACGAGCATAAGATCTATGAGTTCGATCCCTTCGCCAAGCTGGACCAGACCGGCGTCGGCGCGCTGGTGAAGCTGGCCGCCGAGCAGGGCCGCGCCACCCGCCCCGATATCCACCTGGGCATCTGCGGCGAGCATGGCGGCGATCCGTCCAGCATCGAATTCTGCCACAGGATCGGCCTGGACTATGTCTCCTGCTCCCCGTTCCGCGTGCCGATCGCCCGCCTTGCCGCCGCGCAGGCCGCGATTAACAACGGGAAGATTTGATCCCTTTGTGAAGGCCCGGGAGATAACCCTGACCCTTGAGGGCGCAAAAACGGTATCTCTACGCGGATTCGACAAAGCACATAAATCCATAATTGGAAGGATTTAAGGATTTCTGTGTTCATCTGATCGAATCAGCAAAGATCAAGGCTGCAAGTATCATGCTTGTGGCCTTTTTCTTTTGGGCGACAACTCAATTTCAAAGAAGAAGATGAGCGAGATGGCAGAATTCTTTTGTGGAGTCATGATACTGGCTGGCATTGGCCTGATGCTGAGTGGAATTTGCATCCTTGGAATCAGCCGGACACATCTACCCAATGGGCGAAAGAGGGGG
>JAFUCP010000219.1 GCA_017459565.1 Clostridia bacterium | reverse complement strand
CGGGTAGGAGGGGGTGACTAACCCCCGTCCTCCCACACCACCGCTCATGCGGTCCCGCAAGCGGCGGTTCAGCTGCTGGCACGAGACAGCATGTTTGGTCGGATACCGGGACGCTCAGCGATTCTGCCATACCTTCGGTCACTCACCTATCCTCTGGCAGACATCCTCTTTCGAGCAACTGCTTTCAACACGTCCGATTCCTTGCACGCTGCATTACCAGCAACCGCCGGGCCCTTCCCTCCGTCGGCTTTCACCGACTTCTCAGGTATTATGGCCCAGACTGACTTCTGTGGGTTCAGCCATGCCTTGCAACATGGGTTACATCTTACGATGCGTACCCCACAGACCTCCCCGGATAAGGTGCAATAGCCTTCATTCCATGTAGCCGCCGCATTTACGTGACAGAGTCCGGGTAGTATGGGACTTCGACTTGTGTTGCAGCCTCGTCCGCTCTGCCCCGCCTTATATGCGATTTCTGTTCGTCGGCTCGGAACTTTGCCTGCGGCTTCCTTCAGATTCCACCTCGCGATGGACACCCTTGCCGTTCGGCTAACACTTCCTACTACCAAGCGTGTAGTGGACTTTCACCACCAAGCTATTGCCCATGCCGGGCGTACAAGCGAAGCCCCGGACGCCGAAGCTGCGTCCCGGGGCTTTTGAAACGCGCTCTATGCCTGCGCGCTCTGCTTTTCCGCCAGTATTTTCTTAGCGCTGGAGATGCGCACGCACAGCGTGAAGATATCCATGGCGGTCTTCAGGTCCGAAAGACTCGGGAAGGAGGGCGCGATGCGGATGTTGGAATCGTTGGGGTCCTTTCCGTAGGGCCAGGTTGCGCCCGCGGGCGTCATCACCACGCCGGCCTTCTTCGCCCGGGCCACGATGTCCTTCGCGCAGCCGGGCAACGAATCAAACATGATGAAGTAGCCGCCCAGCGGGGTCGTCCACGTGCCGATCTCCAGGCCCCCCAGGTCGCGCTCCAGCGCGGCCTCCACCGCTTCGAACTTCGGGCGGATGATATCCGCGTGCTTGCGCATGTGTTCCACCATGCCGTGGATGTTCCCGAAGAAGCGCACGTGGCGCAGCTGGTTCACCTTGTCGTGGCCAATGGTCTGCCGCCGCATGTGGGAGAGGAAGTCCTCCATGTTGTTGGGGCTGGTGGCCAGCGCCGCGATGCCGCTGCCGGGGAAGGTGATCTTGGAGGTGCTGGAGAACTTGTACACCATATCGGGATTGCCCGCCCGCTTACATTCGGCCAGGATCTCGATCAGATAATCCTGCCGGTCGTCGTAGAGATGGTGCATCCCGTAGGCGTTGTCCCAGAAGATGCGGAAGTCCGCCGCCGCGGGCTTGAGCCGGGCAAAGCGGCGCACCGTCTCGTCCGAATAGGAGATGCCCTGGGGATTGGAATACTTGGGCACGCACCAGATGCCCTTCACGGCCGCGTCCTCGGCCACCAGCTTTTCCACAAGGTCCATATCCGGGCCGGTGGGCGTCATGGGCACGGGAATCATATCGATGCCGAAGTATTCGGTGATGGCGAAGTGGCGGTCGTAGCCGGGCACGGGGCACAGGAACTTCACCTCCGGCAGGCGGCACCAGGGCGTATTGCCCATGACGCCGTGGGTCCAGCAGCGGCTGACGGTATCGAACATCACGTTCAGCGAAGAGTTGCCGTAGATGACGATATCCTTCGGGTTGTTCTCCATCATGTCGCCCAGCAGCTCCCGGGCCTCCTCGATGCCCGCCAGCTGGCCGTAGTTGCGGCAGTCCGTGCCGTCCTCGCACGTCAGGTCGGAATTGGAATCCAGCACGTCCATCATGGACATGGAAAGGTCCAGCTGGTCCTGGCAGGGCACGCCGCGGCTCATATTCAAATGCATCCCCAGCGCCTGGAGCTTCTTGTATTCCGCCTTGAGGCCCTCCAGCTCCCGGTTCAGTTCCTCCACAGTCATTTCAACATAAGGCTTCATGATGGTTCTCCCTTCATTTTTTGCATAACGCGCCGCCAATTCCGTCATAATATCGGCGCAGCTCCCCTTTGCCGGCGGGTTGCCGCCGAAAAAACTGCATAGCGCGCACAATCATCCTGCAAATACGTTACCACAACCGGCGTCAAATTGCAAGCGTGTTCGCGCATTTTTACCGATATTCAACGCGCGCACGGGAAAAACCGCCCGAAAGCGCCGCGGGGACGGCGCGCAGCCGTCCCCGCGAAGGGTTGCGTATTCCATTATACCGGCTATGCCCCCTCCACCGGACAGTGGGCGTGGGCCTTCACCTCGTTCCAGGGCACGGTATAGCCCGCGCCGTGGGCGCAGAACACGGAATCGGGTGTATCCTCCGCCAGGGGATTGTAGCCCGCGGCGGCAATCACCGCCTCCGCGTCCCGACAGGGCGCGTAGTGGTCCAGCCGGTATTGCAGCAGGCCCCGGCCGTGGGTGGCGGCCAGGAAATCCGCGTTGTAGGCGGAAAAGAGGGCGAAGGCGGCCTCGCCGGACAGCGTGAAGCCCTCGCCGTCCATCACCGGCGCGTCCAGCCGCGCCTGCATCCGCGTAAGGTCCCCCATCACGCGGCCATAGCTGTCCTGGGGCGCGCGCAGGGAAAACCGGCAAATGGGCTCCAGCAGCACGCTCTCGGCGTACATCAGCGCGTTGCGGATGGCGCGGTAGGTGCTTTCCCGGAAGTCGCCGCCCTCCGTGTGCTTCAGATGGGCGCGCCCATGCAGCAGCTGCACCGTCACATCCGTCAGCGGCGCGCCGGTCAGCACGCCCCGGTGGGTCTTTTCAAACACGTGGGTCTCGATCAGCCGCTGCCAGTTCAGCGCCAGCTCGTCCACATGGCACCGGGACTCAAAGCGCACGCCGCTGCCCCGGGGCCCCGGAACCAGACGCAGCTGCACCTCCGCGTAGTGGCGCAGCGGCTCATAGTGGCCCACGCCCACGGCGGCATGGGCGATGGTTTCCATGTACAGCACCCGCATGGGGCCAAAGTCGATGGCGATGCCGAAGCGGTCCGCCATCAGCTGTCGGATCACCTCAAGCTGAATCTGTCCCATCACCCGCAGGTCGATGGCGGAGGTATTTTCGTTGTAGCTGACGGCCAGGGCCGGGTCCTCGTCCTCCAGCTCCCGCAGCGCGGAAAGCACCCTTCCCACGGGCACGGCGGGGTCGGCAAGGACGCCGGCGGCCATCATCGGCTCCGTGTGGAAGCGGTTGCGCGCGCCGCCGCCCGCGCCGATGCGGTCCCCGGGCCTGGCGCCGGAAAGCCCCGCCGCGGCGCAGAGCATCCCGGTTCCGGCCCGCTGCAGCGGCTGATATTTGCCGCCGCAGTACAGCCGCAGCTCGTTCAGCTTCGCCGCGCTGCCGTCCGGCATACGAATCTCCTCCCGGGCGGCCACGCTGCCCGAAAGCACCTTGAAAAAGCACAGCCGCCCGCCCTGGGCGTCGCGGCGCACCTTGTACACCAGCGCGTCGAAGGCTCCGCCCGGCTCGGGCGCTTCCCCGCCGCCGGTCAGCAGGCACAGCGCGTCCAGAAACTCCGCGACGCCCGCGTCGTTCAGCGCGGAGCCCCGGTACACGGGAAACAGCGCCCGGCTTCGAATCTGCCGCCTGAGGCCGTCCAGCCAGAGCCGCGGGTCATAGTCCTCCGCCAGCCAGCGGTCCAGCAGCGCCTCGTCCCGCTCGGCCACGGCCTCGGACAGCGGCGCGGGCATGTCGCCGCCGTGCCAGCCGCCCATATCCACCATGTCGGCGCTCAGCCGCCTCTTCAGCTCGGAAAGCACCCTGTCCGCGTCGCAGGCGGGGCGGTCCGTCTTGTTGATGAACACGAAGGTGGGCACGCGATAGGCCTCAAGCAGGCTCCAGAGCGTCCGGGTGTGGCTCTGGATGCCCTCCGCGCCGTTGACGATCAGCACGGCATAGTCCAGCACGGACAGCGCGCGCTCCATCTCGGCGGCAAAGTCCGCGTGGCCGGGGGTATCCACCCAGAAGAAGCGGTCCTGCCCGCGCTCGAACACGGCTTGGTCGGAGAAAATGGTGATGCCCCGCTGGCGCTCCAGGGGATGGGCGTCCAGAAAGGCGTCCTTGTGGTCCACCCGGCCCGGCGCGCGCAGCACCCCGGCGTGGTAGAGCAGCTGCTCCGAAAAGGTGGTCTTGCCCGCGTCCACGTGGGCCACGATGCCGATGACGCGGTTCATGGTCAGCTTGCCGCCCGCTCGGCGCGCTTGAGCAGCCGCCACAGGTTCATGCCGGCCATGTCGGCAAGCAGCTGCTCGCCATAGCCGCGCCTGCGCAGCGCGTCCAGCAGGTTGCCGAACTCGCCGGGATGGGCCAGCCCCTCCGGCCAGACCTCGATGCCGTCAAAGTCTGAGCCGAAGCCGATGATATGCTCCGCGCCCAGCTCACACAGCGCGTCGAGATGGCGCACCACGTCGTCCATGGTGGCGCGGCCGTCCTGCTTCAGGAAGTGGCTGTAGAAGTTCACGCCGATGAAGCCGCCCCGGTCGATCAGCGCCTTCACCTGCTCCTTGCGCAGGTTGCGGGGCACGTCGCACAGCCAGCGGCAGTCGGAATGGCTGGCGATGGGCGGCAGCTCGGCCTTTTCGCACACGTCCCAGAAGCCCGCCTCGTTGAGATGGGAGGTATCCGCCAGGATGCCGTAGGCGTCCATGGCCTGCAAAAGCTCAAAACCGAAGGGCTTGAGCCCGCCCTTCGGCCCCTCCTTGGCGGGATGGCCGATTTCGTTTTCAAAGTTCCAGGTCAGTGCGATCATGCGCAGCCGCGCCTTGCTCTGGAACTCGTCCAGCCGCGCAATCGACCCCTCCAGCATCTCGCCGCCCTCGCAGGAGATGATGCCCGTGGGCGACTGGGGCGGGTTCTGGGGCAGATCGCCGGTCAGCACCTTTACACCCAGCTTCGGCACGGCCCCCAGCATGGCCACGCCGTCGGCATAGGGCGTGCCCTGGGTGCCCTTGCGCCCCGCGAACAGCGCGAAGGTCTGAAGCCCCACGCCGCCCGCGGCCATGCGCGAGGGCGTGACCACGCACTCCTCCGGCCGCTTGCCATCGATGGCGATGGCATACAGTGTGTCGCAATGCGCATCCGCGATAAACATGGTATATCCTTCCTTTCAGGTTCGGTTTTTCTCCGTCAAATAGGCCATCGCCCTGGCGTAGCCCTCAAAGCCCAGGCCGATAAAGTGTTCCTCGCAGGCCATGCCGGCATAGGAGATATGGCGGAAGGGCTCCCGGGCGTTGACATCGGTCAGATGGACCTCTACGCAGGGCAGCTGCACGGCCTTCAGCGCGTCCAGTATGGCCACGGAGGTATGGGTGTAGGCGGCGGGGTTGATGACAATGCCCTGGGTGCCGTCGAAATAGGCCTGCTGGATGCGGTCCACAATCGCGCCCTCGTGGTTGGACTGGAACAGCTCCACCTCCGCGCCCAGCCCTTCGGCCTCCGCGCGGATGTATCGGCACAGCGCGTCGTAATCCCTGTCGCCGTAGAGGTGCTTTTCCCGGATGCCCAGCATGTTCAGATTCGGCCCGTTAACGATCAACAGCTTCATGATAAGCCTCCTTCGCTCTCTGAACGGCGGCCTGCAGCCCGCCGTCGTTGTCCACCCGCGCGTCCGCGGCGGCGCGGTAAACCGGCTCTCGCGCCTTCCACATCTCCCGAAGCGCCTCGGGGGACTTTGAAAGGGGCCGTCCCGCCGTACTAAGCGCCTCCAGTGGGCGCGTGAGCCAGATCAGCCTGCCGTTTTGGCGCATGGCGCGCACGTTTTGGGGTCTCAGCACCGCGCCGCCGCCCGTGGCGATCACCGCGCCCTTGCCCTTGCATACCTCCGCCACCAGCTCCGCCTCCAGCGCCCGGAAGCCCGCCTCGCCCTGTTCGGCGAAGATTTCGGGAATGGACTTCCCCGCCCGGCGCACGATCTCGGCGTCGCAGTCGATGAATTCGCGGCCCATGTCCGCCGCCAGCGCCCGCCCGACGGCGCTCTTGCCGCAGCCGGGCATACCGATGAGGATGAGGTTCAGCGCCTGGCCGCGCAGCTGCCGATAGATGCGGTCCGTGACCCCGGGATCGATTTCGCGGCCCGTGAACAGCTCCGCGGCCTCCCGGGCCTGGCCCACCAGCATGTAAAGCCCGCCGCAGCAGGGCAGCCCCCGGTCCAGGGCGTCCAGGATCAGCGCGGTGCGGTCCGGGTTGTAGATCACGTCCAGCACCCCCGTCAGGCGCGGCAGGCGCGAAAGCTCCGCGGGGCTTTTGCCGTTTTCCGGGTACATGCCCACGGGCGTGGTATTGATCAGCACCTCCGCGTCGGCGTGGTCGCGGTACAGCGCCTCGTAATCCACCGGGCCCTGTCTGGACACCACCACGATCTGCCGCGCGCCCAGCCGCCCGCAGGCGGCCCGGGCCGTCAGAGAGGTACCGCCGCTGCCGAGGATGACCGCCTTCCTGTCCCGGATCGCCACCCCCGCCCGGCGCGCCATGGCGATAAAGCCGCCGATATCGGTGTTGTGGCCGTAAAGGCTGCCGTCCGGGCGCACGATGAGCGTATTGACGCAGCCCACCTGGCGGGCCGTGTCCGAAAGCGCGTCGCACAGCTCAAACGCCAGCCTCTTGTAGGGAATGGTCACGTTCAGTCCCTTGAAATCGCGGCTTTGCAGCAGCCGGATAAAATCCTCCTCCCCGCGCTCATACAGCCGGTAGTCGTAATCCCCCAGCCGCGCGTGAATAGGAACGGAATAGCTGTGGCCCAGCTTCGCGCCAATCAAACCGTATTCCATGCGTCCTCCTTTGGTCCTGTGGCGTAAATGTGGCGTCAACGGGTCTATTATAACCCAAAACGCGCCTTCCGGAAAGGGGGATTGCCTATTGTTTTTCTGAATAAATGAAGTTATAATAAAGATGTTGGGAGGCGCGCTATGAAACACAGATGGCTGATGGCCTGGGCGCTGCAGATAATTGAAATGCTGGCGGCGGGGCTGCTGGCGTCGCTGGCCTACGGCGCGGGCGCGGGGCTTTACGCCGCGGCGCTGTGGGGTCTTGTGCCGCTGGCGGGGCTGCTGACCGCCTGCCGGGCGGTGCGCAGGGGTTTGAACAACTATTTGGCCTGGATCGCCCCCGCCGGGTGCCTGTACGCCGCCCACTTTTTGCTGTGGGGCTTCTCCCCCGCCGCGGGCGCGGCGCTTGTGACCGCGTTTTTGTCCCTGGTGGGCGCGGCGGCGGGCGAGGTGCTGAACCAGCGCGAAGGGCGGCAAAAACGATGATGAACGCAAGGAGCTGAACGCATGGAAAAGGACCTGATTCTGACCTGTGATACCGGCACAACCGGCTGTAAATGCACCGTATTCAATCCCAGGGGCGAGGCGCTGTTTTCCGTGCGCCGCGGCTATCCCACCCAGTACCCCCATCCCAATTGGGCCGAGCAGGACCCCGATACCATCCTGGCCGCCATGTTCGACGGCATCAGGGAGCTGCTCATGCAGGTCAACCCCCAGCGCATCGCCTGCATCGGGCTTTCCGGCACCATGAACGGCTGCATCCCCGTGGACGAGGGCGGCAAGGCGCTGTACCCGAACATCATCCACTCCGACAGCCGCACGGAGGCCCAGGTTTCCGAGATTTTGAAGGTGATCCCCTTCGAGGACTTCTACCGCCTGACCGGCAACCGCGCGGACACCCACTACACCCTGCCGAAGATTCTGTGGCTCAAGCAGAACAAGGGCGACGTGTACCGCCGGGCCCGCTGGTTTTTGAACATCAAGGATTATCTGTACGGCTGTCTGACCGGGAAATTCGGATATACCGACTATTCCGACGCCTCGCTGACCATCGCGCTGGACATCAACCGGCGCGAATGGGCCGGCGACCTGCTCAGGGAGCTGGACGTGGACGAAAGCCGGATGCCCGTCATTCTCAAGGGGCACGACGTGCGCGGGAAGATCACCCGGGAGGTCTACCGCCAGACCGGGCTGCTGCCCGGCACGCCCGTGGCCATCGGCGGCGGCGACGGCGCCTGCACCACCCGGGGCTCCGGCGTGTCCGAGCCCGGCAGCGCCTACTGCTACATCGGCTCCAGCGCGTGGGTGGCCCAGCTGCTGGACCACCCGCTGCTGGACCCCAAGGCCCGGGTGTTCAGCTGGCTGGACATGAACGGCGAGGATTACCACGTCTGCGGCACGGTGCAGTGCGGCGCGGCGGCCTTCGATTGGAGCCTTAAAAACCTGCTGGGCGGCAACGGCCAGTCGGCGGATATCTCCATTGTGGAAAACATGGCCCGCCAGATCGTGCCCGGCGCGGAGGGCGTGCTGTTCCTGCCCACGCTGATGGGCTGGCGCACCCCCTATTGGGACCCGAACACCCGGGGCTGCCTGATGGGCTTTTCGCTGTACCACGACCAGCGCCACATCGCCAGGGCCGTCTACGAGGGCATCGCCTTCGCGCTGAACGCCTGCGCGGAGGTCATGGCCGAGTGCGACGCCCCCGTGCGATCGCTGATGCTCACCGGCGGCGGCGCGCGCAGCGGGCTGTGGCCGGACATGATCGCCTCCATATTCGGCCTGACCACCCGCGTCCACCGCTCCCCGGGAGAGACCACCTCCCTGGGCGCCGCCATCGCCGCGGGCGTGGGCGTGGGCATGTTCAACAGCTACAGCGACGCCGCCGGCATGGTGACGGCCCGGTCCACCCATCCCGTCAACCCCCAGTGGCAGGAGGCCTACAAAAAGGTCTACGCCATCTACGCGGATATCTATGAGCAGATCCGGCCGCTGAACAACCGCATCGCGGCCCTGTAAAGGAGTTACCATGCCACAGCAGACCCCGGAGGAATTGCGCGCCTGGTTCAGGAACGTGGAACCCATCTGCGCCGAGCTGTTCAACGCGGCCCACGCCATGTGCGGCAGCTACGACCTGGCGGAATACGCCCTGCGCAGCGCGATACTGGACGTTTGGCTGGAAAACGCCGGCGGCGGCATGGGCTTTCGGGAGCGCCTGCGCGGCGCCCTGCGGCGGGAGGCCTTCGCCGCGGCGCTTTCGGACGAGGCCGCGGAGGCGGATTTTACGTGGACGGGCCTTGCCGCCGCGCCGGAGGGGGACGCGATCCTTGCCCAGCTTGCCCAGGAGCGAAGCAAGCTGCAACGGCTGGCGACGCTGCGCTACGGCTGCGGGCTGTCCGCCCGCTCCGTCGCCCAGCTGACGGGGCTGAGCCAGCGCCAGGTGAAGTCGGAGCTGACGCGCTTTGAAGCCCGATGCCGTCGGAGCCTGCCCCGGCAGGACCGCGCGCGCACCGACGCGCTGATTACCCGGTGCCTCAAGCGGCAGCTGAGCCGCGGCGGCGAAGGCGTTCCCCAGCCCTCCCAGATCTACCGCGCCTTCGCGGCGGAGGCGGACGGCGCGCAGCTGACGGGCCGCCGGGCGTCCCGCATCGTCGGCGCCGCGCTGATGGCGGCCATGGCGCTCATCTGCGCCGGGGCCTTCTGGCTGTTCGCCGTGCTGGTGCAGCCCGTGTAGGGCGTGACGGGCGCGCGGCGTGCCGTTCTTGACGGGCTATCTCAGGCGCGCCTCAGGCCGCATCTGAACCGGCGGTGAACGGCCCCGGTTTACCCGCCCCGTCGGCTCTCATCAGATTCCACGGCCAGCGCCAGGGTATTAAAAAACCGCTCGGAAGCAAAGTCCGAGCGGTTTTTTCGCGAAAGCTTACGCCGCGGGGGTCTCCTCAGCCTGCCGCAGGTAGATTTCGACGGTCATCGTTTCATTGATCATGTTCATGCGCAGGGTGCCGTCCTCCAGCAGGCAGATCTCCAGATCGCCCTGGTCATCCATGCTCACCTTCAGGGCGCCGTCGACGAATTCCACGGTCACCGTCTGGCCTTCAGCGCCGCTAAACAGGGTGCCATGCACGGTCAAGGCGCCGTCCTCGATGGACAGTCCCGCGGTTCCGCCCAGCGCGCTCATGTCTACATACGCTCCAAAGGCGCCGGCCTTGTAGGCCTCCCAGGTGCCGTTGAAGTCCTCGATGGCGGCAGCCTCAATGGCTTCAGCGGGCGTAAAGCCCTGCGCGGCCTCGCGGCTCAGCACCATGCTCACCGAGTCCTGCTCAATGACCAGGTTGCCGTCCACCAGGGTCATGACGGTGTCGGGGGCGCCCTCCTCCTTGAGCGTCACGGTGTCGCCGTCTATGGTCCAGGTGCCTTCCACGGGCTCGCCCGCGTCCATGATGGCGGTGCCATCCTCATTCAGCGTCACGACGATTTTCAGGCCAAGGTCCGCCGGGTTGAAGCTGTTCTCCCCCTGGATCATCTCCGTGCAGTACCAGTCGCCCGTCACGTCCACGGCCTCGGCCATGGCCATCGCGCCCAGCAGCATCGCCAGAGCCAGCAGCATCGCAAAGATCTTCTTCATCGCTTCTTTTCCTCCTCATATCCGGGTGTCCCCCACATTTATCAAACAGCTTGTGCTGTTCAATTTCCGTGATTTGTTATGTTGATTGTCGGCGT
>JAFUCP010000218.1 GCA_017459565.1 Clostridia bacterium | reverse complement strand
CGGGGCTATGTCTACCACATGTCCGTGGGCGAGGCCTACCGCCGCAGGGGCGTGGGCTCCGCGCTGGTGGACAGATGCCTGGCAGCGCTGAAGGACGAGGGCATCAACAAGGTGGCGCTGCTGGTGTTCAAATACAACGACGCCGGGAACGCCTTCTGGGAGAGGATGGGCTTTTCGCTGCGGGAGGACGTCAATTACCGCAACCGGGCGCTGACGGAGCTGGTCAGGATCGATACGTGAGCGGTTATTTGAGAGTGGAGCGTGGAGGTTTCTGAGAGTGGAGTGTGGAGCGTGGAGTTGAAGTTGGCCGGGTGCGCGGGTGATATTGCCTTTATCAGAGGGGAAGAAAGAGTTAGCGGGTTGCGAGGGTAATAAGGCCCAACCAAAGCGCCACGCGCGCTGCCAAGCCCGCCGAAATCGCTCGAAAGGAGAAAGACGGATATGTCCAACGGTTTTCTGCCCGTGAACGCGAAGGAGGCGCGCGCCCTGGGCTGGGACGTGCCGGATTTCGTATACGTCACGGGGGACGCCTATGTGGACCACCCCTCCTTTGGCTTGGCGATCATCAGCCGGGTGCTGGAGGCGGCGGGCTACCGGGTGGCCATGCTGCCCCAGCCGGACTGGCACAGCTGTGAACCGTTCAAGGCGTATGGCCGTCCGAAAATCGGCTTTTTGGTGACGGCGGGGGTCATCGATTCCATGGTGAACCACTACACCGCCGCGAAGAAAAAGCGCAGCGAGGACGCCTATTCCCCCGGGGGCAGGGCGGGCTGCCGCCCGGACAGGGCCACCATCGTCTATTGCAACCGCATCCGCGAGGCTTACGGGGACGTGCCCATCGCCATCGGCGGGGTGGAGGCCTCGCTGCGGCGCTTCGCCCACTATGATTACTGGGACGACCGCGTGCGCAATTCCATGCTGGTGGACGCCGGCGCGGACGTGCTGATGTTCGGCATGGGGGAGCGCAGCGTGGTGAAGGTGGCCGAATGGATGGCCTCGGGCCGGGACTTTGCCGAAATGCGCGTGCCGGGCACCTGCGTGATGGCGGGTCAGGCGCCGGAGGGCTTCGTCGAAATCGCGCCCATGGAGGCCGTGGCAAAGGACAAGCGGGCCTATGCCGAGGCCTTCAAGGTGCAGTATGACGAGCAGGACCCCGTGCGGGGCAGGCCCATCGCCCAGAAGCACGGCAAGCGCTGGATGCTGCAAAACGTGCCCGACCTGCCCCTTTCCCAGCAGGAGCTGGACGCCGTGTACGCGCTGCCCTACATGCGCGCGTATCACCCGATGTACGAAAGGGACGGCGGCATCCCGGCCATCGCGGAGGTCAAGTTTTCCATCGCCTCCGTGCGGGGCTGCTTCGGCGCGTGCAATTTCTGCGCGCTCACCTTCCATCAGGGGCGCATCGTCACCGCGCGGAGCAAGGAATCCATCCTCGCCGAGGGCAGATTGCTGACCCGACAGCCGGGCTTCAAGGGCTATATCCACGACGTGGGCGGCCCCACGGCCAATTTCAGAAGGCCCGCCTGCGACAAGCAGCTCAAGGCCGGGGCCTGCGCCCACCGGCAGTGCCTGTTCCCAAAGCCCTGCCCGAACCTGGTGGCCGACCACCGGGAGTACATCGATATCCTGCGATCCCTCAGGCAGCTGCCGGGGGTGAAGAAGGTGTTCGTGCGCTCCGGCATACGCTATGATTATGTGATGGCGGATAAAAAGGGCGGCTTCCTGCGCGAGCTGGCGCAGCACCATGTTTCCGGGCAGCTGAAGGTGGCTCCGGAGCATGTGAGCCCCCGGGCGCTGTACTACCTGGGCAAGCCCGAGGTGGAGGTCTACGACGCCTTCGTGCAAAAATACCGGCAGATCAACGAAGCTTTGGGTCTCAGGCAGTACCTGGTGCCCTACTTCATGTCCAGCCATCCCGGCTGCACCCTGGACGACGCCATCCTGCTGGCGGTGTACATGAAGCGCACCGGGCAGCACCCCGACCAGGTGCAGGACTTCTATCCCACCCCGGGCACCCTCTCCACGGCCATGTTCTATACGGGCCTGGACCCCCGGGACATGACGCGCGTCTATGTGCCCCGGGACCCGGAGGAAAAGGCCATGCAGCGGGCGCTGATGCACTATTTCAAGCCCTGCAACCGAAGCCTGGTGGTGAAGGCGCTGAAAAAGGCCGGGCGGGAGGATTTGATCGGCTGGGGCCGGGACTGCCTGATCGCGCCCTGTGAGCGCGGGCCGAAGGACGGGCCGAAGAAGGCCCAATCACAGCGCGGGCCGAAGGCGGGATCGCAGGGAAGGCCAAAGGACGGGCCGAAGGCGGGATCGCAGGGAAGGCCGAAGGACGGGCCGAAGGCGGGATCGCAGGAGAAGGCGAAGCTCAAGCCGGGAAAACGGCCCGGCTTGAGCGACGGGCGATACAACGACAGACAAAGCAAGAAACCATCAAGGAGGCACTGAAATGAAAAAGGGCGATATCCGGCGCGCGCAGATCCTGGACGCCGCCGAGCGGCTGTTTTACGAGCGGGGCTATGACCGCACCAGCGTGCAGGACATACTGGACGCACTGCAAATGTCCAAGGGCGGGTTTTACCACTACTTTGACGCCAAGGATTCCGTGCTGCGCGCGGTGAGCGAGCGTCGCGCCCAGAGCCGCTTTGACCGCCTGAACGCCGAGCTTTACGGCGCCCGGCGCAGCAGCATCGGCCGGCTGAACCTGCTTCTGAGCATGGCCAACCTGTTTGTGGCGGAGGAGCCCCGCTTCGCGGCAATGATGCTCAAGCTGTGCTATGTGGACAAGGACGCGGCCATGAACGCCCACCGCCGCCGCACGCTGATCGACCGGCTGATGCCCGGCATGGGCGACGTGATCGCCGAGGGCATCGCCGACGGCAGCTTCCACACCCGCCACCCCGCCGAGGTGGGACGGCTGCTGCTGCTGCTGGCCCTGGACGTGGACGACGAGGCCTGCAACCTGCTGGCCGACGAGCCCGACAACCCGGATGTGATGATCAGGCTGCTGGAGCTGCTCAATACCTGGCGCGACAGCGCCGAAACCCTCGT
>JAFUCP010000037.1 GCA_017459565.1 Clostridia bacterium | reverse complement strand
TGCCCGCGGCGCGCGCCCCGGAGGGCCGCTGGCCGCGCTGTGCGTTGCCGCGTGCGCCGGTGGGTCTTTCGCTGACGCCTCCCAGCACGGATTCGCTGAAGGGATCGCGATTGACAGCCCTGCGGGGCGCCTTTGCGGGCCTTCTTTCCTCAATATTATCGAACTTATGTTCGCTTTCACGGCGCTGACGGGACTGCTCCGTGCGATTTCCGACGAAGCGCACAAAGCGGCCCATGCGCCCCGTGGCCGTGAGCAGCAGCACGGCAATCAGCAGCGTGCCGATAAATCCGCCGGCCACGCCCAGATTGTGGTACAGCGGCCAAGCCAGCAGCGAGCCCACTGCGCCGCCGCCGACGGCATATCTGTAGGACTTGGCGACGAAGTCCGCATAGCTTAAAATATGCACATAGTGCGATATAATGCTTTCCACGAAAAACACATGCACCGCCGTAAACAGGCATAATATCAAAAGCACATCCGCCGCGACGCGCAAGGGAGACACCTTCATGCCCCGGGCACAGCCGACGCACAGTATGCCCGCCCATACCAGCACCAGCGGCAGGGCCACGGCCAAATCTCCGCCCAGGCCGCGCAGTACATCCCGGATCGCGCCCATGCCCGTGCCCTGCATGGGCGCGGCCACGCAGATATACACCAACAGCAGTGCCATCCCAAACAGGGCCACTGCCGCCACAATCAGCATCGGCGCGCTGGACGCGGCATCCCGATCTTCATACACTTCTCTGTTCGCAGTTCTTGAAGCCAAGAATCCAATACCTCCGTTTTTTGATTAAGTCACTGTCTCTGACGCGAAAACTCCCATCTGACTCTTATTTTACAGAATCAGATGGGGTTTTATCACAATTCAATCACAATTAATCAACCGCCAATCAGGCTCGCCACCAGATTGTTCACGTTCAAAAAGTCCATCTGCGTGACGAAGCTGTACAGCGTGGAGCCTGTTCTCAGGCTGTCCGCGAATTCCGGGGAAACGATCTGGACCAGCGAGGGCAACAGGCTGAGGACCAGCACGACCATCACCAGGCCGCGGGCAATGCCGAAGATACCGCCCAGCAGCCAGTCAAAGCCGCGAACCAGGGGGAAGGAAATCACATGGTCCAGCAGGTTGACCACCAGACAAGCCAGCACATACAGCACCACAAAGCACAGTATGAACGCACCGACATTGAAAACCGCCTGCCAAATGGTCTGGTCCAGATAATCCGCCAGGGTGTTGATGCCCAGGCGCTGGAACATCTGGGCGCGCACATTGGCCTCGAAGGCCTTGGATACGACCGAGAGCTTGCCGGAAATGGAGGACACGGCGTTTTGTATGGCCGACTCGCCCCCGGCGATGACCTCCGATACCGTGCTGATCGCCTGCGTATGGGATTCAAAGAAGCTCTCCGGCTCCAAATACTGGTTCAATACGGCCATCAGCGTCTGATTGGAGAGCGCCAGCTGCGCGACACGCGGATACAGCTGCTGCGCGCCAAACCAGGCGCCGACAAATCCGAAGGTGCCCAGCAGCGACGTAATAAACCCGCGGTACATGCCCGATATCAGGTAGAACGCGAGGATTATGATGATCGTAATGTCCAAAAGGTTCAGGTTCATCTTTTTTCCCCCTTTGAGAGAGTTTTACGGGCGGGACCGCCTGCCGGTCCGCGCGCGGCGACAGCCGCGACCTTCCTATCTTACCCATATTTTGCCGCTTCATACGTCCCGCGTCTACGACAGATTCAATATATACACGATGTTCCCGTTGCCAAGAACCGCCATGTTGTCCGCCGTCACGCCGTAGACCTTGTCAAACATCATCGGCAGCGCGTAGGCGTTCACCGTCTGGTTGCCCAGCTGGGCGATGGCCACATAGCCCTCCGTTGAAAAGCCGTAGACCCTGTCGTTTCGCGCAATCAGCGATTGACAGCCATAAGGCATACGCACCTGCTGGTCAAGATGGGCGCGAATCATCCGAATATCCTGCATACCCGCGTCAGCATCGTATTGTGCGTTGGGCACAAATGCCATCAGCGGATCATCCAGCACACTTTCGTCCAACGTGGCCATATACCAGCCGTATACCTTCCTGCGTCGGGTCTTGTCCTCCTTGCCGGTGTAGTCGTAAACCTTCAAAAAGGTATCGCCAGCACAGCAAAAATAGGAGGATTGGAACACCACGCCATACACCATCTGTTCGTTGTCGTGTATGGAGCCCACCATCTCCTTGCCGGGACGGTAGGTATTGACCGTACAGCTGGGCACCGTGCCGCTGGTATCCAGGCTCATGATCCAGAGCAGCGTGCCGTTTGAAAAAAACCCGTATTCTATCACCGTCTGGTTGGTCAGCGTGATGCTGTTGACGCGCCGGCCTCCCGACTCCATGAGGACAATCGTGCTGTTATGCTCGGGACCCAGCAGAACGGCGGTGTATTTTTCGCCGATACAGGCGGAAAGCACATCCGTCTCCATCGCTCCGCTGAACGAGGGCGTGCCCGTCTGTCCGTCGATCAGCGTCAGCGATTCGCCCGTCCACGCGGCGATACCGTTGACATTCGCGTCAAAATCCGCGTTTCTGCCGATCAGGTAGGTCCATTTCGTATGACCCTCCGTGGTCACAGCGCCGATATAGCTTCCGTCGTAATAGACAAATCCGTCGTCGACCACCTCGACCCCCAGATTGGCGGCGAGCTGTATGGCCTTGTAGTCATAGGAACTTCGGTGGGTGGCATTGCTGACGAGCCGCCCCACCAACAGCGCTATGACACTGACGAATACGACGATCAACAGAGCGATTGCCCATGGAAGGCGTGCCGTTTGGTTCCTTTCCATGGAATCCTCCAGTTTGTATGTTTTCGGCAGGGCAGAGAGCGCTCCGGCAAGCCAGATTGCCCAAAAGGGCTGTTATCCCTTGTATGCCATACCAATTATTATTATAATAGATGCTGAACTGCGTTGCAACGTCGCTTGTGTGACAAAACCGGGTTAAAAGCGTACATTTCAGCGTGGATCTTCAAATCAGCACCACAATGGGGCCTTTTTTGCCTCATTATTGCCGAAATCACCGCAAATCAGGGATAACCATGGCAAAGACAAAGAAGAAAAACCGTAAAATGGGAAGAACCGGCAGACTAACGCTGACCGCGTTTGTCGCGCTACTGCTTCTGCTCTGCCTGGTTATGGGCGGCGCCACCATCAACGCGAACATCGTTCATGTCATGCGCGCGGAGGTTTTCATCAATGACCTGCCCGAATCCTTTGAAAACAGGACGATCCTCTTTGCTTCAGATATCGACCTTTGCGCTCTGAACACGCCGGCCAAGGCAGGCGAGCTTTTCAGAGGGCTCCAGGCGCTATCGCCGGATATGCTGATTTTGGGCGGCGATTATGCGTCCCACTCCCTGCTTGAGATTCTAAACAACGCCGATCCCTCTCTCCCGGGCACGAGCCGCCAGCAGCGGGACCGTTCAGATTTCTTCCACTATATATGTGATTTCAACGCACCCATGGGCAAATATGCCATCGCTTCGCCGGAGGATTTCGAAGTGGATGCTCTTGCCTCACTCATGATGGAATGTGGCGTCAGACCCGTTTTTAACGACCGCGTCTGCATCAGCATAGGCAATGATGTGCTGTGGCTTACAGGTATCTCTGAAGAAACCGCCAACCTGAATTCCGCTGGGAGAGCCTTTTCCAGGAGCGATTGTGTCATTGTGACGGCCTACAGTCCGACGGTCATTCCCATGATGCTGACCAGCGAAGCCGCAGACGGCGGACAGTGGGCGGATCTCGTGCTTTGTGGACACACCCACGGAGGACAAGTCAGACTGTTTGACAGGGATATTCTTCAGCTCAATCGCGTTGAGCAGCAATACAGGGCGGGATGGTTCATCGAAAACGGTATTCCCATCCTCACGAGCCAGGGCGTCGGCTGTGAAGGCGTGAACATGCGCATCGGGACGAACCCGGAGGTTTGGCTGCTAACACTGAAGCGAAATTGACAGCATCTGTTTCACGTGAAACATTTTCGTCAGATGCGCGCTATTGAATGATGGATTATTTCCCCATGTACGCTCCTGACGCGACATATAATGTTTCACGTGAAACAAAGCGCTTTGATGGGCATATTGTCGTTCAGATGCGAGGATTTGCTCCGATTTTGTCAAAAAACATTGTTTCACGTGAAACAATGCTGAATGATAATAACATTGATGCGCTATAATATGTTGTAGCTTTCGAACGGGAGGATTGCCATGCAGCCCTACATCTGCAATGCCTGTCCACGCAACTGCGGCACGGTGCGCGGCGAGGTTGGAACCGGCTTTTGCCGCATGGGCGCGGAGCCTGTCATTGCCAGGGCCGCACCGCACTACGATGAGGAACCCGTAATCAGCGGCACAAAGGGCTCTGGTGCCGTGTTTTTCTCCGGCTGCGCACTGCGTTGTCGCTTTTGCCAGAATTATCCCATCTCCCACGATGGTTTCGGCAGGCGCGTCAGCGTCGAAAGGCTCCGGGAAATCTACCGGAAACTTATTGCGCAGGGGGTCCACAACATCAATCTCGTCAATCCAACCCACTTTTCAGAGGCAATTCTTCAATCACTGACACCTGAATTGCCTGTTCCAGTGGTCTGGAACAGCGGCGGATATGAAAAAGTAGACAATTTAAAGCGCTTTGAAGGCAAGATACAGGTCTATCTTCCTGATTTGAAATATATCGACGCCGAATCTGCGCGGAAATACTCTGCCGCAAGAGATTATTTTGAATACGCAGGACCCGCACTCAGGGAAATGCTGCGTCAGACAGGGCCGGTTGAACTGGACCAGAACGGCATGATCCTCCATGGAACCATCGTTCGACACCTCATTTTGCCCGGTCGTGCGGAAGAATCCATGCGCATACTGGACTGGATTGCAGAGAATCTGCCCGGAGCATGGGTCAGTTTGATGGCGCAATACCTTCCCTTTGGAGATGTAAAGGGGCTGGACGCCCTCGAAAGGCGGTTGTATCCCGAAGAGTATGAAGCCGTCGTGGACCACCTGCTGGCGCTGGGCCTGGAGGATGGCTTTGTACAGGAGCTTTCAGCCTCGGATGAAAAATACATTCCCGCCTTTGATCTCACGGGCGTAGAGATACAATAGCGAAGAGGAGAACACAAATCTATGGAAATTCGCTTCTCGCCGCTGTTCAGCGGCTCAAGCGGAAACTCGACCTATGTCGGATGTGACGATGCGCATATATTGGTGGATGCGGGCGTTTCGGGCACCCGTGTGTCCCAGGAGCTGGCGCGCGTTGGCATCGATCCCAACGCGCTGAGTGCCATACTCGTGACCCATGAGCACGCAGACCACATCAAGGGAATCGGCATCCTTTCCCGCAAATACGACCTTCCCGTGTACGCCACAGAGGGCACCTGGGAGGGCATGTACGACAAAATAGGGGCAATTGCCGATAAAAACAGGGTTATTTTTGAGCCCGACCAGGACTTTTTCATCGGTTCGCTGGATATTACCCCCTTTTCCATACCTCACGACGCGGCCCAGCCCGTGGGCTACACCTTCGAGCTGGACGGCTCAAAATTCTCCATCGCCACCGATATCGGCAGCGTTCGTGACGGTTGGATGGGGCATGTGATCGGCTCAGATGCTATCATTCTGGAATCTAATTACGATTTGGACATGCTCAAGGCGGGCCGATATCCCTATGACCTGAAAAAACGCATCATGTCCCGAAAGGGCCACCTCTCTAACGACGACGCGGGCTATGTCGCCGTGGAGCTGGCGAAAAACGGCACACAGCAGATCATACTGGGCCACCTGAGCAAAGAAAACAACTTCCCGGAGTTGGCCATGCGTTCCTGTGAACTCGCCTTCCAGATGGCTGGACTGGTGCCGCATGAGGACGCCATGCTTTACGTCGCCCATCGGGATGGCACCACCGGCATGTTCAGCATATCCTCAAGGCTCGCTTCATATACATAATACTGTAATAATATACAGAAATAATGCCTTCGACGGCTATCTTCGCTTGGCTGCCAGAAGGTGGCTGGAGACGAAAAAAATGAAAATCAAAAGAATGAAAAAAGCAAGTCTGTTCCGCGTTTCAAACGGATTTTTGCCCGCCGCACTCTTCGCGGCGGTTTGCGTGGGCAGAAACATTCCGGCGCATGATCTCTTTTTATCCATCTATTTGGTGCGATTTCTCGGTCTTTCCACCGCTTGTGCGCTGCCGTCAGCCTATGCGCTCCAACCTTCCATGCGTTATGTTCAGGGAAGCACGCTTATCGCACTGGCCATGCAGCTGATCGGCGCGGCAATCGCCCTGCCCATAATTCACGTGCTGAAGCTTTTTGAGCATATTTATCTTCTGATCGCCTGCGGGCTGCTGTTGAATATAGAACATGTGTTCTATGAATATTTATACGCCGTAGGAGATGGAAGCAGTGCCCTGCTCTGCCGCTCCATCACCGCTGTTCTCGTCTTTACGGGCCTTGCCCTCAGTTCTCCGCCAGGAGTGATCTCCGGCTATGAAGCGATGTGGCCCATGATCACCTGCGGGCTGTCCGCAGCCGTGGGTCTGGTCATCAGCATCGGCATCGGCGGCAGGATAAACCCCAAATTCAGCCTACAGCTGTTCAAATCTATCCCCGTCGCCATGCTTCAGGCCTGCCTCTACCCCGCGATCGGCGTTTCAATCCTGCTGTTTTCCGGGCTAAAGACGGCAACCTGGCTTCCCCTGTATGTTGGGCTGATCTTGTATGAGCTGTGCCGGACGCCCTTCCGGCGCTCACCCTCGGAGGCCAGGCCCCTGAACCGTGCGCTGCTGATCGTATGCGCCGCGGCGGTGCTGGGGCTGTTGCCCTTCGCCCTTGGAAAAACCTTAAGTGCAGATATTTCACTTTCAGGTGATATACCCTATGCGCTCTGCGCGCTGATCCTCGCGGCTCTGTGCAGCTTTGGGCTCTACGGGAACATAGAAAGATGACTATTTTCCCACGCAGAACTGTGAAAACACCCTGTCGATGACCGCTTCCGTCGCATTTTCCCCGGTGATTTCTGAAAGCGCGTTCAGCGCCAGCCTTATATCGATGGCCGCGGTGTCCAGCGGCATACCAGCTTCGATGGCGCCAACCGCCATTCCCAGGCTTTCCGCCGCCGAATGGGCCAGCTCGATGTGGCGCTGAGCCATCATTTGATCGCCGTCCGCGGCGTTCAGCGCCACGCGCTCAGCCAGCTCCCGCATCAGCTCGGGAATACCCTGGCCCGTCCTGGCGGACATTTCGATCAGCCTTGCGTCCGTTAGCGCCCGAAGGGCCTTCAAGGTGACCTTTGATTCCATATCCCGCTTGTTCAGGCAGATGACGCAGCGCGAATCGGCGCTCTTGACCAGCTGTGTATCGTATGCGTCCAGTTCGCTGGCCGCGTCCAGCACGATCAGAACCACGTCCGCGCTTTCCGTCGCGCGGCGCGCGCGGTCCACGCCGATCCGCTCGATGGGATCGTCGGTATCCCGCTGCCCCGCCGTGTCCGAAAGCTCCGCCATCACGCCGCCGATGCTGATGCGCTCGGTCAGCACGTCCCGTGTGGTGCCGGGAATGGCCGTCACAATGGCGCGCTCCTGGTTCAGCAGCGCGTTCATCAGCGAGGATTTGCCCACATTGGGCCGTCCCGCCAGCACGATGGAGGCCCCTTCCCGCAGCACCCGGGCGCTCCTGGCATCGCTGCGCACCCTGATCTCATCGATCACGTCCTTCAGGGAAGCCGCCACCTGGGGCGCGGCAGTCTCCTCCTCGACCTCGTCCGGGAAATCTGTGGAGGCTTCCAGCAGGGCCAGTATATCCGTCAGTCGGCTCGAAACCGACCTCACAAAGCCGGAAACGCCGCCCTCCAGCTGCCGCACGGAGGCCCGCGCCGCCGCCTCACCGTTGGCGCCGATCAGCTGCATGACAGCCTCCGCCCGTGCCAGGTCTATCCTGCCGTTCAGAAAGGCGCGCTTCGTGAACTCTCCAGGCTGCGCGGTGCGCGCGCCCAGCGCCAGCGCTCGCGCCAGCACGGCCAAAGCGCTGGCGCTGCCGCCGTGACAGTGGATCTCCGCCACGTCCTCTCGGGTATAGGTAGACGGGGCGCGCATGAGGACGGCCATCACCTCATCCAGCGTTTCGCCATCAGAATCCACTGCTCTTCCGTACATGAGCCGGTGGGATTCAAAATATTCCCGCTTATGAGCGGGAATAAAGAGCTTTTTAAGTATGTTTTCCGCTTCGCCGCCGCTGACGCGCACAATGGCGATGCCACCTGCGCCGCTGGCCGTAGCGACGGCGGCGATGGTCCGTCGATTTTCCGCTTCCATATTGCCTCTCAAGCCATCAGGCGTGCCCGCGCTGTGGCCCGTCGTCCTGTCGCCGGTCAATTGGTCGCCCCCGTCCTGACCGGCAGGACCAGATGGACATAGTCCTGGTCGTTCAGGGGGGTAATGATACAGGGACTGATGGCGTTATTCAGGTTGATCTCAATTTGTTCCGCGTCGATGAAGCGCACCACATCCGTCAGATACTTGACGTTGAAGGCGATGTTCAGGTCCGCGCCCTCCTGCTGAATCTCCAGCTTTTCATAGACATCGCCGATCTGGCTGTGGGACTCAATGGCCATCTCGCCGCCCGCGATTTTCAATATCAGCAGGTTGTTGTTGCCCTCCCGGGCGATCAGCGCGGCGCGGTCAATGCCCCTGCGGAAGGGCTCCAGGTCCACGACCACATGGGTGGCAAAGCGCGTGGGCAAAATCTGGCGGTACTGCACATATTCGCCCTCCACCAGGATCACGAATATTTCCGTTTTATCCAGCTTGATGTGCAGCTTTCCGCCGCCGAAGGACAGGTTGGCAAAGGCGTCCGCGTCGTCCGAAAGCAGCTTTCCGATATCTCCCACCGCGCGGCCGGGAATGATGACGGACAGCCTTTCCAGCACGTCGCTGCACTTCGCGCGGCGCAGCGCCATTCTGAAGCCGTCCAGCGCCACCATGGTCACGTCCCCGTTGGCAATCTCCAGCAGGCAACCGGTCAGCACCTCGCGCATATCCTCCACGGCAATGGCAAACTCCGTCTTTTGGATCATGTCCCTGAGCATATCCTGGGGCAGGGAAATCTCCTTTTCGCCGCTGATTTCGGGCAGCGCAGGGTACAGGTCCGCATCCTGGCCGGAAATGTTCGTTCGGTTGCCCGCGCCGCGGATCGTGAACACGAAGCGTTCGTTCATGGAAATTTCGATATCTCCGTCCGCCAAGCGGCGCACGATCTCATTGAACAGCTTGCCGGGCACCACGCCGCGGCCCGGCTCGGTCACATAGGCCTCCAGGCGTGTGACGATGGTGATGCGCTCGTCTGAGCACGTCATAATGACCTCGTTTATATCCGTTTCTATCAGTATGCCCTCCAGCACCTGGTTGGTGGTGCGTCCGGGCAGGGCCTTTGTGACGATTTGCAGCGAATCAATCAGGGTCGCTGCGGAGCAGGTGAACTTCATGTCTTGTTTCCTCCTTTGAGAAGGTCGGTTCTGCTGCCTTCGCAATATCTGTTATTATATAAATATATATTTATAGACGTCGTATTAGACCCTGTGGATATGTGGAAAACCGCCCAAAACGGCGCTGTGCCGGGGAAAATGCGATCCACAGGGGCTGTGGAAGGCCTGTGGGGAAGAGGAAGGTTATCCACATCCGGTCTAATTGTTTTCTATGTAGCCCATGATTTCTTCCACCTTTTTCTTGAAGGCAAAGTCTGAATCCATGGCTTCGGAAATCTTGTCGCAGGCGTGCATCACGGTGGTGTGATCCCGTCCGCCGAAGGCCTTGCCGATGTTCGTCGTGGACATGGATGTCATGCGGCGGCACAGGTACATGCCAATCTGGCGCGGCAGCGCGATGGTCTGGCTGCGGTTCTTGCCGGTGATATCCCCGGGGGTCAGTCCGTGCTGGCGGGCGACGATTTCGATGATCAGATCCGCCGTCACGACGCGCGCGGCCTGCGCCACGATGCGTCCGGCCAGCGCCGTCCGGGCCATTTCAAGGGAAATGGGCGTGTTCAACAGCTCTGCCTGGGCGTTCAGGTTGGAAAGACAGCCCTCCAGCTCCCGAATGTTGGAATTGACGCTCTGGGCGATGTATTCCACCACGTCATAGGGAACGGTGATATTCATTTCCTCCGCCTTTTGAATCAGTATGGCGACGCGGGTTTCATAGTCCGGCTTCTGGATATCCACCGTCACGCCCCATTCAAAGCGGGAACGCAGGCGCTCCTCGATTTCGGGAAGCTCCCTCGGCGGGCGGTCCGAGGCGATGATGATCTGCTTTTTGTTGCCATGCAGACTGTTGAAGGTATGGAAAAACTCCTCCTGCGTAGCCTTGGTGCGGGACAGAAACTGGACATCGTCCACCATCAGCACGTCCGCATTGCGCAGCTTGCCGCGCAGCTCGGAGGTCTTTTTCCTGGCGATGCCCTCGATCAGCTCGTTGGTCATGGCCTCGCTGGTCATCAAAAGCACGTTAAGCCCGGGGTGGTTGTGGCAGATGTAATTGCCGATGGCGTTCATCAGATGGGTCTTGCCCAGGCCGACGCCCCCGTAAATAAACAGCGGGTTATAGGCCTCGCCCGGAGTCTGGGCCACGGCCAGGGAGGTGGCGTAGGCAAAGCGGTTGGACTGCCCGATGATGAAATTGTCAAAGGTATACTTTTCGTTCAGCGTCGTGGCCTGCTCCTGACGGGAAACCATCTGGGAAATGATGTTTTCGGGGTAGTATTCAAGCTCAAACCTGCGCCCGAATACCAGGGGCACCGTGGCATAGATCATGGTGCCGTAGCGTCCCTTCATGTGGTTCAGGTTGAATATGGAGTCCCCGCTGATATAGAGCGTATCCGAGGTCGCGGCGTAGAGCTTCAGGGGCTTGATAAACGCGTTGTAGGCAGGAAGCTGCCCCGAATTGCGCAGCGTCTCCTCCAGCATTTCCATTACGCGATCCCATTTCGCCTTGTCCTCAGGCGTGTAATTCATGACGTATCTTGCCTCCATCCGCGCTGTTGTGGATATCATTCGCGGATATATTCACAGGGTTGTGGATAACATATCAGGTTTATTGTAGCATCGGGCGTTCCAAAAGTCCATAGAGGGCCACAGAAAGCGCGTTTTTCGCGCGGGTTTTGTCAAAAAGAAAGCGCGTTCGCGGGCGGTGGAAAACCCTGTGGGAAGGCGGTGGATATGGAAAAAGGCGCTCACGCGCCTTTCAGACCGCTGACAAAGCCCGCAAACGCAGAAATTTCCGGAAATGGCGCTTGTGTGGTTGAAATTTCTGCTTCCTGCGTCAGGACAGCCTGCAAATTCGGTTACTTACATTCGGGTAAGCGCCCTCATTTGCAGGCTGTTCTTCCTTGTCTTGCAGGCTTTTTCAACGGCCTGTCAGTCTATTGACTTTGTCAATATCCTGA
>JAFUCP010000217.1 GCA_017459565.1 Clostridia bacterium | reverse complement strand
GAAGGTCATGGACACGTCGGGCTTGCCGTAGCGCAGCCAGGTGAAGATCATGGTGGTCAGCGTGGCCACCGCCGCGGCCAGGTTGGTGTTGAAGAACACCAGACCAGCCGAGACGATCAGCGCGTCGCTGTCCATGCCCACGGTGCTGGCGCCGTTGAAGCCGAACCAGCAGAACCAGAGGATGAACACCCCCAGCGCCGCAATGGACAGGTTGTGGCCCAGGATTGCCCGGGGCTTGCCGTCCTTCCCGTACTTGCCGATGCGGGGCCCCAGCAGCTTCGCGCCGATCAGGGCGCACACGCCGCCCACCATGTGGACGCAGGTGGAGCCGGCGAAATCATGGAAGCCCAGTTCGCTGAGCCAGCCGCCGCCCCATATCCAATGCCCGGAAACGGGATAGATAAACAGCGAAATCGCGGCCGAATATACGCAATAGGCAGAGAATTTTGTGCGCTCCGCCATCGCGCCGGAGACGATGGTGGCGCTGGTGGCGCAGAACACCGTCTGGAAGATGGCGAAGGCCCACAGCGGCACCCCCGCGGGCAGGATGTGGCTGTAGTCGCCCATTATGAAGGGGTCGATCCGACCGAAGGCCGCCGTGCCCGCGCCGAACATGATGCCAAAGCCCGCCAGCCAGTATAGCGGCGTGCCAATGCAGAAGTCCATCAGGTTCTTCATCAGGATGTTGCCGGTGTTCTTGGCCCTCGTAAAGCCTGCCTCGCACATGGCGAAGCCCGCCTGCATGAAGAACACCAACGCCGCGCCCAGCAGCACCCAAATCGTGTTGACAGCGGAAAATGACATAGTTTTTTCCTCCTTCTTTTGGTCAGATTGGGAAAACGAAACGTTTTCCGAGTCGGCTGGCAAGGAAGCGACAGCGAATTGCGCAGCACGCCGACAATCTCCAAAAACAAAGCGCAAGGGCGGCGGCGAGACGAATCCCGCTGCGCGCCCTTGCGCTCGTTGCTTGGAATTGAGTGTGATTGTAGTCGGGTAGGGTCGATTTGTCAAGTTGAGATATGGTTAATGAAAACCCCGCTGCTCTCTGATCTCTTCACACTCCGCTGGCCCCGTAGTTTGAAAGCACCCGTGCCGAGGGATCGTCCACATCGCAGCCGGGCCAGGACCTGTTGGGCATCCAGAAGTCCGCGATCATCCGCGCCTGACCGGGGTAGTATCGCTCGAAAAGCTCCCGGTACAAAAGGCTTTCCTTGGTGAACGGGCGTCGGTAGTCGTATATTGCCGCCTTTTCGGCAAACTCTGCGTCGGTATAGGTGCGCTCCGCCAGGGCCTTGAGGTCTGAAACCATCGAATGACCCACCGCGTCGGAAAAGGCCGCCTTCTGACGCCACAGGATCTCATCGGGCAGGATGTGATCGTCCGCGAACGCCCTGCGGATGAGGTACTTGCCCATGTGCGGGTGGCAATCCCGGAGAGATTGACAGTTTCCGGTAACACCGGAAACCGTCGCCGGCAGCATCGAAGGTTTTGCCGCGACGCCCTGCCTGTTCATTTTCAGCTCCGGATCGATGGACATGGCGTAGCGCACGAACTTCAGATCCCCGAAGGGCACCCGCGCCTCCAGGGAGTTTACGCTGATGCAGCGGTCCGCCCGCAGTACGTCGTACATGTGCAGCTCCCGGACACGCTTCTCCGCCTCCTCCTGAAACGCCGCGGCGCTGGGGGCGAAGTCGGTGTATTTGTAGCCGAACAGCTCGTCTGATATTTCCCCCGTCAAAAGCACACGGATGTCCGTGTTTTCATGGATGTACCTGCACACCAGGTACATGCCGATGGAGGCCCGGATGGTGGTGATATCCCAGGTGCCCAACAGCTCCACCACCTTTGGCAGCGCTTCCAGCACGTCCCTTTCAGTGATGATGACCTCGGTGTGGTCCGAACCGATATAATCGGCCACCATGCGGGCATACTTGAGGTCGATGGCGTCAACATCCATGCCGATGGCGAAGGTGCGGATGGGCTTGTCGAGTAACTTCCGGGCGATGGCGCACACCAGCGAGGAATCCAGCCCGCCGGAGAGCAAAAAGCCCACCGGCGCGTCGGCGTCCAGGCGCTTTTGAACGCCGTCGATCAGCAGCCGGCGCAGCTTTTGGCAGACGTGGTCCTCGTCCTTCATGGTGAACTGATCCACATGAGACGGGTCGGCATAGCGGACAAACTCCCCGTCCACCCAGTAATGCCCCGGCGGGAAGGGCATGATCGCAGCGCAAAGGCCCATGAGGTTCTTGGGCTCGCTGGCAAAGGCGATCCCGCCTTCCCCGGTATAGCCGTAGTAAAGCGGGCGGATGCCGATGGGGTCGCGCGCGGCGATCAGCTTGTCCTGTTCTGCGTCGTACAGGATCAGCGCAAACTCCGCGTCCCGCGTCTTGAACATCTCCACCCCAGATTCTTGGTACAGCGGCAGCAGGATCTCGCAGTCCGACGCGCTCCTGATGGGAAAACCCTCGTCGATCAGGCGCTGGCGCAGCGGGCGGAAGCCGTACAGCTCGCCGTTGCAGACCACATAGGAGCCGTCCATTTCAAACGGCTGCATTCCCTCCGCCGTCAGACCCATGATGGCCAGCCTGTGAAAGCCCAGATACCCGCGTGGGATTTCAATGAAGCGGCTCATGTCCGGGCCGCGACTGATCGTTCGGTCAAAGCACGCGCGCAGCTTTTTTTCGGGAACGGTTTTCCCTTCGACGCCAAAGATGGAACACATAAAAAGCACCTCCGTAAAATGGTCGGCTGTCCTGTCTGGATTTCAGGACGAAGGCCGCCGCTCCGTGGTGCCACCTGATTTGCTTCTCTTATCGGGTCTCTGTGGCAAAGTTCAATGCTCCGAATTGGTCCGTGCCATCCGCGCGCAGGCGCGGATGAGCTTACTACTGCAAGGCCACATTCAACCCTGGCCGCTGTAACGTGCCGCCAGCACGCCGCCCCTAATCACATGGCTGCTTTCAGTTTGGACTTGGAAGGGTTTTTCGCCCGGTGGCCCATACGGGATTTTCACCGTCGCCCGCTCTCTGGGATGCCGCCGTGGGGATGCGCAAGGGCCTCATCCCCGCCGGGTTACTCTGCTTCCGCAACGCTTTGTCTGTGAAATTTTGCGCTGATTATAGCATCCCTGCAAAACGTTGTCAATAGGATTATGCAATTAAGAATTTGTTAACTTGCATTATTTCCATATTACGCCCCGTTTTCTGCGTTTTTTCGCATTTTCGCGTTATTTAACATTCAAATCTCTTGACAGTCTGCCCTTGGATATGCTATGCTTTTCGCGTGACAAGGCAAGGGAGTCGTGTTGATCGGCTTCCTTGCCCCTTTTTGTTTTAAGGAGGTAATCCCATGAGCAAGTACACGAAGGAAGACATCATCCGCCTGGTCAGGGACGGCGACGTAGAATTCATCCGGATGCAGTTTACGGACATATTCGGCCAGCTGAAAAACGTGGCCATCACCGCCAGCCAGGTGGAGAAGGCCGTAAATAACGAGATCATGATCGACGGCAGCTCCATCGAGGGCTTTGTCCGCATCAACGAATCCGACCAGTACCTGCGGCCCGACCTGGACACCTTCGCCATCCTGCCCTGGCGGCCCCAGCACGGCAAGGTGGCGCGGCTGATCTGCGACGTATACAACCCCGACGGCACGCCCTTTGAGGGCGATCCCCGGGGCACGCTGAAGCGCATCCTGAAAAAAGCGGCCGACATGGGCTACAGCTTCAACGTCGGCCCGGAGATGGAGTTCTTCCTGTTCCAGACCGACGAGCAGGGGCGCCCCACCACCGCGACCTCCGACGAGGCGGGTTACTTCGACCTGGGCCCTCTGGACCACGGCGAAAGCACGCGGCGGGAGATCTGCCTGGCGCTGGAGCAGATGGGCTTTGAGATCGAGGCCAGTCACCATGAGGTGGCCGCGGGGCAGCACGAGATCGACTTCAAATACGCCGACGCCCTCACCGCCGCGGACAACATCATGACCTTCAAGCTGGCGGTAAAGACCCTGGCTCAGAAGAACGGCCTGCACGCCACGTTCATGCCCAAGCCGGTGTTCGGCATCAACGGCAGCGGTATGCACACGAACATGTCCCTGTTCAAGGACGGCAAGAACGTGTTCGCCGACCCGTCCGATGCCCGCGGGCTTAGCAAGGAGGCCTACAGCTTCATCGCCGGCATCCTCAGCCATGTTCGGGGCATGGCGGCCATCACCAATCCGCTGGTGAACAGCTACAAGCGGCTGGTGCCGGGCTATGAAGCGCCCTGCTACCTGGCATGGAGCGCCAGCAACCGAAGCGCCCTCATCCGCATCCCCGCCTCCCGGGGCATGGGCACCCGGGTAGAGCTGCGCTGTCCGGACCCCAGCTGCAACCCCTACCTGAACATGGCGGTGTGCCTGGCGGCGGGCCTGGACGGCATCGAAAAGGGACTCACGCCCCCGGATGAGATCACCGAAAACATCTTCGCCATGGATGCCGACGCCCGCGCAGCCAGGGGCATCGAAAGCCTGCCGGGGACGCTGCACGAGGCCGTGAAGTGCCTGAAGGCGGACGCCGTGATCTGTAACGCCCTGGGCGAACATGTGCTTTCCCAGTACGTGGAGGGCAAGGAAAAGGAATGGGACGCCTACAGGACGCACGTCAGTTCCTGGGAGATCGGGCGTTACCTGGTGATGTACTGACGCGCCATCCAAACCGGGATATCGCCCACGGCAGTCCCGCCGCGAAATGTTCCCGTTTGCCCGCGCAAATTCCCCGCTCAATTGATTGAAAGGAGGCAGTCACATGCCGAGAATCATTGTCGCCGGCGCCTCGGAGGCGAGCCGAGCGCAGCTGACCCGGCTGCTGGCCGCCTCCGGCTTGGGGATCTTTCGCCAATGCGCCTCCGGCGGCGAGCTTCGGCGCACGCTGAATGAATGTGAGGACGGCATTGCCATCCTCGCGGGCACACTGCCGGGCGCTCCGGCGGACGAGCTGGCCGCCGACTTCGGCGATGCCTTCCAGCTGCTCATGATCTCCCGGCCCGAGGCGCTGGAGGCCTGTGAATCGCCCCGGGTATTCAAGCTGGCCTTTCCCTGTCCCGGAAGCCGCGTGGTCGGGGCCGTGGAGATGCTCTGCCAGCTGCACGCCATGCGCATGCCCAGGCGCTCCGACGGGGACAGGGCCCTGGTAGAGGAGGCCAAGCGGCTTATAATGCGCCGCGAGGGCATCGACGAGCCCGCCGCCCACCGCCACATCCAGCAATACGCCATGCGGCACAACATGAAGATGACGGACTATGCCGCGCAGTTGTTACAAGGGGGTTCCAACGATGTATGACCAACAGTATCCGCTCTATCATCCCGAGCTGGAGCATGAGTCCTGCGGCGTCGGCGCAATCGTCGATCTGAGCGGCAGGGCCACCCACCGCACAGTGGACCAGGCGCTCACCATCGTGGAACGCCTGGCCCACCGCGCGGGCAGCGACGCCCTGGGCACCACCGGCGACGGCGTGGGCATCATGACCCAGCTGCCCCACGAATTCTTCACCGCATGGGCGCGGGAGGAAGGCATATTACTGGGCAAGCCCGGCGACTATGGCGTCGGGATGTTCTTTTTGCCCGAGGATGAGGTGGGCGTTTCCAATGTGTGCCGCATCTTCGATCAGCTGTCGGCCTCGGAGGGCATCCCCGTGCTGGGCTGGCGGGACGTGCCCTGTCACCCGGCCCAGCTGGGCGCGGGAGCGCGCAGGACCATGCCCCGCATCCGGCAGTGCTTTCTGAAGCGGCCTTCAGACACCGCCCCGGGAGCCGACTTTGACCGAAAGCTGTATATTCTGCGCCGGGTGTTTGAAAAGCAGGACACAGACGCCTATATCTGCTCTCTGTCCTGTCGCACCGTCGTCTACAAGGGCATGATGCTGGTTTCCCAGCTGCGCTCCTTTTACGACGATCTTCAGGACGTGCGCTATGTATCCCGGATGGCCATGGTCCACTCCCGCTTTTCCACGAACACCTTCCCCAGCTGGTCCAAGGCCCATCCCCAGCGCTTTTTGCTGCACAACGGCGAAATCAACACCATTCGCGGCAATCACGACCGCATGAAGGCCCGGGAGGAGACCATGCGCTCAGCCGTCATGGGCGATTCCATGAAGCGCGTGCTGCCCGTAGTAGCGGAGGGCGGCAGCGATTCCCAGATGCTGGACAACACGCTGGAATTCATGGCCATGAACGGCTTTCCTCTGCCGCTGGCGGGCATGGTGCTGCTGCCGGAGCCCTGGCAGGGGGATGGCGCAGAAACGCCCTGGCGCGACCTGTACCGATACTATGCCACGATGATGGAGCCCTGGGACGGCCCCGCGGCGATTCTGTATTCCGACGGCGACAGCGTGTGCGCGTCCCTGGACCGCAACGGCCTTCGCCCGTTGCGCTGCGCCCTGACGGACGATAAGCGGCTGATCCTGTCCAGCGAGGCGGGCGTGCTGTTCGAGGAAAACGCCCACATCCGCCGCCGCTGGAAGCTCAAGGGCGGCGACGTGTTGATGGCCGACCTGAAAACCGGCGAGCTGCTGGAATCGGACGCGCTGAAGGCGCATTATGCCCGTCAGCATCCCTATGGGGAGTGGACAAAGCAAATCGTCCGGCTGGACGACCTGCCCGAGGCTGCTGTAGGCGACAAAATTGAAGATACAAAAGCCCTTTGCAGGGCCTTCGGCTATGCTTACGAGGACGTTCAGGATGTCATCCTGCCCATGGCAAAGAGCGGGCAGGAGCCCATCGCGTCCATGGGCGCGGACGAGCCCCTGGCGGCGCTGTCCAAGGCACATCCGCCGCTGTACGATTATTTTAAGCAGCGCTTCGCCCAGGTGACCAACCCGCCCATCGACGCGCTCCGGGAGGCCTGCAAGACGGACTGCTCCATTTATCTGGGCGACGACGGGAACCTGCTGTCGCATGAAGCCGACAACTGTGCCGTGCTGGAGCTGCCCTCCCCCGTGCTGACGGAGGAGGAATTGCGGCGCATCCGCGATATTGACCACGTCTCCTTCAAGGTCATGGAAATTTCCCTGCTCTACCCGGTCACGACGCGGCTTCGCCAGGCCATGCGGGATTTCTTCGCCGCCTGCGACGCCGCCTGCGCGAAGGGCGCGAACATCCTGATTTTGTCCGACCGGGGCGTGGATGCAAGCCGCCTGGCGATCCCCTCGCTGCTGGCGGTCTCCGCGCTGGAGCAGCACCTGATCCACATCAAAAAGCGGACAAAGGTCTCCGTGATCCTGGAGAGCGGCGAGCCCCGGGACACCCATCAGCTGGCCATGCTGATCGCCTACGGCGCGCGGGCGGTGAACCCGTACCTGGCCCACGCGGTCATCCGGGAAAGCCTGTCCGATGACGCCGTGCAGAATTACAACCGGGCCCTGACGGCGGGCGTCTTGAAGATTGCCTCCAAGATGGGCGTATCCACGCTGCAGGCCTATCAGAGCGCCCAGCTTTTCGAGGCGGTGGGGCTGGATCAGCAGTTTGTCGATCATTATTTCACCAACACGCCCTGCTGCCTTGGCGGAAAGGGGCTGCACGACGTGGAGGCCGACAGCAGGTACCACCACGACGCCGCCTTCTCAAGCCCGCTTCAAGGCGGCCTTGACAGCGTCGGCCGCCACAGGCTGCGCACAGGCGGGAGCGTGGAAGAGCATCTGTACAGCCCGAGGGTCATTCATCTGCTGCAACAGGCGGTGTGGACGGACGACGAGGCGAAGTTCGACGCCTATGCCGCGCTGGTGGAAAACGACGGCCCGCGCACCATCCGCGCCATGTTGGATTTTAAATACGAAGTGTGCAACCCCGTTCCGCTTTCCGAGGTGGAGCCGGTTGAGAGCATCGTCAAGCGCTTCAAAACCGGGGCCATGTCCTACGGCTCCATCTCCCGGGAGGCCCACGAGTGCATGGCCAAGGCCATGAACCGCCTGGGCGGCAAATCCAACAGCGGCGAGGGCGGCGAGCTGCCGGAGCGCTTCGGCACCGAGCTCAATTCCGCCATCAAGCAGGTGGCCTCCGGGCGCTTCGGCGTGACCCGGGACTATCTGCTCTCCGCCCGGGAGATCCAGATCAAGATGGCCCAGGGCGCGAAGCCCGGCGAGGGCGGGCATTTGCCCGGCGCGAAGGTGACGGACAGCGTGGCCAAAACCCGCTGCGCCACGCCGGGGATTTCGCTGATCTCTCCCCCGCCCCACCACGACATTTACTCTATAGAGGATCTGGCCGAGCTGATATACGATCTGCAGGTGGCTTGCCATAATCCCGGATTATGCCAAGTCAGTTCGGCGCAAAGCGCTGAACCGCGAAGCCAAGGGTTTCGCGCCTCATGTGCCAACGAGGAAGCGAAGATCACCGTGAAGCTGGTGTCCTCCACCGGCGTGGGCACCATCGCCAGCGGCGTGGCGAAGGCCGGGGCGGGCGGCATCCTGATCTCCGGCGGCGAAGGCGGCACCGGCGCAGCCCCCATGAGCAGCATCCACCACGCGGGCCTGCCCTGGGAAATCGGCCTGGCCGAGGCGCACCAGGTGCTGTGCAGGAACCGCCTGCGCCAGACCGTGACGCTGGAGACCGACGGCAAGCTGATGACCGGCCACGATGTCGCCGTGGCGCTGCTGCTGGGCGCGGAGGAGTTCGGCTTTGCCACCGCGCCGCTGATCACCATGGGCTGCCGCATGATGCGCGTGTGCCACCTGGGCACCTGTCCCTTCGGCGTGGCGACCCAGGACCCCCGGCTGCGCAAGCGGTTCATCGGAAAGCCCGAATATGTGGAACGCTTTATGATCTTTGTGGCCCGGCAGCTGCGGCGGATCATGGCAAAGCTGGGCGCGCGGACGGTGAACGAGCTGGTGGGCAGAAGCGACCTTCTGAAGCTGAAGGACGGCGCGGAAATGAATCTGAGTGATCTGACCGGCTTTGCCCGCAACACCCACTTTCAGCCGGAATCGAAGCACGATTTCGGGCTGCGCGAGCGCATGGACGCGCGGCTTATCCAGGACCATGTCCAGCTGACCACCACAGACCGGGCCTTCGGCGCGCTGCTCAAGGGCGAGCGCCACATCCAGGCCCAGGGCTGCGGCGGACAGAGCTTCGGCGCTTTTTTGCCAAAGGGCCAGAGCATCACGCTGTACGGCGTGGCCAACGACTACGTGGGCAAGGGTCTCTCCGGCGGCACGATTTCCGTCTGCCCTCCCGCCGACGCGGTGTGGAGCCCGGGCGATACGCTGATCGGCAACGTGGCGCTCTACGGCGCGACGGGCGGATACGCCTTTATCGCGGGCATGGCGGGCGAGCGCTTTGCCGTGCGCAATTCGGGCGCGTGGGCAGTGGTGGAGGGCGTGGGCGACCACGGCTGCGAGTACATGACCGGCGGGCGCGTGGCGGTGCTGGGACCCGTGGGCGACAACTTCGGCGCGGGCATGTCCGGCGGCATCGCATGGGTGCTGGACGAGGACGGCGCGCTGGTAAACCGCATCAACGGCGGCCTGGTGCGGGCGCACGCGGTCCTGGGCGAACAGGCCGCGGAGCTGCGTCGGCTGCTGGAAATGCACGCGCGGCACACAGATTCCCGCAGGGCATTGGAGATTTTATCGGATTTCGAAGCCTGGCTGCCCCGCTTCAGGGCGGTCATATCAAACGAATATCTGGATTATTTGAAGGGGGTACAGGCATGGGCAAGGTGACGGGATTCATGGAAATCGCCCGCTCCGAGAATCCATACCGGGATGCGGCGGCGCGGCTCAACGACTTCGGGGCGCTTCACAGCCCTCAGGGCGCGGAGGCGCGGCGGGCGCAGGCATCGCGCTGCATGAATTGCGGCGTGCCCTTCTGCCAGTCGGAATTCGGCTGTCCGCTTCACAACCTGATCCCGGAGTGGAACGATTTGCTGTACCGGGGCAGGGAGCGCGAGGCGCTGGAGCGGCTGCTCATGACCGCGCCTTTCCCGGAGTTCACGGGCAGGGTCTGTCCGGCGCTGTGTGAAAAGGCATGCAATCTGGAAAAGGATGCCTTGACCAACCGGGACAACGAGCTGTACCTGATCGAAACGGGCTTTGAAAGGGACTGGGTCCGACCGAGAAGCCCCGGACGGCGCACGGGCAGGCGCGTGGCCGTCGTGGGCAGCGGCCCCGCCGGGCTGGCCTGCGCCGATCTGCTGAACCGGCTGGGTCACGCGGTCTCGGTCATCGAGCGCGCCGACCGCGCCGGGGGCCTTTTGATGTACGGCATCCCCAGCATGAAGCTGCCCAAGCCCATCGTCGAGCGCCGCATCCGGCTGATGGAGGCCGAGGGCGTGCGCTTTACGCTGAACACAGAGGCAAGCCCTGAAATCATGGATGTATACGACGCCGTGGTCCTCTGCGGCGGGGCGAAGAAGCCGAGGTCGCTGAAGGTGGAGGGCGTCTATGCCGTGGACTATCTGACAGCTGCCACCAGGGCGGTATTATCCGGGGATGAGCCTGTCATTACCGCCAGGGACAGGCATGTGGTGGTCGTGGGTGGCGGCGACACCGGCAACGACTGCGTGGGCACGGCGCTCAGGCAGGGCTGCGCCTCCGTCCTGCAGCTGGAAATGATGCCCGCGCCGCCGGCTGAGCGCCTGCCCGGCAACCCCTGGCCGGAGTGGCCGCGGACGCTGCGCACCGATTACGGCCAGCTGGAGGCCATCCACCGCCAGGGCGGCGACCCCCGCGTCTATGAGACGACGGTCAAGCGCCGCCTCCCCGGCCAGATAGAAACCGTAAAGCTCAGGGGCTTCGACCCCATTTCCGGCACGGAGCAGCTTCTGCCCTGCGACCTGCTTTTGATCGCGGCGGGCTTTGTGGGCTGCGAGGAGGCGACGGCTGAGCGCTTCGGCGCAGCACTCAATCAAAAGGGCTGCATGATGCCCGAAAACGGCAGCCATCGCCTGCGGGACAACCTCTTTTCCGCGGGCGACATGCGCACGGGGCAATCCCTGGTGGTGCGGGCGCTGGCAGATGGGCGGGCAGCGGCCCTGGAGGTTGACAGTTATTTAAAGGAGGACGCGCAATGACCAAATATATCTTTGTCACCGGCGGCGTGGTATCCGGGCTTGGCAAGGGCATCACGGCGGCTTCGCTGGGGCGGCTCCTGAAGGCCCGTGGGCTGAAAGTGGCGGCTCAGAAGCTGGACCCCTATATCAACGTGGACCCCGGCACGATGAGCCCGTATCAGCACGGCGAGGTGTACGTCACTGAGGACGGCGCGGAGACCGACCTGGACCTGGGCCACTACGAGCGCTTTATCGACGAGGATCTGAACCGGTTTTCCAACCTGACCACGGGAAAGGTCTATTCAAACGTCATCCAGCGGGAGCGCCGGGGCGGCTATCTGGGCAGCACCGTGCAAACCATCCCCCACATCACCGATGAAATCAAGGCTTTCATCTATCAAGTGGGCAAAAAAACGGACGCCGACGTGGTCATCACCGAAATCGGCGGCACCATCGGCGATATTGAATCCCAGCCCTTCATCGAGGCCATCCGCCAGACGGGGCTGGAGGTTGGCAGGGAAAACGCGCTGTACATCCATGTCACGCTGGTGCCCTATCTGAAGGCCAGCGGCGAACACAAGTCCAAGCCCACCCAGCACTCCGTAAAGGAGCTGCAGGGCATGGGCATCGCGCCGAACATCATCGTGCTGCGCGCGGACGAGCCGATCACGGATCAGAGTATTTTTTCCAAGATCGCCCACTTCTGCAACGTCAAGCCCGACTGCGTCATCGAGAACCGCACGCTTGAAAACCTGTATGAAGCGCCGCTGATGCTGGAGGCGGCGAACCTGTCCGGCATCGTCTGCCGGGAGCTGGGCATCGACGCGCCGAAGCCCGACCTTTCGGAATGGCGAGCCCTGGTGGGGCGCATCCACCACCAGTCCGGAACCGTGAGGATCGGCCTTGTGGGCAAGTATGTGCAGCTGCACGACGCCTATCTGTCCGTGGCCGAGGCGCTGCGCCACGCAGGCTACGCGCTGGACGCGAAGGTTGAGATTGAATGGATTGATTCCGAGACGCTGACGGAGGAGAATTATATTGAAACGCTGTCAGGAGCGCCAAGCGAAGCGAGGCTGAGCCCGCAAGCGCAGCTAAAGGACCAAGCCGCGGGCGAAACCCGGGGGGCGATAGACGGCATCATCGTCCCCGGCGGCTTCGGCAGCCGCGGCATCGAGGGCATGATCCTGGCGGCGCGGTACTGCCGGGAGCATCACGTGCCCTATTTCGGCATCTGCCTGGGGATGCAGATCGCCGTGATCGAATATGCGCGGCATGTAGCCGGGCTTGAAGGCGCCAATTCCCATGAGTTCGACGAGAACAGCCCGTATCAGGTCATCCACTATATGCCCGATCAGAGCGACGCCATCGACAAGGGCGGCACGCTGCGGCTGGGAAGGTATCCCTGTGTGTTAAAGCACGGCACCGCCATCGCGGCCTGCTACGGCGCAACCGAAATCAGCGAGCGGCACCGCCACCGCTATGAGTTCAGCAACAGCTTCCGCGGCGCGCTGACCGCCGCGGGTCTCGTCCTCTCCGGCCTGTCCCCCGACGGGCGACTGGTGGAGACCGTGGAAATTCCCGGCGAACCCTTTTTCATCGGCGTGCAGTTCCACCCGGAGTTTAAAAGCCGGCCAAACCGGCCCCATCCGCTGTTCGCGGGCTTTATTCGATCGGCCCTGAAGGCACGCTGATCCCGCCTGTCCATGCCGGCCGCTATCCCGTTTTGCAACCATCGTCTGTTAAATTGTGCGCACACAGGCCCACACGCGGCTCCGTGGGCCTGAAATCAGCGCGTTTTCTATTCCGGCCCGCTTCGTACGCCGCGCCGGATAGTAATTGAAATTTGTTTTATTGTATGTTACAATACAGGCAGAACAGCTAAGGAGCCACAGATGAAAAAGGTAACGATACAGGATATCGCGGATGAACTGGGCATTTCCCGCAACACCGTGTCCAAGGCCATCAACAACGCGGACGGCCTGGCGGAGGCGACCCGGCTAAAAATCTTGCAGAAAGCCACCGAAATGGGGTACAAGCAGTTTTCATACATAAGGGCCCATACGCTCAATGCTCCGGAGCAGGAGGCTGCATACAAGGGCGAAATCGCATTGCTTTTCGGGGATATCATCGCGCCCGCCCACTTCGCCTCGCTGATGCTGGACAAGCTGAAAATGGAGTTGTCCCAGCTTGGCTATACCCTGAACGCCCACCGCGTCGAGCCGGACAACTTCGCGCACCGATCCCTGCCGGTTACCTTTTTCCCCGATCAAGCCGTCGCCATCATCTGCATTGAGATGTTCGACCGGGCCTACGATGAAATGATCTGCGATTTGGGTCTGCCGGTGCTTTTTGTGGACGGTCCCCACAAGCGCGACGGCATGGACCTGCCCGCCGACCAGCTTTACATGGACAATATTACCGCCATCACGCGGTTTGTCAACGACATGCTGGCCCGGGGCAAGCGGAAAATCGGCTTCATCGGCAATTATGAGCATTGCCAGTCCTTTTACGAGCGCTACGCCGCCTTCCGCTGCGCCATGCTGATGGCGGGCGCGCCGGTTGACGAGCGCCATTGCCTCAAGGTCCAGAAGTCAGAGGATGTCGCCGAAGCCCTGGCGGCGCTGACGGATTTGCCCGAGGTGTTCATCTGCGCCAACGATTTTATCGCGGTGGACGCGATTTACACCCTGCGCAAGCTGGGCAAATCCGTGCCGGGAGACGTGCTGTTTTGCGGCTTTGACGACTCCCCCAATTCCCGCATCATGACCCCGGCACTGACCACCGTGCATACGCATACCCAGATCATGGCCATCGCCGCGATGAACCTGTTGATCAGCCGCATCGACGATCCAGGCCTGAATTTCCGCATTGTGCATACCGAGACGGAGCTGATTTACCGCGATTCCACGAAAACGGATTAGAGTGTGTCTCCAAATCGGCATCCCACGAAGTGAGTGTACCATGAACGAAACACACTCTTGCCCTCTGCGCCCAGGCCCGTTCGGCCGGCTAAAGACTTTGACCGGGAAAGCGCCCTGCGGCGTTATCCCGGTCAACGACGTTTTGGGGCGGTTTCTCCGCGCCCTATGCCTTGTCCCTTGTGGATGGGCCAACGCCCATCACATCCACTGTGGCCTTGCTGAAGGCCTTGAGTTCGTCATATCCCGGAAGCGCGCCGACGACGTTTTCAACCAGCCAGTCCATCTCCATGATCTGTGCCAGCTTCAGCGCCTCCCCTTCCGCATCCACAGCCGTGCCGGACTGGTCCCGTATGGGCAGACGGAAGGGATCACACATCTCCCGGCAGATGCCCTGCTTCAGGAACCCGGCCAGCTTTTTGACGCCCTCCGGGAGCGCGTCGGACCATTGCACGTCCACCACGCCCGCGGCCATGCCCCAGTAATAGTTCAGGGCCTTGTTGCTGGCCGCGTATTCCTCCTTCACGGTCCTGTCCAGCAGGCGGCGCAGCATCTCCTCATAGTACACATCCCACCTCCACAGCGGCGCGGCCAGCAGGCGCGAGCCGCCGTTTTCACAGAGCAGCAGCCCGTTTTCACCGAAGCTGCCGTCGCTCTGGCGCGTGAAATCCTGGGTGGAGATCAGCCGGATGCCCTGCTGCTCCAGCTTTCTGCGCGCGGCTCCCGTTCCCACGACGGACGACCACTCCAGCGCGACCTTCGCCCGGGGATTGACCAGCTGCACGCCCAGGGCAAAGGCGTTGATGCCGGCGACCTGCCCGTAGATGGGATAATCGCACACATAGCCGACGACGCCGTCCGAAGCCATGGCCCCGGCAATCGCGCCGATGATGAACTTCACCTCATAGATCCGGGGATAGTATGTGCGGATGTAACGGTGGGACTGGTTCAGGGCACAGTTGAAGATCGTCGCCTCCGGGTGCGCCACCGCCGCCTGAAGGCTGGCCGGCAGCTGGCGCGGCGACGTGGTGAACAGCACCCGGTTCCCGTCGGCAATCGCCCTCTCAAGGGTCTGCGCGTCCCCGTTCGCCATGGCATCGCAGTAGGCGGCGGTTTCGATCCTGCCCTGAAACACCTGCTGCACATACTGTCTGCCCTGCTCGTGCCCGTAGGCCCAGGCAGAGCTGTGGGGGCTCTTATCGTAGATCAGGGCCACCCTGACCGGCTTGACGGCGGCGGCGACCTTGGACAGCAGCGCCGTCTTTTTTTCCTTTGCCGGCTCGGTCTTGAGTTCGATGGGCGACGCCTCCTGGGCCAGCTCCACCTCCTCCCACATTCGGGCAATCGCCCTTTTCAGCTCCGCGGAGCTGTCCTCGCACAGGCGCTCATAGCCGTATATTTCCAGGTATGCCAGCATCGCGTCGGCAGCGGAGGTGGCCAGCCTGTCCCCGCCGGCGGCCTCATAGACCTGCTTGAAGGCATGGTAGGCGGCGGAGAAGCGGCTTCGCTCATCGTCTGACCAGTCCTCGTCCGCGCCCTTGCCCATCAGCGCCTGGAGCCTGGCGTAGCCGCCTTTTTTGTGCAATTCGATGTAATTGACGCCGCTTGCGCGGTTGAAGGCGAGATAATCCAGATAAAGCTGGACCTCCGCTGAATCCGTGTCCTTCGGCATAATGCGAACGACCTCCGCCGGGATGCTGACCGCGCCGAAGAACCTGAGGACGCTGACCCGCTTGTTGCCCTCCTGGACATAGTAGCGGTTCAGGTATTCATACACCTTGATGGGATCGCGGATGCCCTCGGCCAGGTGCGACCGGCACAGGCTCTCCCACTTCTGGGCAAACTCCGTGTTTTCCGGCAGCAGCGGCATGAAATTGCGGGCAAAGGCGTTCGTGCGCCCGCGGGTTTTCGTCCCGACGATGAACTCCGCGGGGATCGATGCCAGCCCCAGGGCCTGGCCCGCGGCGGCGCTCTGAGAGGAAATCATGTCATCCAGGACGGGAAGGCAAGGGTCCTTTCCCGCGGAAACGCACGCGCGATACGCCTTTTGTCCCAGCTTCAGGGCCTCTTTGTAATGTAATTCAGGCATGGACCCGTTCCCTCCCCGTCGCAGATTCCCTATTCTGGCGTCTTGATTGTAATATGGCTGAACTCGGCGTCGCAGCCCTCGGCAAACACGCCGATATGCGCGCCGTTCGTGGAATGGCCGATGCGGGAGCTGAGCGCCTTTTCATCGTCGATGTACAGCACGACGATTTCGTTTTCGCACACCAGCGTCACATGGTGCAGCGCGTTTTCGGAAAAATCGAACCGCGTGACCGCCATCGGGGGATAGTCGTCAAGCTCCGTCAGCTCATAGCCCTCGTAGTGCAGCAGATTCCTTTCGGCGTCCAGGCACAGCGCGGTCCAGGCCGCATCCGCCTCGCTGCCGCCGAAGGCAAAGCCGGCGCAGCCGTCCGGGCCCAATTCCACATCGCACTCAAACAGCATTGTGGGCGCGCGCACGCCCATGTCCGCCAGGGCAATATCTTCGCCCTTAGCAGAGAGCGATATATCGTTTGCCCCGATATTTGCCGTTGCCCCGGCCTCCTCGGCCTGGAACGGCAGGTCGCGCGTAAAGTAATCCGCGAAGCTTTCCGGGGCCGTCACGCCCAGCGTGCCGTCCTCATGCCGCACAAGCTGATGGTTGATGACGTTGCCCGCCCACTGGTAGATGCCGGAATCCGCGGACAACGCGGCGCGACCCAGCCAGCCGCACAGGTAGGTGTTCCCGTTCCACTCGGCGGTCTTGGCCGCGTAGAACACAAAGCCGTTCCCCTCCATCAGGCCCTGGCCATCCAGTATGTTGTCCTCCGGCGCGGCAAAGGGACCGTTCATGGATTCGCCGATGGCGTAATAGGTGACGCAATCCCAGCTGTAGGTCATATACCAGGTATCGCCCATGCAAAACAGGTCCGGGCACTCCAGCATGTACTGCGCCCGGGGCGCGTAGATCGGTCCCTCAAAGCGCCAGCTTTTCAGATCGTCGGAGGTATACTTCGCCACCACGCCGCCCAACTCCTGCTCCCGGGCGGCGATCAGCATCCAATAGCATCCGTCCGCCTCCATCCAGAACACCTCCGGATCGCGGAAGTCGTCCCGGGAATAGCCGTCGGGGGCAAAAAAGGTATCCTCCGGGCGCTTTTCCCAATTCTCGCGGTCCGGGCTCGTGGCGTGCATGACGCACTCCTTGCCCATGCCGCCGTTGCCGGTATCGTTGTGGCCGGTGTAAAACAGGTGGTAAAGCCCCTCCCGGTCCCGCAGCACGGAGCCGGTGCCCAGAGCCGGATCGGGATCGGACATGAGGCCAAAATTCAGCGCCATGCCATCGTCCTCATAGCCGACAAGGTCATCCGTGGTAAACCTGTAAATCGGGTGATAGCCCTGGCCGTTGTGGTCGGTATCGTACAGGTAATACAGCTCCAGCTCGCCGTCCTCGGTCACATAGGGCATGGTATCGCCCACATAACCGCCCTCCGGCGCGGGATACAGGCGATGGTCCACCGGCGCATAGGCCTCAGCCAGGGCGCAGCAAGGGACAAAGGAAATAAGAAACGCCATCAAAACCGCTATGGCAGCCGGCCTTCTTTTCATACAGCGCGCTCCCCTCTCGCTAAATGTAAATATGGAAAGGACCGGAAGCCGGGGATTCCGGCCTCCAGTCCCGGTAGGGTGCCATCAGAAACGTCCGTTATTCGCCCATATACCTGTTCAGAATCTCGTCATACGCGCCGTTCGCCTTGATGTTGGCCAGGCCCGCGTTGAACCTGTCCACAAGCTCCTGCCTGTCGGAAGAGAACACGACGAAGCCATAATCCGCACCCTCGTTGGCGGTTCCTTCCACAAGCTGCAAAAACACGCCGCCGTTTCGGATATAATCCTCAATGACCGGCGTATCTTCGAAGCAGGCCGCGCACTCGCCCCCCGTGACCGCCATGAAAACAGCCAGCGTGGAGCCATAGGTTTTCACGTTGAAGCCATACTGCTCGGCAAGGCTTTCGGCGTAATCCATGCTCAGGGTCTCCGCCTTAACGGCAACCGTGTGGCCCTTCAGGTCCTCAAAGCCCGCAATGGGGGTATCCTGGGCTATGGCCATGGACTGGGTAGCGGTGAAATATCCGTCGGAGAAGATCCAGCCATCCGCCTTGCGCTCTTCGGTGATGGAAGCGGCGGCGATCATGCCGTCCTTCTGGCCCGCCTGGCAGGCGGCGATGGAGCCGTCCCAGCCCATCGCCTCGACGGTGTAGGTAAAGCCCTGATCCGCGGCGACGGCCGCCAGGATTTCCATGTCGATGCCCACCAGAGCGCCGCTTTCATCGGTATACTCAAACGGACGGAAGGTAGTATCGGTGGCGATGGCATAGTCCTCGGCCATCGCCGCGCCCATGCACAGCAGCATGGCAGCGCACATTACAAAGGCAACGAGTTTCTTCATGTTATCAGCCTCCCCGGTGTTATCCGATCCGGCCCAAACAGGCCCGTGCCAGGACACCATTTCTGGGTCCGATCTCTGCCTTATGAAATCAGAAGCTGTACTCCTTGCACATCGGCGCGTTGTTCTTGTAGGATTCCTCGTCGAACCAGATCAGGTTGTTGCCAGAGGCCTTGTCGAACAGCTGGATAAGGCGCGGCTGGGTGGTGAAGCGGATGGTCTTGCCCATGGAAACGTCCACGGTCAGATCCACCGTGGGGATCACCATGACCACCTCGTCGTCGTTGGAGCGGGTGTGCAGGTTGACCTCGGTGCCCAGCATTTCGGAAACCTCGATCAGCGCGCTCAGCTCGCCCTCGCCCACCGAAATGTGCTGGGGGCGGATGCCCGCAACGATATCGCAGGCCTTCTGGCCGTTCTGCCTGAGGGCCTTCTGCTGGAACTTGTCCAGCTCAAAGCGGACGCCGCGGATCTCTGCAAAGTAGGTGCCGTTCTCCACAAGCAGCTTGCAGCCATCGAAGAAGTTCATCACCGGCATACCGATGAAGCCGGCCACGAACAGGTTCACGGGCTTGGAGAAAACCTCGGTCGGCGTGCCGATCTGGTTCACGAAGCCGTCCTTCATGATGACGATCCTGTCGCCCAGGGTCATGGCCTCGGTCTGGTCATGGGTGACGTACATGAAGGTGGTGTTGATCCTCTGGCGCAGCTTGATGATCTCCGCGCGCATCTGGTTGCGCAGCTTGGCATCCAGGTTGGAAAGCGGCTCGTCCATCAAAAACACCTTGGGATCGCGCACCATGGCACGGCCGATGGCCACGCGCTGCCGCTGGCCGCCGGACAGGGCCTTGGGCTTGCGCTCCAGGTACTGGGTGATATCCAGAATCTCGGCCACCTCGCGCACCTTCTTGTCGATGACGTTTTTCGGCGTCTTCTTCAGCTTCAGCGCGAAGGCCATGTTGTCATACACCGACAGATGCGGATACAGCGCGTAGCTCTGGAACACCATGGCGATATCCCGGTCCTTGGGGGCCACATCGTTGCACAGCCTGCCGTCGATGTACAGCTCGCCGTCGGAAATGTCCTCCAGGCCCGCGACCATGCGCAGCGTGGTGGACTTGCCGCAGCCGGAGGGCCCGACCAGCACGATGAACTCCTTGTCGGCGATCTCCAGGTTCACGTCGTGAACCGCCAGAACGTTGCCGTCGTATACCTTCTTTATGTTCTTCAGCACAACATTGGACATAACTGTTGCTCTGACAGCGGGGATTCCTCCCGCGCTGCCTCGCGTCGCAAACGCTGTTGCGAACCGCATTACGACAGGTCTCCACACTGCCGCACCGCGAGCCTGCGGACTCACTTCCTCCTTCTTGAATGTAGACGGGCCATTACGTGGAGTAGCGCCGCCTCATTGGAATGTGGTCGAGAGTATCAATGGTATCGGTCATCTGTCTTGACAGGATTCCGCATGACACGGACAAATCCATGCCTGAGCGATGTGCCGGGATGCCGGCGCTATATCATTCTTCTTCCTCTTTGTCGAAAACCAGATCGTACTTGTCCACGTCCATGCGCACCTCGCCGTCGGCCTCGAAGCTGATCACATCCGCTGAAACATCGGTGTGCAGCACGAAGCTGGCCGCCTGTTCGCCGTCGTTGACGAACAGCTCCAGGCTGTGCTTGTCCAGCACGCAGCGCAACTTGATGTGGCCCTGCTTGTTGTAAACCGGAAATTCCCGAACGTGAACGATATCAAACCTGAAGCCGCACCGGGAGCGGTCCACCCGAACGATGCCCTGTTCGGGCTTGTAGCGAATGGTGGTCACATGTTCGCCGTCCTTGGCCAGGTTCAGCTTGAATGAGCGGTACATGGCGCTGCCGCTGGCGGGACGGACGTTCACCGTCAGATCGATCACCCTGCCGCGCACGCCCGTCAGGAAGGTCTCCGTGGACAGGGGCACGTTCTTGTAGCTGATCTTTTCGCCGTAGTAGTTCTCCAGCTCCCGCACGGGCTGCTGGATCAGCCGGCCGTCCCGGATGGACAGCTCCCGGGGCACGGTCATCTGGCCGCACAGCCGGATGCCCTTGGGCTGGCTTCTGGCCGTATCCCAGTTTTGCAGCCACGCAATCATGATGCGGCGGCCATCCAGCGCCCTGAGCGTCTGGGGCGCGTAGAAGTCGATGCCGTAGTCGATGGCGTGGACATTCTCCCGGATCAGATGCTTCTGCGCGTTTTCCTCGCCGATCATGCACACGGTGCCGTTCCCGGCGTGGAACTCCAGCCCGATGGGGATCATCTCCTGGGGGCTGACAAACAGCACGTCCTTGCCGTCCAGCTTGAAGTAGTCCGGGCACTCCCACATCATGCCGTACTGTCTGTGGTTGGAGGCGACGCGGCCCTGGTAGCTCCAGTTAAAGGCGTCGTCGCTCTTGAAAAGCAGTATGGAGCCGCTGCCGTCCGCCGGGCGGTTGCCCACCACGGCATAGTAACCGTCGCCCTCTCGCCACAGCTTGGGGTCCCGGAAATCCTCGGCGCTGCCGCCCTTGGGCAGGTCCGCCGCCGTCAGCACGGGGTTCGCGTCCAGCTTTTCATAGTTCACGCCGTCGCCCACGGCCAGGCACTGGGTCTGGTACGCCCGAAGCGTGCCGTCCTCCTGGCGCTCTTCCCGCACGCCCGTGTACATCAGCAGCTGCCTGCCGTCGTCCAGCTCGGTGGCGCTGCCGGAAAAGCAGCCGTCCTTGTCATAGGGCATATCCGGGGCGAGGGCCACCGGGAGCCGTTCCCAGCGGATGAAATCCCGGGTCTTGACGTGGCCCCAGTGCATCGGTCCCCAGACGGGCTTGTAGGGATTGTACTGGAAAAACAGATGGTATTCGCCCTTGTAAACGGAGAAGCCGTTGGGATCGTTGATCCAGCCGATGCCGCCGGTGACGTGGAATTCCGGGCGTTCCTCCCTGGGTACATACGAAATATACTGGGATTCAAAATCCCGCGCCTTCTGCAATGCCTGGCTGATCATAAGCGTTTCCTTCCTGTTGTGGCTTTTGTCGTTTCAAAGGAGCTTTCCTCCCCCAGAGAGGAGGTAGGAGGGGGAGGAAAGCGAATGGGGACATGAGATTAGCCCGCGAAGTAGGCGTCCAGATACTTCTGATGGATCGCCAGATACTCGTCCAGACCATAGGCCTTCAGGTCGTCCTGGAACTTCTCCCAGGCGGCATCGTCGAAGCCGTTCATCACCCAGTCGGACTTGGCGGTATTGACGCACTTGGACAGGTCGGCGGACAGGTTGGAACACTGCTTGTTGTCCTCAGCGTTCATGAACACATTGGGATAGCAGTAGTCGTTGTTCATGTCGGGGGTGTAGACATCCTTGATCCAGTTGAGGCGATAGGCCGCGTCGTCGGGCAGGGTGACATACACGCCATAGTAGCTGTCCAGGATGGCCAGGGGGCCGTTCACGCTCTCGGCCTCGCGGACCTCAACGGGAGAGGCGTCGCCCAGCCAGGTGTGCTTCAGCATGGGCTCGCCGGCATCGTTGGTGCCCATTTCGAAGATATCGAACTCGTCATCCTCGCCGTAGGTGCCCCAGTTGTTCTGCGGGGACTGCATGGGCGCATACATTTGGTCGATCCAGGAGCAGACCAGCTCGGGGTTCTTGCACAGGGCGGTCACGACGCAGCGGCCGCGGTCGAAGCCGGAGGTGAAGGCGCCGTTGCAGGGGGTGACATTGCGCACATCGGCGGTCAGCGCGGGCAGCGGCACCCAGCTCTTGCCGGCGATCAGGTCGTCCATGCTGACCTGGGCGATGTTGGCCACGTCCCAGGAGAAGCAGACGCCGTAGCGGCCGGACTTGCCCTTGGCCACATAGGTGGACCATTCCTGCGTGAAGGCTTCGGGATCGATCAGGCCCTCTTCATACAGCTTGTGCATCCACTCGGTGCCCTTCCTGAAGCCCTCGGTGGTGGCGGTGGAAATGACCTGCTTGTCGTTGGTGACGGTGATGTGGCGCCAGTTGTCCACGTCGCCATAGCCTTCGCCGAAGCCGTTGATCAGGAAGTAGGGGTCCTGATCGTTCATGATGAAGGACATGGGGATGATGGAGCCGTCGACGTTGAACTCGGCCTTCAGGGCGTCGGCGTTGTCGCGGAAGGCGATCAGGGCCGCCTCGAAGTCATCCACGGTGGTGGGCACTTCCAGACCCAGGAAGTCCAGCCAGCCCTTGTTGATGAAGGGCATGTTGCTGCCGACGGCCTGGATGGCAGTCTTTTCATAGCCCAGCTGCTCGATCCACGGGAAGGCCCAGATGTGGCCGTTCTCATCGGTACACATGGTGCGGTACTCGGGCGCCTGCTCGAACACCTTCTGCAGGTTGGGCATGCAGGTGTCGATGTAGTCCTCCAGGGCGATGATGGCGCCCTGCTTGGCATACTTCTGCAGGTCGGTATCGCCGAAGCCGGCGTTGAACACCAGCTCAGGCAGCGTCCTGGCGTTGGACATCTCCAGGGCAATCTTCTCGCCCCACTGATCGCTCTGGATCGTGCGCCACTCGACGTGAACGTTGGTGGCCTCCTCCAGGCGCTTGAAGATGGTGCGGTTGTTGGGGTCCGCCTCGGTGCCCACGGGATAGTTGGTCAGGGCGGTGAAGGTTTCGGTGTTCTCCAGGGGGAAGGTGTAGCCATCGGCCAGGGCGGCGCTCGTCAGCATCGCCAGGCACAGGCACAGGGCCAGGATCATGGAAATCTTGCGCATAGTCTTATCTCCTTTTCTTTTATTGCACAGGCCAGCGGCCTGCAAGGGTTTTCGCAAACCGGCTCAGCCCTTGACCGCGCCGGCCATGATGCCGCTGTCGAAGTACCTCTGGAAGAAGGGATACATGATCAGAAGCGGCAGACTGGAAATGATGATCGTGGCGTACTTCAGAAGCTCCGCCAGCTGGGCGCGCTGGGCGGTACTCTGCATATCGGAAACCATGCCGGGCTCCGGCTGGCTCTGAATCAGGATGCCGCGCAGCACCAGCTGCAGGGGCTGCTTGGAGACGTCGTTCAGATAGATCATGGCGTCGAAGTAGCTGTTCCACATGCCGACGAACTGCCACATGCAGATGGTGGCGATGATCGGCGTGCAGACCGGCAGCAGGATCTTGAAGAAGTAGACCATCTCGCTTGCGCCGTCGATGGAGGCCGCCTCCTCAAGGTCGTGGGGAACGCCCTGATAGTAGGTCCGGGCAATGATCATGTTCCACACGCTGAACGCGCCGGGCAGCAGAATGGCCCAGATGGTGTTGAGCATCCCCAGGTCGCTGATCAGCAGGTACGTGGGAATCAGGCCGCCGCCGAAGAACATCGTGATCACATAGATCGTATTGAAGAAGCGCTTGAACCTGAAGTCCGAACGGGACATCGGGTAGGCCGCCAACAGCGTGATGATGACGGAGATGATGGTGAACAGCACCGAATAAATCAGCGCGTTCTTGAAGCCCACCCATATCTGCCCGTTGCCCAGCACGCGCTGGTAGGCGGTCGTGGTCCAATTGCTGAAGTCGAAGGTCACGCCCTTGTTCTGCAGCGTGATGGGATCGATGAAGGAGGCCAGTATGATGTACAGCACGGGGAGGATGATCGCGCACAGGAAGATACCCAGGATCACATAGGCAATGATCAGGATCGTCTTGTCCCCGGCGGGGTACTTGGCAAACTCGCTCTTCTTCTTTTTAACCGTAGTATTCGCAACACTCATTCGCTCACTCCCCCTTCCTTAAATGCCCTTGCCTTCGTTCATCTTCTTGACAATGGTATTCATGGAGATCAGCAGAATAATGTTGATGACGGTGTTGAACAGGCCAACCGCGGTGGAAAAGCCGTAATCGCCGTCCAGAAGACCCTTCTTGTACACGTAGGTGGAGATGATCTCAGAGGCGCCCATGTTCAGGTCGGTCTGCAGGGCGTAGGCCTTTTCAAAGCCGACGCTCATGATGTTGCCCACCGCCATGATGAACTGGATGAGGACGGTATCCTTGATCGCCGGCCACTCAACCGTCTTGATCTGCTGGATCAGGTTCGCGCCGTCGATGACAGCCGCCTCCTTCAAATCCTTGCTGGCGTTGGACAGCGCCGCGGTGTAGATGATGGAGGCCCAGCCAGCGCCCTGCCAAATGCCGCTGGCAATGTAGATCGTTCGGAACGCCTGTGGCATGGTCATGAAATTGTAATTCGTTCCCAGAATCATGTTCACCATGCCGGTCGGCGAGAGAAGAATACGGACGATACCGCAAAGGACGATAACCGAGATGAAGTTGGGCATATACAGCACCAGCTGAACCTTCTGCTTGATCTTGGAGCTGAGGATGCGGTTGAGCAGGAACGCCAGCAGGATCGGCGCCGGAAATCCCCACAAAAGGCCGAACACGCTCAGCTTAAGAGTGTTCATCAGGTATTTCATGAAGTCCGGCGAGGACAGGAATCGGTTGAAATGCTCGAATCCCACCCAGTCGCTGTGCCACAGGCCGCGGAACGGGTTATAGTCCATGAAGGCGATCGCCACGCCGCCCATCGGAATGTAGCGGAAGATGATCGTCAGCACGAACGCCGGCAACATGAAGATCAGGTAGAGCTGCCAGTGCTGCCGCAGGTACACCAGAGTGTTGTGCGTCCTCTGTTTGAGGGGCACCTTTTCCTTGGCACGCAAGGGCTTGTTCATTGTAATCCTCCTTTTTTCCATTCTCCCCTAATGTGCATTTGCATCGGCAGGTTGCATTTACACATTCCATTCGGGGGCCTTATCGGTATTTTAGCATTATATACAGGTTGTGTCAACCCCAAATGGTGACATTTGCACACTTTTGCCGGTATTTTTTCGCCATTGGATCTGCTTCCAGGGTCCAATTTAATATTTCGCTGAAATTCTCAATGAAAATTGATCATATGCACAATATACATTTGACATTTGCATCATTACATGCTACAATGCTTATGTACTGTCAAGGAGGCTTCCTCTATGAAGAGAGTTACCATACAGGATATCGCGGATGAGCTGGGCATTTCCCGCAACACCGTATCCAAGGCCATCAACAACGCCGACGGCCTGGCGGACGCGACCCGCGAAAGGATCCTTGAAAAAGCCGTAGAGATGGGCTATAAGCAGTTTTCCTATATCAAGGCGCATACCGGGGCCATCGGCGCGCAGGAGCAACAGAGCAAAGGGGAAATTGCCCTGCTCTGCGGGTGCGTCATCTCCCCCGCCCACTTCGCCACGCTGATGCTGGACAAGCTCAAGCGGGACCTGGAACGTCTGGGCTATGCGCTGAACAGCCACCGGGTGGACCGGGATAACCTGCTGTGCCGCACGCTGCCGCTCACCTTCGATCCGGGCCGGGTCAGCGCCATCATATGCGTGGAGATGTTCGACCGGGCCTATGACGAAATGATATGCGATCTGGGCCTGCCGGTGCTTTTTGTGGACGGCCCCAACAAGCGCGACGGCATCGACCTGCCCGCCGATCAGCTTTACATGGAAAACACCACCGCCATAACGCGGTTTGTCAACGATATGCTGCTCAGGGGCCGGCGGAAAATCGGCTTCATCGGCGATTATGAGCATTGCCAGTCCTTCTATGAGCGCTACACCGCCTTCAGATATGCCATGCTCATGGCGGACGTTCCCGTCAACGAGCGCTTTTGCATCAAGACCAGCGAGCGCGAAAGGCTGGAGGAGGCGCTGGCGGAGCTGTCCGAACTGCCGGAGGTGTTTATCTGCGCCAACGACTTTGCCGCCGAGGACGCCATCTACGCCCTGCGCAAGCTGGGCAAATCGGTGCCGGAGGAAGTGCTGTTCTGCGGCTTTGACGACTCCCCCAATTCCCGAATCATGACCCCTGCGCTGACCACCGTACACATACACACCCAGATTATGGCCGTCGCCGCGATGCACCTGCTGCTCTCCCGTATCAAGGAGCCGAATCTGGATTTTCGCACGGTACACACCGAAACCGAGCTGATTTACCGGGATTCCACCCGGCTGTGACCCCACGACCCTTTGCGATCAGGAGGTAGCGTTATGCGTTTTTTATCCTATGACAGCAAATTCGGACAGCTCTTTCTGAAGCTCAGCTATGGATGCTGCCTGAACGTGATGTGGCTGGTGTGCTGTCTGCCCATCGTCACCATCGGAGCGTCCACCACGGCGCTTTACTACACCTCCTTCAAGATCGCCAAGGACGAGGGCAGCTACATCACGACCATGTTCTTCCGCTCCTTTAAGCAGAATTTCAAGCAGGCCACCGTCATATGGCTGATCATGCTGGCCGCGGGCCTGCTCATCGGTGCGGATGTGGTGCTGCTTACCCGGCTGCGCGCCGCCTCCACAGGGACGGCCGCCGTGATCTGGACGCTGCTGCTGGCCTGCATCTACGCCTGCATCATCGCCTATATCATCGTGCTGACCTACATCTTTCCCCTCCTGTCCATCGCCAGCAACACCACGGTCAACATGTTCAAAAACGCCTTTCTCATCGGCACGCACTATCTGTTTGTAACCATACTGGTGGTATTCATCCATTACGCCATGTTCTTCCTGGTGGTCAACGTGTTCACGCCCCTCATCATCTTCGGCGAGGGCCTCTGCGCGGTCATCAGCGCCCACATGCTGCTGAAGATACTGCGTCCACTTCTCTACGACCCCAACGCGCCGAAGGATAAAAAGCCCGACGGGGAGACGGAGCCGTGAAGCTGACGGAATCGGAGCGGGCAGAGAACCGGGAGGCCCTGGCCCGCATGAGCCTGCCGCAGCGTCTCGACCACATCTTTGAATACTACAAATTCCCGCTGGTGCTGATCCTCATCGCCGTGGTCGCCCTGGGCAGCGTGCTGTACTACCGGCTCACCCGGAAGGAGGCGCTGCTGTTCGTCGCCTGCGCCAACGTAACCGTGGGCGACGCCCTGGAGGACGCGCTGGGCGAAGGCTTCACGCGCGCCATAGGTGAAAACCCCGGCAAGCGCGAGGTCAGGCTGTACCGCAATCTGTATCTGAGCATGGACGCCTCCGTGCAGAACCACGAATACGCCTACGCCTCCCGGCTCAAGCTGCTGGCCGCCATGTCCAGCGGGCAGCTGGACGTGGTGCTGATGAACCGCGAGGCATATGATATCATGTCCGCCGGGGGCTATCTGCTGCCCCTGGAGGATCAGCTGAGCGCGGAGCTTTCCCAGCGTCTTGAGGGCCGACTGACGGAAAACACGGTCATCCTCGAGGACAACGACATCGAACACACCCTTGACGAGAGCGTGCCCTACCGGGCCGAGACCCGCGAGGTCGTCAACGGCATCCTGATTTCCTCATTCCCGCTGCTTGCACGCGCGGATTTTTCGGGGGACGTGTACCTCGGCGTCATAGGGAACAGCGCCCGCATGGACGCCGTTGTGCAATATATCGATTATCTGACCGCGGAGCCTTCTGACGGCGCGGCATGATTCATCCCTTCGAAGGCATATTGGAAAGCGATGGCAGGGACGAAAATATCGTCCCTGCCATCGCATTTATCGGGCCGATTGCCGATAAACGCAACCGGCGCACGCTGTGCGGCTGTCTGTCCACTTTTTCTAAGCCGCCGCGGACAACGCCATTTCGATGAGAGCGCGCATCTGGCAGCGAACGGCCTCGCGCTCGCCCTCGGCGAAGCTATAGATATCCGCCTGGGCGTCCAGCGCGGCGTCCACGTCGCCGTCCTGGGCGGCATAGGCCAGAATGGCGGCGCAG
>JAFUCP010000004.1 GCA_017459565.1 Clostridia bacterium | reverse complement strand
TTGGCTAAACGCGCAAAGTGTGCTATGATAGGAAAAAAAGAACAGGGGCAAGGCGATGAATTACAGTGTGAATTTCATCCCGGAGGGCCGCACGGTCTTGGTGCCCGCCGGCACGACGCTGCTTCAGGCGCGGATCGCGGCGCGGCTGTCCACGGACGCGCCCTGCGGCGGCAAGGGGAGCTGTGGAAAGTGCGCGGCGGTGCTTCGCGCGCCCGGGGATGAACGGTGGCGGCGCGCGCTCATGTGCCAAACGGCGGTGGAGGGCGATCTGGAGGTCCGCGTTCTCCGGGGCGGCGAAGAACTGCGCGTGCTGACGGAGTCCGCCGGACAGGCTATGCGAAACTGGAACCCGGCCGTCCGCGTCGTGCGGGTGACCGTGCCGCCCTGCGTCCGGGGGGAGAGTACCTCCGACTGGTCGCGCCTGGCCGGGGCGCTGGCGGAGGCAGGGATGGAGGTTTCGGGGCCGAATCTGCGCCTGTGCGCGGGCCTCGGCGCGCTGCTGGCCGAAACAAAGGGGGAGATCTGGGCCGTGACGGGCGGCGGCCGGGTGCTGGAGCTGGTCGCGGAGCGCCCCGAGGCTTACATGGCCGCCTTCGACCTGGGCACCACGTCCATCGCGGGCTATCTGATGGATGCCGGCGCCCAGGGCGTCCTTGCGTCCGCGGGTATGCGCAACCCCCAGACACAGTTCGGCGCGGATGTGATCTCCCGGGCGGACTGCGCCCTGAGATGCGGCACGGGCGAGCTGTCCGGCTGCGTTCGCCGGGCTCTGGACGAGCTGCTGCGGCGCATGTGCGATCAGGCTGGCGTCTCCCCCGGGCGGGTGTTCGCCGTGTCGCTGGCGGGCAATACCGCCATGCACCACCTGTTCTTTGGCATTTCTCCGGATTCGCTGGTGAAGGCCCCCTACAATCCCACGGTCAGCCAGCCTCTCGTGCTGCGGGCGACGGACTGGGGCATGGGCGTCCATCCGGAGGCGCTGCTGTTCGCGCTGCCGGTGATCGGCGGCTATGTGGGCGCGGATACCGTGGCCTGCCTGATCAGCGGCGACTGGCTGCGTCGCGAGAAGCTGACGCTGATGATTGACATAGGCACCAACGGCGAACTGGTGCTGGGCGATAAGCGCCGCCGGGTGGCCTGCGCCGCCGCCGCCGGGCCCGCCTTTGAGGGCGCGAAGATCGCTTGCGGTATGCGGGGCGCGGACGGCGCGGTAGACCGCGTGTGGCTTCGGGACGGCGCGCTTTGCTGGCACGTGATCGGAGAGGACCACGCGAAGGGCATCTGCGGCTCCGGCCTGGTGGACCTGGTGGCGGCGCTGCTGGAGACGGGAGAGCTGGACGGTACCGGGCGGCTTATGGGCGGCGAGCGCTATGAGCTGGGCGATACCGGCGTGTACCTGACCCAGAAGGACGTGCGTGAGGTGCAGCTGGCAAAGGCGGCCATAGCCGCGGGACTGCGGCTGATGGCCCAAAGGCTGGGTGTGGCCATCGGGGACATACGGGAGGTTGACATCGCCGGGGCCTTCGGCAACTGCATCAACCCCGACAGCGCCTGCGCCATCGGGCTGATCCCCGCCGAATTGCGGGACGCGATCGTGCCCGTTGGCAACGCCGCCGGCGCGGGGGCAAGGCTGGTGCTGACGGATGCAGACGCCTGGCCGGAGGCGGAGCGCCTGGCGCGGGAGACCGAGTTTATGGAGCTTGCGACGCTGGCGCGGTTCCAGGATGAATTTGTGGAGCAGCTGAACTTTTCGGACGACGAAGAGGAGGACTGACATGCTGGACATGCAGGCGCTGGAGGCCATGGCGGCGAAGGCGGGCTTTACCCATCTGGCGCCTTTGGACGCGGCCACCATCGAACTTAAAAAGGAGGTTCGGGATATGTGCGCCTCGGGTGGCTGCGGCGCCTACGGCAAAAACTGGAGCTGCCCGCCCGCCTGCGGGGAGCTGGAGGACCTCCGGCAAAGCATCGCCCGCTATCGCCGGGGCATCCTGGTGCAGAGCGTGGGCGAGGTGGAGGATTCGCTGGATTTCGAGGGCATGATGGAGGTGGAGACCGCCCACAAGGCCCGCTTCAACGCGCTGCATGAGGCGCTTTGCAGGCGGTGGCCGGATCTGCTGGCCCTGGGCGTGGGCGCCTGCACCCGTTGCAGGGTCTGTACCTGTCCAGATGCCCCCTGCCGCTTCCCGGATAAGCGCGTCTCGTCCATGGAGGCCTGCGGCATGGTGGTGTCGGAGGTGTGCAGGGCCAACGGCCTGGGATACTATTACGGGCCCCGGGCCATCGCCTACACCAGCTGCTTTCTGCTGGAGTGATGGAATAAATGAATCTGCAAACGCACCCCCATGCGCTGGAATCAGTGGTGCATGGGGGGTGGTTGAAGAGCGCGGCAGCAAGGGCCTGGGGCGCTGCCTGAGCATAACGGGGAGGAAATGCGCGGATAAACCCGCAAACGCAACCCCCATGCGCTGGAATCAGTGGCGCATGGGGGGTGGTTGAAGAGCGCGGCAGCAAGGGCCTGGGGCGCTGCCCCTATTCGATAACGCCGCCTTCGACCACCAGGTTGTCGGGATCCACGGCGTCGCCGTAGACCTCCTTCAGGGTCGCCTCATAGTCGGCGTGGAAGAACTGCTCCCCGGCCAGCTTTTCGATCTCCTCGTTGATGAAGGCCAGCACGGTGTCGTTGCCCTTCTGCACCGCGGGGGCGATGGTGTCCAGGCTGCCCAGGGTCTCAATGCCCACAGTGAAGCCGGGGTTTTCCAGCGCCCAGGCCAGTACCTCGGTGTTGTCGGTGGAGAGGGCGTCTCCGCGGCCGTCCAGCAGGGCGTTGAAGGTCTCGGTATAGGTGTCGAACTTGAGCAGGTTCACGTCCGGCTCATTGGCGGTGAACCAGGTCTCGGCGGTGGTGCCCTTGGAGACGATCAGGGTCTTGCCCCGCAGGGTCTCGATATCGGTGATCAGCGCGTCGTCGGGGCTGACCACGCCCAGGGCCACCTTCATATAGGGCAGCGCGAAGTCCACGACCTCGGAGCGCTCCGGCGTGACGGTGAAGTTGGCCAGTATGATGTCCACCTTGGCGCTGGTCAGGTATTCCACGCGGTTGGGCGCGTCCACGCTCACCAGCTCCAGCTCCACACCCAGGTCCTCCGCCAGGCGGCGGGCGAAGTACACGTCGTAGCCCTGGTACTCGCCGGTCTCGTCCACATAGCCGAAGGGCTTCTTATCGGAGAATACGCCGATGGTCAGCTTGCCGCTTTCCACAATTTCATCCAGGTTGCGCGCCTGCGCGTCCGCCAGGGCGGCGGGAATCAGGGCGATGGCCAGAACCAGAACCAGTGCAAACAGCTTCTTCATGTCAATCTCTCCTTTTTGCTTGTGGGTTGGGGATGTGCTTATATAGACAAGCGGAACGGAACGTAAGCTCGCGCCGTCCGTTCCGTTCCGCCTGAGTATATCGCTGTGCTTGAAACACGTCAATATGACCGGCAGAGCATCGGGCGACGCTGACGGCACATACAACACATGTTCAGATGGTTCGCGGTGCGCTTCATGGCTTCGCCCTCCTTTTACCTATTGTTTCGATTGGTTATAGGCTTATTATATGCGGCGCCGGTTGCGCTGTCAAGGGGTTTACCCTTTTTTTACACTATCACTTTACCGCGTCAAATTCGAAGGTGTTCAGGAACTGCCGCGCCCGCTCGCTCCGGGGATTGTGGAAGAATTCCGATGGCTTGGCGCTTTCCAGCACCACGCCGCCCTCCAGGAACATCACCCGGTCGGCCACGGCCTCGGCAAAGCGCATTTCATGGGTGACGATCAGCATGGTCATGCCGTCCCGGGCCAGATCCAATACCACGTTCAGCACCTCGCGCACCATTTCCGGGTCCAGCGCGGCGGTGATCTCGTCCAGTAGCAGCAGCCGCGGGTGCATCAGCATGGCCCGCACCAGCGCCACGCGCTGCTTCTGGCCGCCGGAGAGCTGCCGGGGCAGGGCGCGGGCGCGATCTGCCAGGCCCACCCGGGCCAGCGCCTTTTCGGCTTCGGCCTCCACCTCCAGCCTGGGGCGCTTCAGCGCCTGCACGGGGCCGAGGGTCAGGTTGCCCAGCACGTCCATGTGGGGGAACAGATCGTAGCTTTGGAACACCATGCCGATCTGACGGCGCACCTCCACCAGGTTCGCTCCGCTGTCGATGCGCTTGCCGTCCAGCAAAATCTCGCCGCCGTCGGGATGCTCCAGGCCGTTGATGCAGCGCAGCAGCGTGGATTTGCCGCAGCCGCTGGGGCCGACGACCACGATGACCTCGCCCTCGTTCATGGCGAAGGAGACGTCCTTCAGCACGCCCGTGCCGTCGAAATGCTTGCTCAGATTTTTGACCTCAAGAATGGGTGCGTTGCCCATGGTAAAGCCTCCTCTATGCCGTCCAGCGCTTTTCCAGCCGGCCCGCGACGAGTGAAATCGGCCAGCACGCGATAAAGTACATGAAGAACACCGCGGCGTAGACCCATATGGCGCCCTGGGGCGCGTCGTACCGGGCGGCGTCGATGATCTGGCTGCCCACCTTCAGCACCTCCACCACGCCGATCAGCATGACCAGAGATGTGGTCTTGATCATGCGGGTGGCAAGGTTGATGGCCTGGGGCACCAGCCGCCGCGCGGCCTGGGGCAGCAGCACGAAGCGCCAGCACTGTCCTCGGGTCAGCCCGAGGGCGGCGCTGCTCTCCCGCTGGTGGGCGGGTATGGAAGTGATGGCGCCGCGCACGAGGTCGCCCATCTCGCCCGCGCCCCAGAAGGTGAACACCGCCACCGCCGCCGTTTCGCCGGTGATCTGGATATTGAAGGCCTTGGCCAGCCCGAAATAGACCAAAAACAGCAGCACCAGCTGGGGCACAATGCGCACGGTTTCCAGCCACAGCCGAAAGAAGGCGCGAACGACGGGGTTTTTCAGCGTCATCAGCGCGCCCACCGCCAGGCCCAGCGCGATGGAGAGCGCCACGGACAGGAGAGAGAGCTTCAGCGTCACACCCAGCCCGCCCAGCAGCCGCTGGAAGTTATTGCCCTTGAACAGCACTGCCAAATCCTGCATAGCGCAACCTCCTTTCCAGCAGCGAAAAGGCGATGGAGATCGGCAGCAGCAGCGTCAGATACGCCACCGTCAGCATCAGAAGCGCCTCGTCGGTCTTGTAGTACATGCCGATCAGGTCCTTTGCCACATACATCAGGTCCGCCAGCGCCACGGCGCTGAATACGCTGGTCTCCTTGATCAGGAAGATGACGTTGGCGCCGATGGCGGGGATGGCCGTGGCCAGCGCCTGGGGCAGGATCACGAAGCGCAGGTTTTGCAGGGTGGTGAGGCCGATGCACATGCCCGCCTCGCCCTGGGCCTTGTCCACCGCCTCCAGGCCGCTGCGCAGCGCCTCCGCCATGTAAGCGCCGCCGAGGAACGTGAGCCCTGTGATGGCGCAGGCCTCGGCGCTCAGCTTGACGCCCACCTTGGGCAGCCCGAAATACAGGAAGAACAGCTGCACCAGCAGCGGCGTGTTGCGGGCCAGCTCGATGTACACCGCGGCGATCTGCCGAAGCACCGGCACGCGGAACCAGCGCGCCAGGCAGCACAGCGCGCCGACGGCCAGTGACAGCAGTATGCCGATGGCCCCGATGCGCAGCGTCAGGCCGGCGGCCTTCACATACATCGGCGCAAAGCGCTGTATGAAGTCAAAATCCATGGGCTCAGTCCCTTCGGTGTCGGATGTGTATACTATGCGAAAGCCGCCTCGGCGGGACGCGCCGTTCCGCGAAAAAAGCGGCCCGCCCGGGCCGCTTTCATGCGAAGTGTTGTCAGGCGGCGTCAAGGCATGGCAAGGCTGCCCTGCAACAACACGCCGCGATGCCGCCCTGCGCGCCCAGCCTTACAGCCATGCTCCGCACCTCCTTTTTGATTGAGTATACAGGGGACGGATGGCTTTGTCAACGGTGTATACTTTAATTTAATGCTGTGGAAAAGAGCAAGCCCCGCGGCGGATCCGCGGGGCTTCAGACCGCTGACAGAGCCCGCAAACGCAGAAATTTCCGGGAAAAGCGCTTGTGTGGTTGAAATTTCTGCTTCCTGCGTCAGAACAGCCTGCAAATTCGGTTACTTACATCTGGGTAAGCGCCCTCATTTGCAGGCTGTTCTTCCTTGTCTTGCAGGCTTCTCATCGGCCTGTCAGGATATTGACTTTGTCAATATCCTGAAGCCCCGCGGCGGATCCGCGGGGCTTGTCGGGTGCGCGGTCATTTGATGGCTGCAAACGCGGCGTCCAGTGCGGCGATCAGGTCCTCTGCCTTCTCGATGCCGATGGACAGGCGGATAGTGTTGGGCTTGATGCCCTGCTGCAACAGCTCCGCCTCGGTGAGCTGGCTGTGGGTGGTGCTGGCCGGGTGGATGACCAGGCTCTTCACGTCGGCCACGTTGGCCAGCAGGCTGAATATCGGCAGGTTGTCGATGAATTTCTGGGCGTCCTTGGCGCTGCCCTTGATTTCAAAGGTGAAGATGCTGCCGCCGCCGTTGGGGAAGTACTTTTTGTACAGAGCGTGACTGCTCTCCGAGGGCAGGGAGGGATGGTGGACCGCCTCCACCTGCGGATGTTCAGACAGGTATTTGACGATCTTCAGCGCGTTCTGGACGTGGCGCTCCACGCGCAGGGAGAGGGTCTCCAGCCCCTGGAGGAACAAGAAGGCGTGGAAGGGGGACAGCGTCGCGCCGGTGTCGCGCAGCAGGATGGCGCGGATGTAGGTGACGAAGGCCGCCGGGCCCACCGCGTCCGCGAAGGATATGCCGTGGTAGCTGGGGTTGGGCTCCGCGATCCAGGGATATCTGCCGCTCTTTTTCCAGTCGAATTTGCCGCCCTCCACGATCACGCCGCCGATGGCCGTGCCGTGGCCGCCGATGAATTTCGTGGCGCTGTGGACGACGATGTCCGCGCCGTATTCCAGCGGGCGCACCAGATAGGGCGTGGCAAAGGTGCTGTCCACCACCAGCGGGATGCCCGCCTTGTGGGCCACGGCGGCGATGGCCTCGATATCCACCAGGTTGGAGTTCGGGTTGCCCAGCGTCTCCACGAAGATGGCCTTGGTGTTGGGCTGTATGGCGTTTTCAAAGGCGCCCTCGACGTCCGGGTCCACGAACGTGGTTGTGATGCCGTTGGTCAGCGGCAGGGTATGGGCCAGCAGGTTGTAGGTGCCTCCGTAGATGGTCTTGGAGGCTACGATATGCTCCCCGGACCTGGCCAGCGCCTGGAAGGCGTAGCTGATGGCCGCCGCGCCGGAGGCCACCGCCAGCGCCGCCGTGCCGTTTTCCAGCGCCGCGATGCGCTGCTCAAACACGTCGTTGGTGGGGTTGGTCAGCCGGCCGTAGATGTTCCCGGCGTCCCGAAGGCCGAAGCGGTCCGCGGCGTGCTGGGAATTGTGGAACACGAAGGAGGTGGAGGCGTAAATCGGCACGGCGCGGGCGTCGGTGGTGGGGTCGGCGGCCTCCTGGCCGATGTGCAGCTGCTTGGTTTCAAAAGCCCAGTTGGCGGAAGAACGAATATCAGACATGGTTTTATCTCCTTTACATCAATTTGTCGAAGGGCTGGATGAGGGACTGCGCTCCAGCCTCACATTCGGTTCCGGCTCAGCAGCACGGACGCCCACAGGCGTTGATGTCTGTCTTTGATTTGCGCGCGCATTCTCAGGCGCTCCTTTCGGTTGATGACTGTATTCTACCAAAGGAATAGATTATTGTCCAATACCTGAAATAAATGATCAGATATAGCTTTAGACTATAAAAAAGGTGGATTAAATGTGGAGTAGAAAGAGTGAACAGGTGAGAGTGAAGATGAAATTGGCCGGAAGAGCGAAGATTTCCGGGCAAAGTGAATAAAACATGCCTCCAGAGGGGGGGCCCCTTTGGAGGCGCTTCATTCCTAATGATTTTATCTTCCACCGCAGGTAGGGCGGGAGTTCACTGGCGGATATCGGGCAGCCTGATTATAATTTGCGACATATATCATGGGCGCAGCGCATAGAAGGCCACGGCGCTGGCCGCGGCGACGTTCAGCGAATCCACGCCGTGGTACATGGGAATTTTGACGGTGTAATCACATTGGGCGATGGTGGACGCGGCGAGGCCGTCTCCCTCGGT
>JAFUCP010000216.1 GCA_017459565.1 Clostridia bacterium | reverse complement strand
TCATTCAGGGCGCGCCGGGCTTTCCCTCTATAACGACTGCCGTCGCCCCGCAGGGTTCATCCGCGCGGCTTCGCCGGGGGCAGCGCATCCATAAAATCCCCGATCAGGCGGTTGACGGCCTCCGGCCGGTCCGTATTGGCGTTGTGGCCTGCATCCCGAATCCATTCAAGGGGGATGCCGGTTTTTTTGTGCCACGCCCGGTTGTAGCGGACGCAGGAACCGGCGCGGTCCCTTTCGCCGCAGATCAACAGCGCCGGGCACCTGATTTCGTAGGGCAGGTCGGCCTCAATCGCCCTGGCCAGCATCCACATGCCTTGGCCGGACAGCCTTGCGTAGCGCGCCTTGTTGCCGTCATAGCTCATCATGATTTCGCGCATCAGCCGCCTGCCGTATTCGGTGGTGGCGACGCCGTTGGTGCCGGAGCGCAGCAGCCACCGCCAGGGCCAGTACCGATAGACGGGCTCCATCCGCTTGAGCAGCCAGATTTCCGCCGCGCTCACATACTGCCGCTGCAGGGGCGCGGAATCAATGGCGACAAAGCCCCTGAGCTTATCCGCAAACAGCTGCGCATAGGCCTGGCCCACATAGCCGCCCATGGACTGGCCGACGATCACCGGGGCTTCGACGCCCTCCCTGGCCAGCAGCGCGTCCAGCCAGCGGGCCTTGTCCATGAGGTCAAAGTCAAATTCAAAGGGCCACGACGCGCCGTGCCCCGGCGCGTCCCAGACGACGACGCGACACACATCCTCAAAGTATTCAATCTGGCGCTCAAACAGCCGGTGATCGGCCGTCAGCCCCGGCAAAAAAACCAGGCAAGGCGCGTCATTCACAGGAGCGTCGTTTATCCAGTAGCGAATCGCGCCGCAGGGCGTATCAAAGCTCTTTTCGATCATCCCTCAGCCCTCCGCGGCCGGGCAGTCACCGATGCATGTACATCCGCGTCCGCCTTTTACCACCGTTCTCGTCGACCATGCACAAGTATTCCCAGCCATAGCGCTCATAGAACCCGATAAGGTCCGTGACCAGGTAAAGCGGCGTCACGCCCTTTTTTGCGCATGTCCTCCACCGCAAGGTCGAGCAGCCTTCCGGCAATGCCCTGTCCCCGGCGGTCCGCGTCCGTATAGACGGCGCATACGTTGGGCGCGAGGTCTTTGCGCTCGTGGAAGTCGTTTTCGATGACGCCCAGCCCGCCGGCGATCTCATCCCCCGCCATGCAAAGGTACCAGCCGCACTCCGTGTCGCCGTCCAGGTACGCCGTCATGCACTCAAGATACGCCTCGCGCGGCACGCCCCACCTTTCGTGGAACCACGTAGCCGTGCGCCAAAGCAGCTCCGGGCGCTGGCGCAGGGTGACGAGCACATAGCCCCGCAGACTCCAGGAAGCGTCCGGGCTTGTTTTTGAAAAATCCGTCATGACGTCACATCCCCCGCTTCACAGCCCGATCAATCCGTAGATTTTTTCAATGAAGGGCGCCTTGTGTGCCATGTACTTTTCGATATCCCAGGGATAGAGCGCCGCCGCCTCTTCCTTGACGCGGCCATACGCCCGCGCCGCCTCGGGGTGCGCGCGCAGGTAATCCCGGAAAGCAATGTGCCGCTTCAGCTCCGCGGCGTCGCGGGCGCAGACATACAGGTGATGGGCTTGCAGATGTTCCTTGCCGTCGTATCCGAACGCCTCCCGACCGGGGATGCCCAGATCCCCCTCGTGACGGTAGCCGATCTTTTCCAGCGCCCGGGCCGCGGCATCGAAGGCGGAGCGGTCCCATATGACCACGTCGATATCGATGATCGGCTTCGCGCTCAGCCCGGGCACAGAGGTGCTGCCCACATGCTCGATGGACAGGGCCAACTCGCCCAGGCCCTCGCGCAGCTCATCCCTGATTTGCGCAAAGCTCTGCGCCCAGCGTGCGTCGTAGGGCAACACCTGTACGCGCCTCGTCGCCATATTCAATCCTCCCCTTCCGGGATGCCGGCGGCTTACCGCATATCCCCCGTCTCTTCGCCGTCATAGCCCTCCATGATCTCAAGGATATCCGTTCGATACACGTTCCCGTTCAGCACGTCCCCGTTGGCACAGAAGGAAATCGTCCGCAGGTCCCGGGGGTCCTCGTCGTAGGGAGAGGAGGGAGTCACGTCCGCGTCAAAGTATTCCCGCAGATATTTCAGCGCGTTCCCGCTGGGAAAAATCACATCTCCGGGGCCAGCCGGCACCTTTAGCGTCTCAAATTCCGCCAGCAGCGCCCGGGTCCGCGCATTGTAGGGGTTGTCGTCCTCCGGACTGACAAGCCAGGCGGGGTTCAGCCGCACGGGGATTCCGGCCTCTACAGCGCGCACCGCAAAGGCCTTCACCGGAACGATGGGAATGGTCTCCTGGTGGAAGGCGTCCACGGACAAAAGCAGGTCGTTCACGCCGCTGTCCGCCAACGCCCGGGCAACCGCCTCGATCCTCTCAGGTCTGTTTGAAAAAAAACCGTTGGTGATCAGCTGCCTTTGGGGGATGCCCAGCGCCGTCGCGGCGCTGTGAATGGCGCAGACAGTGTCCGGGTAAAGCAGCGCCTCACCGCCGAAGGTCATCAGCGAGGTGATGCGGTGCCTTTCGCAGATCCTCTGAACCACCGCCGCAGCCACATCCGCGTCAATATGCTCCGGACAGCGGACGTGATCGCCCTCAGAGCAATGCTTGCACTTGCCCGTGCAAGCCATGGTCACGACGAATTCGATTCGGTTCAGGTTTTTGAGGTATTGGTTCATCCCGCGCCCCTCCCCCCGCCGGCATGTCCTTCCGTTATCTCTTTGAAGCCAGCTTCATCACCCACCGATAGCACAGCGCGGCCAGCAGCAGCGCAATCAGGGTAAAGCCAAGGGTCGTCAGCCTGGCGTCCACGCGCATACCCAGTATGACGGAGACCACCATCAGGCCGATGGCGACGACCATGTTGGGCAGCATGTAGATGGTCACCGCCGCGCCCTGCTTGATCACTTCAATATCGTTTTCCCAGTCCAGCCGCATGTGGCGGATGCCGCAAACGCAGCCCCAGGCCGTGGAAAAGCCGCACAGCGCCAGTCCCAGCAGCACATACAGCGCCGTATCCAGCGCCGCAGCCTTTGAGGCGATGCACATGAAGAGGATCGAGAGGGTCATGAATGGAACCGACAGCGCCAAGTTGAACAGCATCTTGCCCTGGAACACGGTCCTTTTTTCAATGGGCAGGCTTTGCAGGATCCAATAGTTCTTGCCCTCCAGCGACGGCGAGCAGGCGGTGGTGGCGAGCATACCGACCAGGAAATAAGCGATGAACGGTATGGCGGGCCGGAGCATGGCGGCGTTAATGGGCGCTTCCTGCATCACGGTGTGTATGATCTTATCCGGGCCGATGACGAGGGCGATCAGGCCCACCAGCACGGCCAGTATGTGGCCCACGCCACAGTTGACCATGTACTGGGTGGAGCCGGTCATGCGCTTGAACTCCTTGTAGGCAATGGCGCTCACGGCGCCGCGCTGCCTTTGCGCCGACATGCGGAAGCTTCGCGCCGCCGCGTGGGATTTCAGCGCGGAATTGATGCGCCGGTAAGACCTGCCCACGATGGCGAACACCACGCCGAACAGCAGGATACTCACGCCCGCCAGCAGCAGCATATCCGACAGGCTCAGCTTCGTCACCGCGGCGGTGAACCAGCTCACGGGCAGGTAGTACCGCCCCGCGCTGTCGCCCAGCTGGAAGGCCTTTTGCAGCACCTCCGGGATCCTGTCGTCCCTGAACACCCCTTCTATGATGAAGCGCAGGGAGAAGCAAAAGATCACAAAGACCATCATGAGGACGGTTTGCAGCACGTTGTTTTTCCTGTGGCCCGCGCTGACGCGGGCAATGAGAAAGCCCACAAAGGCCGCGCCCAGCATGGGAATGACCGGCAATAGCAGCGACAGCACCAGCCACAGCGGGTATACCGCCGCGCCCGGCCGGGCATGGACGCCGTAGCTGATCAGCATGGCCAGCGACAGGCTCAGATACCAGGGCAGGCTCCTGACATACATGTACAAAAACTTGCAGCCCGCCACGGTGCGCGATTCAAGGGGCAGCGACATCAGCATGTCGTATTCCTTGAAGCCGAACAGATAGCCGTTCGTCTTGAACAGTGTGAAAACAAAGGCCATCAGGCTGATCACCAGCGCGCACATCGTCGGCACGGCCTGTATGAGGCCCAGCCTGCCGAAGCCGATGCCCATGGCGATGCACAGGCCCACCAGCATGACATAGACAACAAAGCTGCCTATGGCATTTCCGACAACACGCCTGCGCTTCTTTTTGTCCTTCGAATGGCGGAAGATGTTCCACAAGCTCGTGGACAGAAGCAGCGTTTTGAGCAATACAAAGCCGTTATTCATCATTGTCCGCCTCCAGGAAGGTCTCCTCCAGCGAATGGCCCTCGGTCAATTCCTCCATGGTCCCCGAGGCTATGATTCTGCCGTGCTTGATGATGGCCACCTTGTTGCACAGCTTTTCGGCCACGTCCAGCACGTGGGTTGAAAAGAAGATGGCCGTACCCCGGCTGCACATATCGCGCATGATCTCCTTGAGAGTGAAGGTCGCCTTCGGGTCCAGGCCCACAAAGGGCTCGTCCAGCACCAGCAGCCGGGGATCGTGGATCAGCGCTGAAATGATCGCCAGCTTCTGCTTCATGCCGTGGGAATAGGCGCTGATGAGGTCGCCCAGGTCGCCCGTGATCTCAAACAGATCGGCATACTTTTTGATGCTCTGCTCCCGCTGGGCGGCGCTGATGCCGAAGATATCCGCCACAAAGTTCAAATACTGTATGCCGGTGAGGTTTTCATACAAATCCGGGTTATCGGGGATATAGGCGGTAACGCGCTTGCAGGCCATCGGCTCCTTACGGACGGAATGGCCGTCAATGAAGATTTCGCCATCGGTGAAATCCAGCACGCCCACCACGGCGCGGATCGTCGTGGACTTGCCCGCGCCGTTGTGCCCGATGAAGCCGTAGATATCCCCGCTCATGACGCTGAGGCTTACATCGTCCACGGCCTTTTTGTCCTCTGAATAGGCCTTTGAGTAGTGCCTGATTTCAAGTATCTGTTTTTCGCTCATAAAATCGCAAGCTCCTTTCCGATTCCCAATGGCCCGCCGCGCTTTTCGCGGCCTGATGGAAGAATACGCCTTTGCGCCGCCTGTTTCAAGACAAATCGCGTCAAATGTCGGCCCGAAGCTACAAATTGTCGCTTTTGCATCAGCTGCGCGCCATTTATCAATTGTAATATAAACGTAAAAGGCAGACTTTGTCAAGCGCGCGGCGCAAATCGGGACTACAAAACCGTATTCACGGCAAGAGATGATAAGCGTCTGCGCAAGCGGCGACCCTGTTGACACATCGGCTCGCCTGCAATAAAATATATAAAGCAGCCGGAAGAAAGTCAAAGGAGGCCGTCCCATGAACGTCAGGCGCATCGATCTTTCCACATACCCGAGAAGGTCCCACTTTGAACACTTCCTGACGATGGCCAACCCGTTTACCGGCGTCACCGTGAACGTGGATATCACCGACTGGCTGCGCTGGCAGCAAAGCAGCGGATATCCCTTCTTCCTCTGCTTCCAGTACGCCGCGGTCCACGCCGCCAACCGCGTGCCCCAGCTGCGCCAGCGCATCGTCGACGGAGGCATCTGTGAATACGATTTTTGCGACCCCTCCTACATCGTCTCGCTCCCCGACGGAACCTATCGCTACTGTCTGGCCCACGCGCGGCAGCCCCTGGCTCCGTACATTGAACAGGCCCGGCGCAGTCAGGCCCGGGCGATGGCCGCGGAGGGCCTGGAGGAGGAGGGTGACCCCCTCGGCCAGCTGTTCATAACCTGCCTTCCCTGGCTGACCTTCACGTCTCTGCAAATCCCCTGGTCGGACCCGGCCTTCTCCAACCCCGGCATCAGCTGGGGCAGATTTGAGCGCCACAGCCGCCTCGTCCTCCGGGACGGCGAAATCGTTGAAAGCCCGTCCTTCACCCTGCCCGTGAACATCACGGTCAACCACGCGCTGGTGGACGGGATCCACATCGCGCGCTTTTTCGCCTGTCTGGACGAGGAGCTTGTAAAAATGCGCAAATCCGGGCCCGACGGCGGCTGATTTGGGCAAGGCGTCTCCTTTACGGCTTTTAAGTCATATTTAATACATTAGAAGTTGAATTAATCCCACTGAATTGTTATAATGGCATCACAGGAAGTAATGAGGAGCGCGATCCGCCGCCCCTTTATTTCCGTGTTTTCATACATTCAAACCGGCGGGACGTCTTTTCAACGACAGGGGGCCGCCTTGAATTACATCAGGAGAGACAGCCATGCATTCGATTCGCATGAAAATGGCTTCCATCACCATCGCCGCGATCTTGACCAGCATCCTGGCGCTGGGCGCCATCGGCATCTTCGCCATCGGCGCCGAGAGCGACCGCAGCTCTGTGGAAAAGATGAATCTGATCAGCGAAAACACGCAGCGCAAGCTGGGCGCTTATCTCGACAGCATCCAGCAGTCCGTCAGCATGGCGATTCGCATGGCCCATGATTCCCTGGACGACCCGGATATCGAATACCTCGGCCATTCCGGCACGCCCGAGGAGGTGGAGCGGCTGGACGCGGCCATGCAAAGGCACTGTGACGAGGTGGAACACGCCTTTTCCAGCATCGCCACCAGCACCAACGGCATCGTTACATATTATTACTGCATCAACGACGATTACGGTTCCAACGAACACGGCTTTTTCTGGTCGAGGATGGGCGAGGAAGGCTTCGTCAAGCAGCCGGATCTGATCTCCTCAGATCTGGACCGCAGCGATACCGAGCATACCACCTGGTACTACTCCCCGCTGCGCGCCGCCGCGCCCGTATGGGTCGGCCCCTACAAGGCGCACTACCTGGGCGAGGTCTGGACGCTTTCGTATGTCGCACCCATCTTCCATCAGGGCTTCGTGGTGGGCGTATTGGGCATGGACATACTCTTTGATACCATCGTGGAGCAGGCAGACGCCGTGCAGGTCTACAATTCCGGCTTCGCCTTCCTGATGGACAGAGACGGCTTTGTGCTGTACCACCCTGACACGGAGGTCACCATGGACCAGGAGCTGTTCAGCCAGGAGCTGAGCCGCGATATCCTGCGGCGCAGGAGTACCGGCGACATGCTGGTGCGCTACAGCCGCAACTCAGAGCCCTGGCAGCTGGCCTTCTCCGCCATCAACGACGATTTCAAGGTGGCCGTCACCGCGCCCGTTTCGGAAATCACCGCCTACCAGCGGCGGATGATGCTGGTTATTCTGATGGTGGCCATCGTCATACTCGCCGTCTTTACCCTCGTCACGCTGCTCTTGATGAACCGGCTCACCAAGCCGCTGATGCGCCTCACCGCCGCGTCCCGGAAGCTGATAGCCGGGGATTACGAGGTGGAGCTGGATTACGAGGGCAAGGACGAAATCGGCATGTTGACCAGGGCCTTCCGACAGATGCGCGACCACATGAAGCTGTATATCCACGACCTGAACCACCGCGCGTATTCCGACGCCCTGACAGGGGTAAAGAACAAGGGCGCGTTTGATTCCTTTTCCGAAAGGCTCAACCAGGTCATCGCCGCCGGGGGCGAACAGCCACCCGAATTCGCCGTCACCATGTTCGACTGCAACCGGCTCAAGCAGGTCAACGACGACTTTGGCCACGAGCGCGGCGACCAGTACCTAAAAACGGCATGCGCGGTCATCTGCGCTGTGTTCGCCCACAGCCCCGTGTTCAGGCTGGGCGGCGACGAATTTGCCGTGCTGCTCCAGCAGAGCGATTATCAGCGGCGCGAACAGCTCATGTCCGCCTTTGACCGCATGGCCGGGGATGTCAACGCCGCCGCGCAGCATCCCTGGGAAAGGGTGGATATCTCAAAGGGCATGGCCGTTTACCGGCCCGGACAGGACGAGAACGTGGAGCAGGTCCTCAGCCGCGCGGACGAGATCATGTACGCGCAAAAGCGCGCCGCCCGCGATCAATGACATTAAAACCTCCTATGGACCGCTGTCCCTCCGCCCCGAATACGGCGCTGCCGTTTCGGACGGGGCGACAGCGGTTTAATGATCTTTTAACGCTTTACCAATGCAATGCGCTATTGACATTTGGAAATGCTGTGATATAATTCACTTCAATCAGACAGGAAAGGTAGGGATACGCGTGACACACGCCGAACAGCGCCTTCAGACCGCATCCCTGCATGACGCCATGCGCGCCATGTCCCTTTCCGGCGCCATTTTCAACGCAGCGCGATTTAGCTTCGCGCTGCGCTTTTACTTTTTTGGCATCTATCCCCCATCCGTCTGTCTGGAGCGCGCCCTCTGAACCGCCATAGGTTCATCAAGCCGGTCCTTCCAGATGGAGGGACCGGCTTTTTGATATATTCTTACTTTAGGAGGAACCCAACATGAAGAAGATCCTTGCCATCCTGACCGCCACTCTGCTCTGTCTCGGCGTATGCGCCGCGGCGGAGGAGACCTATACCGTGGGCATCTGCCAGCTGGTGCAGCACGTCGCGTTGGATGCCGCGACCCAGGGCTTTGAAGATGCCCTGACCGAAAAGCTGGGCGACGCCGTCAGCTTCGATTTGCAGAACGCCTCCGGGGATTCCAACACCTGCTCCACCATCGTGAACACCTTCGTGTCCTCCGGCGTGGACCTGATCATGGCCAACGCCACGCCCGCCCTGCAGGCCGCCGTGGCCGCCACAGGGGATATACCGATCCTGGGCACCTCCGTCACCGACTACGCCACCGCCCTGGACATGGAAGACTGGACCGGAGCGACGGGCATCAACGTGTCCGGCACCAGCGACCTTGCTCCGCTGAACGAGCAGGCTGAGATGCTTCACGAGCTGTTCCCGGACGCCGTCAACGTGGGCCTGCTCTACTGCTCCGCCGAGCCGAACTCCAAGTACCAGGTGGACGTGATCTCCGGCTGTTTGACCGAGATGGGCTATACCTGCACGGAGTACACCTTCGCGGATTCCAACGACGTGGCCTCCGTCGCCCAGAGCGCCTGCGACGGCAGCGACGTGATCTACATTCCCACAGACAACACCGCCGCCTCCTGCACCGAGGCCATCCGCAACGTAGTGGAGCCCGCCGCCAAGCCCGTCATCGCCGGCGAGGAAGGCATTTGCGCCGGCTGCGGCGTCGCCACTCTTTCCATCAGCTATTATGACCTGGGCTACGCCACCGGCGAGATGGCCTATGAGGTCCTGGTGAACGGCGCGGATACTTCGACCCTGCCGATCGGCTTCGCCCCCAACGTGACCAAGGAGTACAACGCCGAGCTGTGCGCGCTGCTGGGCATCGAGGTGCCTGCGGACTACGTGGCCATTGAAGGCTAAGACCCGCCGCCGCGCGGCGAATCAGTAAGCCGCGGAGGGCGAAGACCGGCCCGGTCGCGCGCAAAGGGACATATCGCTTCTATCCATGCGCCGATCGCCGCGCCGTCTCTCCGCTCTCCGCTCCCGAAACCATTTTCCCGACTGGAGGCATCCATTTGAACATCTCTTCGCTTCTCAACGCCCTTCCCGGGGCCGTGGCCCAGGGCCTGATCTGGGGCATCATGGCCATCGGCGTGTACATAACCTACAAGGTTCTTGACCTGGCCGACCTCACCGTGGACGGCAGCATGGCCACCGGCGGCGCGGTCTGCGTCATGCTGATGCTGAACGGCGTCAACCCGTACCTGGCGCTGCTATGCGCCGTCCTCGCCGGGATGCTGGCGGGACTCGTGACCGGCGTGTTTCACACCGCCATGGGCATACCGCCCATTCTATCGGGCATATTGACACAGCTCTCCCTGTACTCCGTCAACCTGGCCATCATGGACTTCAAGGCCAACCAGGGCATCAACGTGACCAAGTATTCCCTCATCGTCAGCCAGCGCAACGTGCGCCAGCTCGGCTTCGACAACCCGATCTTCGTCACGCTCATCGCGCTGGCCGTCCTCATCGCGCTGCTGTACTGGTTCTTCGGCAGGGAGCTGGGCTGCGCCCTTCGCGCCACCGGCGCCAACGAGGCCATGTCCCGGGCCCAGGGCATCAACACCAATATCGCCAAGATACTGGGACTTATGATTTCAAACGGCATCGTCGCCCTGTCCTCCGCCATGCTCGCCCACTATCAGGGCTTTGTGGATGTGAACATGGGACGCGGGGCCATCGTCATCGGCCTGGCCGCCGTCATCATCAGCGATGTGCTTTTCTCAAGGCTGTTCAGAAACTTCGCGCTCAAGCTCACCGGCGTCGCCATCGGCGCGGTGGTCTATTATATCGTCATTCAGATCGTGCTGTGGCTGGGTCTGAACACCAATCTGCTCAAGCTGCTCTCCGCGCTGATTGTGGCCGTGTTCCTCGCCATCCCCCACTGGAAGGCCGGCATCTCCGCGCGGCGCGCCGGGAAGGGAGGTGGCCTTCATGCTTGAATTGGCCCATATCCGAAAGACCTTCAACCCCAAAACCGTCAATGAAAAGGTGGCGCTGGACGATTTGAGCCTGCGCCTGAACGACGGGGATTTCGTGACCGTGATCGGCGGCAACGGCGCGGGCAAGTCCACGATGCTCAACGCCATCGCGGGCGTCTGGCCCGTGGACAGCGGCAGCATCGTGATCGACGGCGTCGACGTCACCCACCTGTCGGAACACCGGCGCGCCGACCTGCTGGGGCGCGTGTTCCAGGACCCCATGACGGGCACCGCCGCCACCATGCAGATCGAGGAAAACCTCGCCCTCGCGGCGCGGCGCGGGCAGCGCCGCACGCTCCGGCCCGGCATCACCCGCCAGGAGCGCAGCCTGTACCGGGATAAGCTCGCCGCGCTGGGCCTGGGGCTGGAGGACCGCATGACTGCCAAGGTGGGCCTGCTCTCCGGCGGCCAGCGGCAGGCGCTCACTCTGCTGATGGCGACGCTGAAAAAGCCAAAGCTGCTGCTGCTGGACGAGCATACCGCCGCCCTGGACCCCCGCACCGCCCAAAAGGTGCTGGAGCTTTCGGAGCAGATCGTCATGCAGAACGGACTTATGACCCTCATGGTGACCCACAACATGCGCGATGCCATTCGCTACGGCAACCGACTGATCATGATGAACGCGGGCCGGGTGATACTGGACATCTCCGGCGAGGAAAAGCAGCGTCTGACCACCCAGATGCTGATGGATGCCTTCGCCCAGGCCAGCGGCGAGAGCTTCGCCAACGACAGGATACTGCTGGCGTAAAGCCCGGACACAATTGCCCTCCCCGACGCAGATCGGGGAGGGCAAAAGCATGTGACCTGTCAATTCTCCGCGGGCGCGTAAGCCACGGACAGCACGGCGTGCCTGAGCAGTTCATCGGCATCGTATTTTGGATTGAGCCAGTCGCGGACCAGCTCCCCTGGCAGGATCACCGGCATACGGCTGTGTATGAAGGCGATCTGCTCCGCGCTCTGGCGGGTCAGAATCGAAAAATGGGGTGCTCCCCCCTCCAGCCGGTAGATGCCCGCCATGAAGAACAGCCCCGCGCCGGGACTTATGGCGTATTTGGTGCGCGACGCGGTATGCTCCCACTCAAAATAACCCGTGGCGGGCACGGCACAGCGGCGCTGGCGCATACCGTCCCGAAACATGGGCTTTTGCGCGGCGGTCTCGCTTCGGGCGTTGAAAACTGGTTTGCCGTCCGGCAGCATATAGCCCCAACCCATGGCGAAGGGCCTGGGATTCATGGCGCGGCTCATGGCCAGCACGGGCGCAAGGTCCGTGGGATAGATTTCCCCCGAGGT
>JAFUCP010000215.1 GCA_017459565.1 Clostridia bacterium | reverse complement strand
GTGTAGTCCTTCCGTTTGAAGATGTCCATGGCTTCCGCCCACATCTGATTGATGTATTCCCTGGACGCTGCTTCGTCTTCAGAATGTGCACATCAGCATTGTCCAGATCCACCGTGACCGGCAGGAATCTGCGGTTGCCGGTATGGTCGAAGGGCAAACACTTCTGCCTATTGGTGGTTGCGCTGAACACGCTGGCGGGTACGCTGCGGGGCCTCGGCATCGTGGGGTGTGGCGGCCTGGGCGCGGCGGGCAGCATATTGGTCGGAAAGCTGCTGAGGCAAGGTGATTTTGATAACGCCCGCTGGGTGGGCGATAAGGTCTTTGTAGGCTCGCTGCTCCTGGGCGCTGCGAGCGGTATCCTGCTGTTGCTGCTCTATCAGCCCTGCGCGGCTGTCGTTCGCCTTGAAGGCGGCGCGGCGGAGCTGTTCAGGTGGATGCTTCTCGTCAACGCCGTCTACTGTGTCGGGAAATCCTTCAATTCCAGCCTGGTGGGCGGCGTGTTCTGCGCGGGCGGCGACACCCGCTTCGGCTTGATCTGTGACGCCGTTGCTATGTGGGGCGTTGTGCTGCCGCTGGGGCTCCTGGCCACCTTTGTCTGGAGATGGCAACCGATCGCCGTCTATGTCGTACTGTGTATGGATGAATTCGTCAAGCTGCCCTTTGTCGCCGTTCGATTCCGGCGCTATAAATGGCTGAACAACCTGACGCGGGATGAGAAGGAGAGATAAAACCATGCTGAAATTCATTGAACATCGACCGGAGCAGAGACGCGCTGAGGCGGACGCCTCACAGGCCTGGATGGACATGCAACGGAAGAAGCAGGAAAAAAGCGTTCGACGCCAACGAGATGCGGAACGCTTTGAGAGAAAATGGCGTATGATGAGATCGACAAGCTCTTGCTGCGTCGGGGTAGTTTCGCCAATACTCGTTATTCCACCACCTAAGACAAGAATACATACGTCCTTTTGCCGGTAGTACTTGTGAATCTCTGACCACATAACAGTAAGAGAGTTCAGATATGCTTCACGGGTTGGAAAATATCCTCTCCCATTACCATCCAGCTTAGCAAATGCCAATAACAAATCGTCGCCATTCGGTACTATGGGAGCAATAACAACCATGTCGGCGGAGCCGACATGGTGTTTAGTATAATATTCTGCCTTTCTGCGAAAGGCGCACATGTGATATGAAACGGTGCTCTTTCGCGTCTTGTTTCTGCCTGCTATAGGCCATCATCGATGCATGGATAATCACACACTCCCCTGAAAACGGCAAGGTTTCGCGGCGCGACTGGCGTCCGCTCAATAGCCTCCCATGGAGCGTTTGATGAAGAACAGCAGGAGCAGATGCGCGGGATAAGCGCCGTAAAACAGGAGCTGGAGCACGGTGCCTCGGATGAAGCCCCTCCTGCCGTTGTAAAACGCGATGGGGACAAATGCCAGGCCGGAGCGCCACTGGCCGGGCAGGGAGCAGGCACCCGCGACGGCCCGGAGAACAGAACGATCCCTGAGCAGATCCATAAGCAGAATGAAGCCGAAGCCGTAGCCGCCGTAATCGGCATGCAGCACGAAGGACAGCGCCAGCAAACACAGGAGCAGCGCAACCCAGGGCCGTCTGTCGCCGTCCGCCTTCAGGCGCTCCGCCGCGCACAGCCCCAGGTATCCCAGAAGTAGTGTGAAGAACACGTTCTGATTCGAATAACACAGGGTCCCCGTGTGCTCCAGGTTCCAGGGGATCTCGGAGATCAGCGCGAAGAGCAGCAGCCGGATCCCGTAGAGCTTTCGGTCGCGCGTGTGGTGAAAGCCCTCGACCAGTAAAAACCCGTAGATCGGAAAGGCCAGCCGCCCCAGTGTCCGGAAGATCTCATGCCAGCCGATCATTTTGCCGAAGACGGTGAACAGCACACCGACGTCGTCGTACAGCAGCGCACCAGCCGTGTGATCCAACAGCATGCAGATGAGGGCGATGAGCTTCAGGGCGCTGTTGCTGAGAAATCGGTATCTCTCCGGTACCAGGCGATCCTCCCCCATGCTTTCAGCTCCTCTCTTGTCCCGGACGCAGTTCAGACCGGTTCCGCGAAGGTGTCGGGGCGCTCCGGGTCAAAGGGCTCGTTCGCCCACATCAGCGTCACGAGGTCCTCCGTCGTGCTCAGGTTGGTGATGCTGTGGGTACTGCCCGGCAGCATGTACACAGCCTGAAGCCGCTGACCGCTGACCTCGTATTCCGTCACCTCGCCGGTCCCGAGTCTGCGCTCCCGGATCAGGCCGTGTCCGGAAACCACGATGAACAGCTCCCACTTGCTGTTGTGCCAGTGTTGCCCCTTCGTGACCCCGGGCTTTGAGATGTTAACGCTGAACTGCCCGTGGTCATGGGTTCTGATGAGCTCCGTGAAGCTGCCCCGGTTGTCGGTGTTCATCCTGAGGTCGAAGATCGCCCGCTCCGCCGGTAGGTAGGACAGGTACATGCTGTATAGCTTTTTTTCAAGGCTCCCCGGCGCGATGGCAGGCATCAGCAGGGTTTCGGGCTGCGCGCGGAAGCCGCGCAGGCACGCGACGATGGCTCCAAGGGTGGTCCGGTGCGTCACCGGAGCGAAGCAATACCTGCCATCTGGCGCAGGCGAGGGCACGAGGCTGTCGCGGCCGTCCTCCCCCGCTGGATATTCGCAGCGGTGCGGGTGTCCCTCCAGGGCGTCGTACATCTCCTCGATCAGATCGTCCACGAAGAGCAGCTCCAGCTCCGTATCGGGGTCATGGACGGTGACCGGCAGATCGCGGGCGATGTTGTGGCAGAAGGTGCCAACGGCGGAGTTGTAATTCGGGCGGGTCCATTTGCCCACGATGTTGGGAAAGCGATAGACGCAAACCCCGGCGCCGGTCGCGCGCGCGTGGTCGAAGCACAGCGCCTCGCATTCGCGCTTGGAGAGGCCATATTCCGAAGCGCCGAAGCGGCCCGCCAGCGAAGCCTGGATCGAGGAGCTCAGCACGACGGGGCAGCGGTTGTCGTGCCGCCTCAGCGTCTGAAGCAGCTCAGAGGTGAAGCCCACGTTCCCGGTTTTGTATTCCACCGGGTCCCCGGGGCGGTTGACGCCCGCGAAGTGGAACACGAAATCTGCGCCGGCGCACCAGGCATCCAGCTGTTCGGGAGTGTTTTCCCGGTCATATTCGTAGATTTCCCCGACAGAAAGTCCCGGCCGCGTGGGGTTTTTGCCATCCCGGAGGGTTTTGAGGCTCTCCACCAGGTTCCTGCCGACAAAGCCGGCTGCTCCTGTAACCAGTATGTTCATATGCGCCTGTCTCCGTATCCTCATGTATCCTTGCGCCACACCAGCCGGTTGACGACGCCGACGTAGCTCTGGATGATCCTGACCACCTTGTCGGAAACGTTCATGTCCGCGTAATCGGGCACCGGAGCCGTGCCGCCGGTGGGCCCGTCCGCCGCCAGCTCCACCGCCATGTCCACCGCCCGGAGCAATCCACGCTTGTCGATGCCGGAGAGTATGAAGCATCCCTTTTCCATCGCTTCGGGGCGCTCGGTGGAGGTGCGGATACATACCGCCGGGATCGGATGCCCGATGGAGGCGAAGAACGCGCTCTCCTCGGGCAGGGTTCCGCTGTCGCTGACAACGGCGTACGCGTTCAGCTGCAGGCAGTTGTAGTCGATAAAGCCCAGCGGCTCGTGCTGAATCACCCGGGGATCCAGCGTAAAGCCTGACGCTTTGAGGCGCTTGCGGGAGCGGGGGTGGCAGGAATACAGCACGGGCATGTCGTACCGTTCGGCCATGCAGTTGACCGCCGTGAACAGGCTTTCGAAGTTCCGCAACGTGTCCAGATTTTCCTCCCGGTGGGCGGAGAGCAGGATGTACCGGCCCTTCTCAAGCCCAAGGCGGGCAAGGGCGTCCGAGTCCTGTATCGCAACCAAGCTGGCTGTGAGCACCTCCGTCATCGGGGAACCGGTGACGAACGTCCGCTCCATCGGCAACCCGCAGTCGGCGAGGTAGCGACGGGCGTGTTCGGAATAGGCCAGGTTGACATCGGAGATGATGTCCACGATGCGCCGGTTCGTCTCCTCGGGCAGGCACTCGTCCTTGCAGCGGTTGCCCGCTTCCATGTGGAAGATGGGGATGTGCAGGCGCTTGGCGCCGATCACGGACAGGCATGAATTGGTGTCGCCCAGTACCAGGACAGCGTCCGGTCTGAGCCGCTCCATGACCCTGTAGGTCTGGGTGATGATGTTGCCCATCGTCCCGCCGAGGTCTGCGTCGGCGGTGTCCAGGCAGATCTCCGGCGCGTCCAGTCCCAGGTCCCGAAAGAATACGCCGTTCAGACTGTAGTCATAGTTCTGACCGGTGTGGACGAGCATCACGTCAAAGTATCTCCGGCACTTCCTGATCACCATCGAAAGCCGTATGATTTCGGGCCGCGTTCCCACGATGATCATCAACCTGAGCCTGCCGTCTTCCTTCCAAACCGGATATTCCATGCCGCTCACTCCTTATCGTGCGGGTTGATTCGCCTCCGAGTGGTGCCAGGATATATTATACCCCTCGTCCGCCGGCGTTGTCAATCGGAGCGGTTCCTGCGCGGGCGAACTGCGTTATCTGTATCCGACCCTTCCGAACCACGCCGTCACCCGGTCGATCGCCCGGTTGATGGGAGAATCGAACAGCTTTTCCCGGAGCAGGTCCGCCGCGATGCCGGCGCAGAAAATGGCGGCGACGCACAAAGGCAGGCAGATAAGAAAGGACGGACTTCCGAACCAGGCGTAGGGCTTCAGCACGACAAACCACAGCCAGGGTCGGAGCAGCGGCGCATCGTGAAGAAGATAGATGCCGAAGGTGTGCCGCGCGATCCGGTTGACGGCCCGGCTCCGGATGTCGAGGCTACGGAAAAAACCGAACAGGCCGTAGCACGCGAGGGGGATAGAGAGCATGTGTTCGGCTATGGAAAACGTCTTTCGCAGGAGCAGGTCTGCGATGTTGAACCGGATCGCGTACGTCAGTATGCCGTACTGGCAGATTCCGTTCAGCAGGATGCCGGTGAGGGCGATGGACAGATAGACCGATCGCCGCTCCGCTCTCTTCGGACTCTCGCAGTCGCGGAACCACGCGCCCAGCGTATAAAACAGCAGCGCTTCCATCAGATCATAGAAGTTGGAGCCCAGATTTCCCAGGGTGTACCCGAAGACAAGAAGCAGCAGCAGCCAGATCCTGAAGCCCTTCGGGTTCAGTCTGCCAAGGAAACCGTTGTAGGCAGGGGCGATGAGCATCAGCACGATGTGGGCGGTCACGTACCACCAGGAGCTTCCCGTCAGGGGCGTCAGCAGCGACTGTGCGATATCTAAAATCAGCGTGCCATTCGACT
>JAFUCP010000003.1 GCA_017459565.1 Clostridia bacterium | reverse complement strand
GAGGACAAGATTGCCGGGAACTTTTTTGTGCTGGCAAGGCGAAGTCCCGCAGGCTTGCTGGTGGCAAGTCAAGGGGCTTCAACGCCGCCAGCGCGGAAAAGAACCGGCAGGATGTCCTGTTTTAGTCAGGGATTAGTATTACTTTCGCGCCTCCAGTATGGAGCGGATAAACTCCTGGGAGCGCGCCTGCTTCGGGCTGGCGAAGAATTCATGGGAGGGCGCTTCCTCGATAACGCTGCCGTTTTCCATGAACAGCACCCTGCTGGACACGCTGCGGGCAAAGTCCATCTCGTGGGTCACCACCAGCATGGTCATGCCCTCGTCGGCCAGCTGGCGCATGACGCCCAGCACCTCGCCGATCAGCTCCGGGTCCAGGGCGCTGGTGGGCTCGTCGAAATAGATGATCTCCGGGCTGGAGGCGAGTCCCCGGGCGATGGCCACGCGCTGCTGCTGGCCACCGGAGAGCTGGGAGGGATAGCTGTCCAGCCGGTCCGCCATGCCCACGCGGGAGAGGGCGTTGATGGCAATTTCCCGGGCCGCGTCCTTTTTCAGCTTCCCGGCCACGGTCAGCCCCAGGGTCACGTTTTGCAGCACCGTCTTGTTGAGGAACAGGTTGTAGCTTTGGAACACAAAGGCCGTCTTTTTGCGCAGCCGGGCGATCTGGGTCCGGTTGGCCTGGTGCAGGTCATATCGCTCACCGTCAAACACCAATTCCCCCGCGTCCGCCCGCTCCAAAAAGTTCAGGCAGCGCAGGAACGTGGTTTTGCCGGAGCCGCTGGGCCCGAGGATGGCGATGACATCCCCCTTTTCCACGCCCAGGCTGATGCCCTTGAGGACCTCCCGGCCCTGAAAGCTCTTGTGAACGTTTCGCGCCTCGAGCATCATGCCTTGTCACCTCCATAGCTGGCCAGCTTCTTTTCGCCCTTGTGCTGCAGCCAGGTCAGCAGCGTGCAGAAGGCAAGGTAGATCAGCGCCACCTCGGTATACAGGCCCAGGGATTCGTACACGCGCCCGTTGATGACCTGCGCCTGGCGGAACATGTCCATGACGGTGATGGTCGCGGCCAGGGACGTGCCCTTGAGCATGGAAATCAGCGAATTGGACAGCGCCGGGAAGGCCGTGCGGAAGGCCTGGGGCAGCACCACGTGGAGCATGATCTGTATGTAACTCATGCCCACGCAATAGCCCGCCTCCATCTGGCCCCGGGACACGCTCTCCAGCGCGCCGCGCACGCTTTCGGCCATGTAGGCCCCCTCGTTGAAGCCGAACACCAGCACCGCCGTGGGAAAGGCATCAAGGGTGACGCCCAGGCTGGGCAGCCCGTAAAACACCAGGTACAGCTGCACCAGCAGCGGCGTGCCCCGGATGATCCAGATGTAAAAGCGGCAGATTTGCCGCAGCACGCGCACATCGGCGTATTGAATCAGGGCCACGATCACCGCGATGATCAGCGCCAGCGCAAAGGAAAGCACGGTCAGCGGGATCGTCACCCGCACGCCGTAGCTCAATAGCTTCGGAAAGGAATCCACCAGGATGCCCCATAGCCGTTCGTTCATATCGTCTCTCCGTCCGTCTGATTGAAAGTGCCCGATACACGCCGAAAACCACAGGGAAGCTCAGCCTTCCCTGTGGTTAGGCGGCTTGATCTGCGCGTCATTCGGGCTGCGTGCGGTCCTCGCCGAAGAACTTCAGGGAGATTTCGGCCAGCCTGCCATCCTGCCGCGCGGCCTCCAAAATGTCGTTGATCGCGGCGATAAGCGTTTCGGTATCGGCGTCCTTGCGCACGGGATAGGCCACCGGGTCGCCGGGCAGCTCCTGCACGATCTTGATGCCGGCCTCGGGATGCTCGTCAAGATAGCTTTCGATGGAAGCCCGGGCGTTGATTGTGGCGTCGATGCGCCCCTGCTCCAGCAGCGCGATGGTTTCGCCAAGGGTGTCCACATAGGTGACGGTTGCGCCGTATTCCTCGGCCAGCTGCGCATAGGTGCTGGAGGAGGAGTTGGCCGTGGTCCTGCCCGCCAGGTCCTCGATGGTCTTGATATCCTCGTTGTCCGCGCGGACCACCAGCACCTTGGAGGTATAGACATAGGGTGTGGAGAAGCTGTACTTCTCCGCGCGGGTCTCGGTGTAGCCCACGCCGTTGCAGGCAATATCAAAGCGGCCCGTGTCCACGCCCGCGAGGATGGAGTCCCAGGCAGTCTCCTGGAAATCCGGCTCCACGCCCAGGCCCTCGGCGATCAGCTTGCCGATTTCGATATCCAGGCCCGTAAGCACGTCGTTTTCATCATGGTAGGTCCAGGGCTCCCAATTGCCCTCGGTGGCAATGATGATGGTGCCGCGCTCCCGGATGCGCGCCAGCAGATCGTTGTCCGCGCTTTCGGCCACGGCGGCAAAGGTCGCCGCCAGCGCCAGCGCCAGAACAATGGCAAACAGCTTCTTCATGGCAAAACCCTCCTGTTCGGTTTCCTGAAATCGGCCCATGCTCCCGGACAGCTGCCGTCCGTCGGGCCCGCAACCACCCGCGATTGAAGCGGGCAACGACGCGCTCATCCGGCGTCGTTGCCCTATCTTAGCACATATCCAACCGCATTGCAATAGCGTTCTCTCCGTTTCAACATACAGAAAACCTATCGTGAAATATAGCCTTGCGCAATGCCCCGGGCCGTCCTTCACAAATCAGGCTTCGATTTCCTCGCCCTCGATGCGGATGCTGGCCGCCAGCAGCTTGGCCAGGAAATACATGATGGCGCACTCGTCCTCCTGCCATATGCGGCGGCTCCTGGGCTCCGCGCAGATCAGATAGCCGTAATTCGCCATGTCCATGCCGATGCGCGCCACCAGCACCGTCTCAACCTCGTACTTTTTCAGGGCGGCGTTGAACCGCGGGCATTTCCCCGCGATGAATTCCAGCGAATTGGCGGAATAAAGATCGTCGTTCATGAGCAGAGCGATATCTCCCGCGTCCTCGTCCACCTCCGGCCTGCGGACAGCCCGCAGCCGTCCCCGCGGCCCCACATAGTACAGGTCGGTGATCCGCAGCTCCTCCATCAGCATGGGCATCACGGAGCGCAGCTTGTTCATCAGCCCCGGCACCAGCTCATACTGGCGGATCAGGTTGTGCATCGTCGTATAGACGCCGTGGCGGGCGATCTGCCGGATCTCAATGTCCTTGTGCTTTTCCGCCACATAGATGATATGGCAGTTGCGGCCCTTGGTCTTGCCGCGATACAGCGTCTTGTCGATCAGCTCAAACAGGGAATCGTAGTCCCCGGCATCTTCGGGGAAGCTGGCGCAGCCGGTGGTGCCTGTGATGAAGGGATGGCAGTCCTCCAGCGCAATATTCCTGCGCAGCACCCTGGCATCGGCATACATGCCGGCGAGGAACTGCTTTTTCTCGTCATAGCTGATGTGCCGCAGGTTCACGATGAGCATTTCATCGCCGCCAAAGCGCCCCACGACGCCATAGCCATCCAGATAGGCGGCCAGATCGGCGCCCACGTTTTGAAGCACCACGTCCCCAACGTGATGGCCATAGGTATCGTTGATGTACTTGAAATTGTCCAGATCCAGCATGGCGAAGGAGAAGGGAACCCCCGCCGCGATCAGCGACTGGGCAAAGCCGAGGATGTGAGGGCGCGCCACCACGCCCGTCAGCGGGTCCAGCAGCACGGAAAGCCCGTTCTTTTCCAGAGCCTTCCTGAAGTATTCATACCGGCACAGCTGATCGATGGTATACACGCCGTTCACCCCTCCATGCCACGCGAAGCGCCGTCGCACCGGCACTTTCCCGCGTGCCGTTCAAAAAGGATGACTTGCCCGCCATCCAAAGCATTGCCGAAAACTGGTGCGGTAGGCGGGATTTGAACCCGCACACCCATAGGGTATCAGATTTTAAGTCTGAGGCGTCTGCCGATTCCGCCACTACCGCACATGTTGCAATTATACCATATTATCCACTTTTGCACAAGCATTTCTTTGCCGTTTTTGCGAAAGCAGGGAGGATCCGACGCGCTTGCAGTAAATCACTGCATTTTGCGGGCGACGCCAAAGCGGCAAGCAAAAATCCCCGCCTGTTGCTTGATCGGCAGGGATTTTTGCGATTGCGGGCTTTGTCAGCGGTCTGAAGCAGGCCCACCGCACGCGACAGGCCCGCTTGGAATGAAATTCGCGCCTTATTCCGGCTGGATGGAGGCGGCGACGATGCCCCACACGACGTCCGCGCCCTCCTCAGAGGTGGGATACATGCTGACCTCGAGAATATAGCCGGCCTCGGTGGTGAAGGCGACGTGGCAGGAATCCTGTTCAGGCATCGTGTAGCTGACAGCGGGCAGGCCGTTCACGACGACGATCTCAACCTGATCGACGCCGTCAGTCTGGTTCAGGGCCTCCGTATATTCCTCCAGCGACATGCCGGACATGTCCACATAGACCAGGGAAACGCTGGCCTTCTCTTCGGCATCGGTAAAGTAGCTGATGAAGCCTTTCTCCTTGTCCTCTTCGGTAAGCTCCACGGGCTGCAGCTCCGCGGGCAGCCAGATCTTCACGGCGATCTCGTCAAAGGTCCAGAAATCGCCCGTAACGCCGGCGCTCTCGAGGGTCGCTTCAAAATCGCTCCAGTTCAGCTCCGGCGCGGCCTCGGCCAGCGCGGCGCCGGCGGTCAGCAGGCACAGCGCCATCAGGATGGCAACAAACTTCTTCATGTAAACAACCTCCGTCATAAAAAATCGTTCTGATTCGAACAGGTCTTATTATATCACGCCCGGGGGTCAGTTTACCATTGTACTTTGGTACAATAGATTTTTTAATTCAATGTTAAATCCCGGTCCTCATCGCATATCCCCCAGCTCCGCGGCGCATTTCAGGGCCTCCGCCCGGTTTTCCACGCCCAGCTTCCTGTAGATTTCCGCGGTGTGGTGCTTCACGGTGCGCTCCGTGATGTTCAGTATGTCGGCGATCCTGGCGTTGCGATAGCCCGCGATCATCAGCGAATAAACCTGCCGCTCCCGGTCTGTGAACACGGGTCGGTTGGCCGTCTGCTTCATCCAGAGGGGATAGTGGGCCGCCTGCGCCCGCACCAGGCGCTGCACGCCCCGCTCCCAGCTCTCGTCCGGCAGCTCCAATTCCCCCAGCATATCCACGATGGCGATGCCCTCGTCGGCCACCACCCGCGCCAGACGGTAGCGCCGGGCAATCGCCAGCGCGCTCATCAACTCTTCGCGCCAGCCGTCCCGGCCCATGCGCCGGTCAATGACCGCCTGGAGCAGGTGCAGCTGCGCGCGCATATAGGGCCGGTCATAGCTGTCAAAATACTGGCGCAGCTTCGCGGTGAGCAGCGGCGTCCGGGACCACTGGGCCGTCAGGATGTACAGCCTGAGCTTGAGCATATAGCCGTAGCGATCCAGGATCACAAAATCCCCGTTCTCATCCGGCGCTTCGTCATACAGCCAGCTCTGCGCCCGGGAAGTGTCCCCCGTGAGCAGCATCAGCGTCAGTCGGTGGATATTAAGGTTCCGGCGCAGGCGCTGGGGCGCGTCCTCCGGCAGCGAAGCGATCAGGCTGTCCATCAGGTCCAGCGCCTCCGCGGCGCTGCCCTGAGCGGCCAGAATCCGGCTCTGGATGCCCACGGCGGCGCAGCGCATTTCCAGGTCCTCCGTCACGCGGGCGAGCCCCGCGCACACCCGGTCCAGCGCGGAGGTGTAATCGCCGTCCAAATTGCTCTCCAGCTCACATTCGCCCATGGCGATGTCCGCCATACCGCTGCCGCCGCGCCCCACGGCAAATTCCACAGGGGCCCGGAACAGCCGGTAGATGCGCCGCCCGTGGGGCACCCAGCGGCAGAAGTCCTTGCCGCCGTTCAGGAGGGACGCGCTGTTTCCCGCCACATTGAAGCCGCTCCGCCAGGTGTCCGACCGAGTCAGCTCCGGCAGCCTGGTTACGGCCAGCAGCGTATTCAAAACGCCGCGGCTGCCCAGGTCGGGGCGCGCAATATCAAGATAGATCAGGGCTTCCTCGGCGGCACGGCGACGGGCGTCCTTTGCGGGGGTCTGCCGGATAAAGCGGCGAAGCGCCTCGTACCAGCGCCTGCCCTCCTCCGCATGGCCAAGCAGAAATTCGATCATGCACATGCCCTTCATCAGGGCCGGGGATTCCAGCAGCGTCCTTTCGTCCAGCATGGCATAGGCCCCGCGCAGCTCCACATAGTCCCCGTTTGCGGGGCGGTTCTGAGCATCGCGGATCAGCAGCTGGCGCAGCTTTTCCCTCTCGCCCAGCTGCATGTAATAGCGCGCCGCCTCGGAAAGCCGCTCTTGCAGTTCAAAATACAGCGCGGCGCGGCGGTACAGTCCGTCGATGTATTCCTGCGAATAAAGGTTCCGCGCCTCCCTGAACAGCGTTTTGCGCACAAAGGGCATGAAGCGATAGCGGCCCGGCCCGGCCTCAAACAGGATATAGGATTTCTGGGCGATCCGTTCCAGCGCCTTGGGCGCGTCAATGCGGCCCGTCACCATGCGGGCCATATCCTCCGAAAAGCGCTCAAAGGGAGAGAGGTTGTAGAGCAAAATGCGCTCCTGCTCCGGAAAGGCGAGGACCACATCGTTGTTGAGCAGCCGGCTCATCTCCTCCAGCACGCCGTCCAGCACCGAGGGCACAGGCCTATGGGGTTCGCGCAGCAGCTGCCGGGCGACGCCGTGCAGGGCCATCGGCCAGCCCAGGCACCGCTCTTTCAGGAAGGCGGCGTCTGCGGGCAGCAGACGGAGCCCATAATCCTCAAACAGCACCTCTGTTTCAGCCTCGTCAAACAGCACAAACGCGCTGTCCAGCACCGCCGCCACGCCTCCGGCCAGCAGACGGTGCAGGCACGCGGGGCAGCGGCTGCGGCCCGCGATCACGGCGCACTTGTCCTCCGGCAGGTTCATGAGCAGTTCCGCCATCGCCTCCCCCGCCTCGTCGTCGCCCGCGCGGTTCAGGCCGTCGATCAAAAGCGCGCAGCCGGGCGTATCGCCCACTGCGCGCGCAAAGGCCGCCCAGGCGTCCCGCTCGGCGTCAAAGCGCAGCACCGGGCGTCTGAGGCTGTCCGCCAGCTGGTTCAGCAGCACCGTCTTGCCGCTGTAAAAGAAGCAGGAGATATAGACGATCCTGTATTCGGCCAGCATCGCCTTGAGCTTTTGTATTCTTCCGCTTCTGCGTATGATGTGGGCTTGTGCCATATTCACCTCGGGCCGGGGTCACGCCTTCGCCCCCAGGCCGTCGTCCACGCCGAAATGCTCCCGGAACCTGCCAAAGTGGGAGACAGGCTCGCCGCCGGCGCGGAGATGGGAGGTGTCTCCCATCTCGACGCAGCGGAACCAGACCTCGCCCTTTAGCCGCTCCTCGGTGACGAGGGTGGTGACGGAGGACGGGGCCAGGATGAAGCCGTGAAGCAGCAGATAGAGCGGGATGCGCAGCAGGTGGGACAGCATCGCCATGGCGACGCCGAAATGGCAGAACAGCACGACGGTGGCGTCGGAATTGGCCTCCGTGCGATAGACGCAGCCCTCACGTCGGTAGCCGTACTCCGCCAGCAGAGCGTCCAGGCCCGCCGCGGTCTCATCGTAAATACGCCCGGAATCACCGGTGGCCACCAGCGCGTTTTCGCGCCAGCGCTCCATGTCCCAGAATTCCGGGCAGCGCGTCCAGTATTGGGGCATGAAATCCCAGGCGCAGCCGCTTTTGCCGGTCTTGGGGTCTATGACCCTGCCCCGGAATTCCTCCAGCCAGTCCAGCGTCCGCGCCTGGCGTCCCAGCCTGTTCAGCGTGGCCGCGGCAGTGGCCCGGGCGCGGCCCAGGGGAGAGGCGAAAAAATCGTCCACCGGCATGGCGCACAGCCGGTCCGCCAGCAGCCCGGCCTCCCGGAACCCCTTTTCCGTCAGCGAATCCGCGGAATAATCCGGTTCCGCGTGGCGCACAATCACAAGCTTCACCGCCGCGCCTCCCCCTTCCCGTCGGTCACAGGTTTCTGACCGCCTCGCAAATCAGCTTTGCGGAGGTATCATAGCCCAGTATGCCGGTATCCAGCATCAGGTTGTAATTGGCGCAATCGCTCCAGTGCCTGCCGGTAAACTGCTGATAATAGCTGCGGCGGGCCTGGTCGGTGCGCTTCATGGCCTTCTGGATCTCGGAGGGGTTTGTGCTGCCGATGATCTCCCCCACGCGCTTGGCGCGGTGCAGCACGTCGGCATAGAGAAACACCTTGAAGCAGTCCACGTCCGCTTCCTCCAGGATGATGTCTGCGCAGCGGCCCAGCAGCACGCAGGGGCCCTTGCGGGCAAAGCCCAGAATCACGTCGTGTTCGATTTCCCGGATGGCCTCGCGGCGGTCGAAATAGGCGGCGGGGGTGATCATGCGCAAAAACGCGTCGCCCCGGGAAATCTCCTCCTCCTCATGCTCGATGACGCCGGCGTCCAGGCCGGTCTTGAGGACGGTGTCCCGGATGATATCCCGGTCGTAGATCTCGATGCCCAGCTCGCTGGCCACGCGGCGCCCGATGCTGGTGCCGCCCGCGCCGTACTCCCGGCTGATGGTGATGATGGTATTCATATGAATCGCCTCCAGGCTGTTTGTTCAGTTTCGATGCCGGACGCGCGCCCGCGGCCGGACGTTGATTCAGGTGACGGCGCGCGCCCCGTCGCCCCGTTTTTCCGCGGGGCGGCGGTCATTCGCGCAGGAAATCCCGGCGCGTGGGCACGCGGTGCAGGCCGCGGTCGTCCTCGTCGATCCAATAGCTCGCCAGCGACGGCGCCTCGGCGGGGTCCACGTCGAAGCGGCCCTCGGGCACGACGGGCCGGATCGCGCCCCGGGCGCGAATCAGCCGCGCGAAATCCAGCGGCCCGCCCAGGCGCTCTTGTGTTTCGACCCCCATCAGCATGGCCGGGTTCGCCTTCGCGTTGTTGTGGTTGTCCGACCCGGCGGTGGTCAGCAGGTCATAAGCGCGGGCGTACCTGAGGGCATAGGCGTCGCAGTCGGCGGTGTTGCCGGTGTTGGCCACCTCGATGCCGTCGCAGTACTTCAGCCCCAGCAGGATGTACTTGATGTAATCCCTGTGGCGGAAGGGATGGGCCTGGATCACCGCGCCGCCGGCCCTGTGGACCTCCTCCAGCTGCCGCGCGCGGGAATAGTGTTCCACATCCGGGTGGGCCAGCAGCCACGCCTTGTCCGGGCCATAGATCAGGTATTCGTCGCCCTCGTAGTTCTGCTCCCAGCCGAAGAAAACGTCCAGGCCGATCTTCTGACCCTCGATGAGCGCGTCCTCATAGCCGGAGCAGAACCATTCCACCCGCTCTCGCCAGGGCAGGTCCCTGGGCACAGCGGTGTTGCCGCCGGTGAAGTGGTCGGTGACGAATATGCCGGTATAGCCCTGCTCCTTGTAGAAGCGGGCCTGCTCCGCGCCGGTGGACACGCCGCAGGCGCTGCCCTGGCAGGTGTGCATGTGGGTCTCGTAGAGATAGCTCAAATGTGACAGCCTCCCCTGCGCTTATGCCTGGTCCATGACACGCTTCACGTCCGCCATCAGCGCGGCCTCCCGCCCGGCGGCGCTTTCGCGGTCCGGAGCCACGATGGAGGCGTAGACCTTCAGCTTTGGCTCTGTGCCCGAGGGGCGCACCACGACGGAGGCGTCGGGCATGATGAACTTCAGCACATCCGACTTGGGCAGCCCGTCCAGGCCGGGGGCGTAGTCCAGCAGCCTTTCCACGCGCGCGCCGCCGAGGCTTTCGATGGGCCCGCGGAAGGCGCGCATGATGGCCTGCATACGCTCAAAGCCCGCGGAGCCTTCAAATTCGAAGCTGTGCAGCGTGTTCAGGCAGTAGCCGTATTCCCGGTAGAGCTGCTCCAGCCGCTGCATCAGGCCGATGCCCCTGGACTTGTACCAGGCGAACATCTCGCAGATCAGGAAGGCCGCGTCCACGGCGTCCTTGTCCCGCACATAGGTGCCGCTGAGATAGCCGTAGCTCTCCTCAAAGCCGAAGATATAGCGGTCCGCCCGGCCCTCGGCCTCCAGGCGCGCGATGGTTTCGCCGATGTATTTGAAGCCGGTCAGCACGTTCACCGTCTCCACGCCGTACTTTTCGGCGATGCGCTGGGCCATGTCCGTGGTCACGATGGTCTTGACCAGCACCGGTGCCTCGGGCATTCGCCCCAGCGCTAGGCGGCGCTGGCACACATAATCCAAAAGCAGCATCCCCGTCTCATTGCCGGTGAGCAGCCGGTAGTCCTCGCCGTCCCGCACGGCGATGCCGCAGCGGTCGCAGTCCGGGTCGGTGGCCAGCAGCAGCTCCGCGTTCAGCCGCTGGGCGTATTCCAGCCCCAGCTGCATGGCCTCGCGAATCTCCGGGTTCGGATAGGGGCAGGTCGGGAAGCGTCCGTCCGGCTGCTCCTGCTCCTTCACCACGGTCACGTTGGTATAGCCGCTTTCGGTAAGCGTGCGCAGCACAGGCTTGAGGCCCGTGCCGTTCAGCGGGGAATAGACGATGGCCACGCCCTTGTCCACGTCCTCGCCGCCCAGCAGCGACTGGGCCTTGACCTCGCTTACAAAGTCGGTATACACCTGTTCGTCGATCCAGCGGATGAGGCCCCGGGCCATGCCCGCCTCGAAATCCATGCTGCGGATGCCGTCGAACATGTCCAGGCTGTCGATGGCGGCAAGGATATCCGCGGCGGCTTGGGTGGTGATCTGGCAGCCGTCCGGCCCGTACACCTTGTAGCCGTTGTACTTGGAGGGGTTGTGGGAGGCCGTGACCATGATGCCCGCGGCACAATCCAGCGCCCGCACGGCATAGGACAGGCAGGGCGTGGGCATCAGCTGCGGGTAAACGGACACGGAAATGCCGTTGGCGGCGAACACGCCGGAGGCGGTCCTTGCGAACACGTCCGAGAGGATTCGGGAATCATAGCTCACCGCAATGCGGCGCTTTCCCTCCGGGAAGTGGGCGTTCACATAGTCCGCCAGGCCCTGGGAGGCTCGGGCCACGGTGTGCAGGTTCATGCGGTTGGTGCCCGCACCTATCACGCCGCGCAGCCCGCCGGTCCCGAAGGCCAGGTCGCGGTAAAAGGCGTCCTCAATGGCGGCGGGGTCGCTTTCCATCGCCCGAAGCTGGGGCTGAAGGGATTCGTCCGCCCGCTCAAGCCAGCGGCGATAAGTGGTCTCAATGCTCATAGCAATCTCCTTGTCTGTGGGTTTACTTTTTCAGGTATGCCAGGTTCCTGCGAATGAAGGCCGTGCGCTGCTTCACGCAGTCCGGGCTGCGCAACGGATCCGCGGGGGTGTTGAACACATAGTCCGTCAGCCGTTCGATATCCGTGGTGGCCACGTGCATCCGGGTGTCCGCAGAGGCATAATAGATGAATACCCGTCCATCCGGCGCGGCGATGGCCCCGTTGGTGAAGGTCACGTTGCTCACGTCCCCCACCCGCTCCGCGCCGTAGGGCGCAATCAGATAGCCGCCGGGCTCCGCGATCACCCTGGAGGGGTCCTCCAGGGCCGTGGCGAAGGCGTAGATCACATATCTGAGCCCCGCCGCCGTGTTGCGCACGCCGTGGGCGATGTGAATCCAGCCGCGGTCGGTTTTGATGGGCGTCGCGCCCGCGCCGTTCTTGGCCTCGGTGATGGTGTGGTAGCGGCGCACGGAGGTCATCTTCTCCTCGTCGATCACGGCGCGGGTGATGTCGTCGCACAGGCCGAAGCCGATGCCGCCGCCGCTGCCGGTTTCGATAAAATCGTCCATGGGCCGGGTATAGAAGGCGTACTTGCCGTTCACAAGCTCCGGGTGCAGGCACACATTGCGCTGCTGGGGAGAATTCAGCGTGACCAGGTTGGGCAGGCGCTCCCAGGTCTTTAAGTCCTTCGTGCGCACGATGCCCGCCGCGGCCACCGCCGCGGAGAGGTCGCCGACGCTGTTGTCCTTGCTCTCGGAGCAGAACACGCCGTAGATCCAGCCGTCCTCATGGCGCGTCAGGCGCATGTCGTACACGTTGGTCTCCTCCGGGCAGGTGTCCGGCAGCTGCACCGGCTCATCCCAGAAGCGGAAGCCATCCACGCCGTTGTCGGACTGGGCCACGGCGAAGAAGCTCTTGCGATCCATGCCCTCCACCCGGGCCACAAGTGTGAATTTCCCGTCCAGCAGGATGGCCCCGCTGTTCATCACGGCGTTGACGCCCAGCCGCTGCATCATGTGGGGGTTGGTTTCGGGGTTCGGATCGTACATCCAGAAGGGCGGTATGTGGTCCCGCGTCAGCACCGGGTCCACCCAGCGCTCATAGATGCCGTTGTAGCGGTCGGTGTCCACGCGGTTCTTCCGGGCGATCAGCGCCTCATAGCGCGCGTTGAGTTCCTGATAGGTCATATCCATGCTCCCTTCGTCAAAGCATCCTTTCCAGGGCCGCGGCGATCTGCTCCGCCGCGCGCCGGTGGGAGGCGCGGCCGGGATGGCTCCGGCTGCCCAGGTCCCCGGCGCAGTCATCCAGCGCCAGGTAGCGCGTCCTTTCGTCGCCCTTGGCGTTGCGCCGCGCCACGGCGCGCCGGATCGGCTCGGCCATCGCGTCGCCGCACAGCCCGTAGGCCCAGAGGATCGCCGCACCGGGGTTGCGCAGGCGCACCTTTTCAAGCAGCGCCACGGCGCTCTCCTCAAACGCCGCAAGCTCCGCTCTGCGCTCTTCATCGTCCATTTTGTTCAGCGCCGAGGCATCGTTGGTGCCCAGATTGATCACCACGGCGTCGGCGGGCCGCTGGAGCGCGAAGTCATAGGCGGATTCGCCGCCGCGCACGACGGCGCACAGCGCGTCATAAATGCCGCCGATGGTGTGGGTCGCATCGCCGTCAAAGGAACGATGGGCGCCCCAGCCGCCCAGGGCGACGACGCGTTTTTCGGCGTCCAGGCGCCGGGCTGCCAGGGTGGGGAACGCGAACTGGTTGGAGATCCAAACCATGCGCCACTCCTGGGCATGGGTCGGCCCCACGGTGCCCTCGCCCACGGTCAGGCTGTCCCCCAAAAACTCGATCAGTCGCTTTTTCGGCTCGGGCAGCTCGGGCTTGCCGTCGGTGTACACGTTGGTCAGCGTCAGAGGACCCGCATCGTTGTCGGTGGGCTGGCTGTCCCGCACGACGGCGATTTCATGGGCAAAGCCCCGCTCCATGCGGCCCAGCAGGTCATATCGGTGCAGCCCAGGGCGCAGCGCGAACCGCGCCACCGGCGCGCCGTCCACCGTCACGGCCAGCCAGGGCGTAAATTCGCCGTCGGGCACGTCGGCTTCGATTTCAAGCCGCGTGCAGTCCAGCCTTGTGGCTATGCCGGAGCCGGACCACCACAACCGGCAACCCGCTTCCTTCGCATCAAACCGGCCCAGCCGCAAAAACGCCGGGCCCTTGGGATCATATCTGTTCATCATGCCTCATTCACCGCCTTCAACGTATACAGTACCGAACAGCCGTCCCCCGTGCCCTGGGGCGCCAGCGGGCAGCACAGGCCGACGCGCATCAGCTCGTCCCCGCCGTAGACCTCGCCCGTCTGGCAAACCTCATAGCGCCTCGCGGGGTCCAGCCCCCGCAGCCGCACCAGCGGCGGCATGGCGTTGGGTCGGGCCTGGGCGCGCACAAAGGTGAAGATGGCCTCGGAGAGATCGGCGCTGACGCTCATCCAGGCCGTGTCGTCTCCCTCAAAGGGCGAAAGCAGCCTGTAAAACGCGCCGTAGAGTCGAAGCGACTGCGTGCTGTCGGCAAAGGCCACCTGCCTGCGCAGCTCGGCCCGCTCCGCCTCCGTGAGCGCCCGGGGGTCCAGCTCATATCCGAAGCTGCCGCCCAGGGCCACGGCGAAACGGGTCTCCAGGGGCACCGTGCGCCCGGTCTGGTGGTTCGGCACGGCGCTGACGTGGCAGCCCATGGTGGAGGGCGGGAACACGAGGGTGGTGCCGTACTGGATGCGCAGTCGGCACAGCGCGTCGGTATCGTCGGAACACCAGAACTGGGGCACATAGGCCAGCATCCCCGCGTCGAAGCGTCCGCCGCCCCCGGCGCAGCCCTCGATCAGCACATCCGGGAAGTCCCTCGTCAGCCTGTCCAGCACCGCGTACAGCCCCAGGATATAGCGGTGGGCCGTCTCCTTCTGCCGGCTCGCGGGCAGCGCCGCGGAGCCGATATTGGTAAAGTTGCGGTTCATGTCCCACTTCAGATAGGCCGCGCCGCTTTCCCGCAGCGTGCGGGACACGGCCTCATACATGAATTCCTGCACGTCCCCGCGGCCCACGTCCAGCACAAACTGGTGCCGGGCAGTGATGCCCTCGCGGCCCGGAATGTGCAGGCACCAATCGGGGTGCGCCCGGTACAGATCGCTGTCCGGGGAGATCATCTCCGGCTCCATCCAGATGCCGAATTGCAGCCCCATGGCCCGGACGCGCTCCCCCAGGGCGGACAGGCCGCCGGGCAGTTTGCCCGTGTTGCACTGCCAGTCGCCCAGGGAGGTGCTATCGTCGTTCCGCCGGCCGAACCAGCCGTCGTCCATGACGAACAGCGCCGCGCCTGCCTCCGCGGCGGCCCCGGCGATGGCCGCCAGCTTGTCCGCGTCAAAGTCGAAATAGGCGGCCTCCCAGCTGTTGAGCAGCACCGGACGGGGCCGCCCCACCCAGCGCGCGGGCAGCAGGTGCCTCTCCCACAGCCTGTGGAAGCCCCGGCTCATGCCGCCCAGGCCCTCCCCGGAATACACCAGCACGGCCTCCGGGGTCTGGAACGCCTCGCCGCTCTCCAGCAGCCAGCTGAAGCCGTCGTCATTGACGCCCAGCAGAAGCCGGGTCGTGTCAAACTGTCCCACCTCGGCGGCGGCGACGAAATTGCCGCTGTAGACGAGCGCCGCGCCGACGGCCTCTCCCGAAAACTCAGTGGTGTTCCTCCTGACCAGCGCCATAAAGGGCGAGGTCTGGTGGCTGCTGGCGCCGTGGCGGGTGGATACGCCCTGGAAGCCCCGCACAAGGGGCCGTCGGCAGATATCCCGCTCCCGGGCCCAGGCCCCGGCCAGGGTGACCAGCTCCCAATCGCTGTCCGGCAGATCCAGGCACAGGCTGTAGGCGCGCTCCACGGTCAGAGGCGCGTCGCCGCCGTTGATGAGCCGCGCACTGCGGGCCACGGCGGGGCAGTCGTCATAGATCGCGTAATCCAATTCGGCCTCCAGGCCCGTGTGCGCGTCCCGCAGCCGCAGCCGCAGCGCCGCGCTGCCCTCGCCCCGGGTGGCGGGCAGGCCCGCCAGCGCCGGCTTTTCGCCCGGCAGCTCCGCGCCGGTGAGCCGCAGGTCCACAGCCCAGCTTCCGTCCGGGGCGACGACCGCCACCGCGCCCTGGCGCATATCGCCCAGTCCGAAGGCGGGATACTCCTGGGGCAGACGGTCCAGCATACTCTCCTGGACATCGAAGCTGCCGTCCGCGGGCACGCCCGCGTGGCGCAGCAGGTTGGCGGCGTTGACGCGCTCAAGCCGCGCACCGAAGTACAGCTGGGCGACGACGCCCCCCGGCATCCCGCACAGCACATAGCTGATCGAATCGTTTCTCAGGTGAAAGATATTACCCTCTCGCAGAATTTCCGCCACGGGCCAAACCTCCCTTGTCCTTCGTGTGTGTCAAACCTCGGCCAGGGGCCTGCGCCGCATGACCTCCAGCGCCATGCGCCCGTTGTGATAGGGGCATTTCCAGGGCTCCACGATGGGCTTTTCGCCCGGCGTGCCGTCGGCAGCCACATACCAGTACCATTCCGAGTCCTCCCGGGGGTCCCGCAGCACATCGCGGATATAGCGCCACTGGGACAGCATCCCATCCCGGAAGCGCGTATCGCCGGTTCGCTGCCAGGCGTTCAAAAAGCCCAGCAGCGCCTCCGCCTGCACCCACCAGATGCGCATGTCGTTCACCCGGCCACATTCACATTCGTTGAGGAAGCCGGAATCCGTCAACGCCTCCCGGAGGGTATGCTCCGCCATGGCCAGCAGCATGGGCCTGATCCGCGCGGTCAGCGCCGCGTCCCCCAGCACATCCAGCGCGTGGTCGGCCAGCCAGCTGGTTTCCACGTCGTGGCCATAGCTGTACAGATCGATCAGGCTGTTGTATTCCATGTCGAAGAAGACCTCCTGACGGCGCTTTTCCGGGTTCCAGATGTGCTTTTCCAGAATGTCGAATATATCGTACAGCCTCTGGCGCACCGCCTCGTCCCCGGCGGCTTCGTACAGGCCGGTGTAGCCCTCCAGGATGTGCAAAAGCGTGTTCATCGTCCGCGAGGCCATCACGCCGTTTTCGCTCAGCTTTTCATTGCTCTCGGGCCGCCAGTCGGCGGTGAACGCCTCCAGATAGCCGCCCTCGTCGCGGCAGTGGGCTTCCACCGCGTCGAACAGCGCCCGCGCGCGCGTCAGCGCCGCCCCGTCCCCCGAGGCGCGGTAGTAGGCGGACAGCGCGTAGATGGCAAAGCCCTGGTTGTAGGTGTGCTTGGTGGCGTCGGCCACGCTGCCGTCGGCGCGCAGCGACCAGTATACGCCGCCGTTGACATCGTCGGTCATGCGCACAAGCATCTCATAGGCGTGGCGCGCCTCGTCCAGCAGGGAGGCGTCCTTCAGTTCCATATAACACTCCGAAAAAAACCAGAGTATTCGGCTGTTGAGTATACAGCCTTTATCCGCCTCCGGGCGGCGCGTCAAATCGAAATCCACCTGTCCGATATAGCCGCCGCGCGCATCGTCCCGCAGTCCCTTCCAGAATGGGATGATGTGGTCCGTCAGCTCCCGGCGGACCTCCGTTACCAGCTGTGCCATGGGCAGTCCATCCTCCTTTGCCCGTATCCGTTTTCATGCTTCCCGGCGGCGGGTTGCTTCGCCGCCCCTTATGCGTCCGCGTCCTTGGCGATGATCAGGGAAAAGTAGCCCGCGTCCTCCGGGATTGCCTGCGCGCCGCGGAACACGCGCTCATTATCCATGCCGCAGTTTTCCACCATCCACACGCGCTTGCCGGATTGAAGCAGGCGCTGACGGACCTCTGCGATCCGGCTGGCGGATTTCATCAGCACATGGGTCCCCGGCGTGTCAAGGGCGCTCTCATCCTCGTGGACGGCGGGATGGACGCTCAGCGCCTCGTCCCACTCCACCAGCGGCACGCCCAGCCGCGCCGCCGCCGCGCAGAAGGACGGGATGCCGCTGACCAGCTCCACGCCGTAGCCGTCGGCCTCCAGGATGCGCTGGAGATAGGAAAAGGTGCAATAGACGGTGGGATCGCCCAGCGTCAGATACACGACATTTTCCCCCGAATCCAGCACAGCCTCGATCCGCTGCGCCGCCGCGCGGTGCCCGGCCCAGATGCGCGCCCGGTCCCTGACCATCGGCATTTCCAGGCAGAGAAGCCGCTTCTGCGCCAGCTCCGGCGCCGCTGCCAGCGCGATGCGATAGGCGACGGAGCGCTCCGCCTCGCGGCCCGGCACGGCGATCACGTCGTTTTCCCGGATCAGCCGCACGGCCTTCAGGGTCATCAGCTCCGGGTCCCCGGGCCCGACGCCCACGCCATAGGCGATTCCGCGCATACACATTCCCCCTGCCAGGTACGTTGTAAACCATACAGATTATATCATCTCCCGGCGGGATTGGCAAGGCGGGAACGGGGACATAAACATATTGTTCGAACGCAAAACCTGTGTTATAATCAGATTCGGGGGCTTCCCCCACTGAAAGTCTGAACAGGAGAAGCAAGGCATGAGACTGGATGAAATCAACCTGCGCGACCCGTTCGTGCTGGTCCACGAGGGACGATATTACCTGTACGGCACCCGGGGCGCGACCTGCTGGGGCCCCGCGGACGGCTTTGACGCCTATGTCAGCGGCGATCTGGTCCAATGGGACGGTCCGTTCGAGTGCTTCCACAACGACGGCGACTTTTGGGCGGACCGCAATTACTGGGCCCCGGAGGTCCACGCCCTCGGCGGCGCGTTTTACATGTTCGCCTCCTTCAAGAGCGAGGCGCGGCGCAGGGGCACGGCCATACTGCGCGCCGAAAGCCCGCTGGGGCCCTTCGCGCCCTGGTCGGACGGGCCCGTGACACCGCCGGAATGGGAGTGTCTGGACGGTACGCTTTACGTGGACGGGCAGGGCCTAAACTGGATGGTGTTTTGCCACGAATGGGTGCAGGCCGGGGACGGCACCGTGTGCGCGCTGCCGCTGACCGGTGACCTGCGCGCCGCCGCAGGGAAGCCCCGGGTGCTGTTTCGCGGCTCAGACGTCCCGTGGAGGCGGCGTATGCGCCATTCCTCGGGGACGGAGGGCTATGTGACCGACGGGCCGTTTCTGTGGCGCATGACGGACGGCGCTCTGATCTGCCTATGGGCCAGCTTTTCAAACGCGGGCTACGCCGAAGCCCAGGCCGTATCCGAAAGCGGCGGCATCGAAGGGCCCTGGCGGCAGCTGGAGCCGCTGTTCATGCGCGACGGCGGCCACGGCATGGTGTTCCGGGGCCTGGACGGGAAGCTGCGGCTGGCCCTGCACAGTCCCAACGAGCATCTCATGGAGCGCCCGCGCTTTTTCGAGGTCGTCGAGGCCGGCGGCGCGCTTCGTCTGAAGTGATCGCCTGCCGCGAAAGGAGTTCACATGCAAATTGAGACCTCTGTTTCCTTCGCCTGCGCCGACGCGCCCCTGCAGCGGCTGTTCGACGAGGCGGAGCGCAAGTGCCGCCTGAACCTGAAGGACTTCGCCGGGGACCGGGTGCTGGTGGAGGGCGGCGGCTATGAAAAAATCTGGCTGGAGACCCAGCCCATGGGCGGTGAGATGTACGCGCTGCGGGATATCGAAGCCGCCCGGAACAACAGCCTGCTCTTCATGCGCCACCAGCGCGCGGACGGGCGCATCCCCGGCTCCATACAGTGCGTCGGCGGCGCGGTGGAGCCCCAGTTCAACAAGTTCCAGGGCTTTTGCTTCCCGGACCCGGCGCTGAACCTGTATTACCTCACGGGGCGCGACGGCGAATGGCTGGACGCGCTGGCCGACTGTCTGGCGCGCTTTGACGCCTTCCTGTGGCGCACCCGCGCCGTCAGCGGCGACGGGCTGCTGTCCGCGTTCTGCGTGTATGACACCGGCGAAGACAACGCCGTGCGCTACGGCGACGCGCCCTGCTGGTGGACCGAGGATTCGCCGCCGGAGGGCTATGAAGTGGTGCCCATGGCCTCCATGGACGTGACCTCCTATTCCTATGCCTGCCGGGACGCGCTGGCGCGGATCAGCCGTCTGCGCGGCGCAGAGGACGACGCCGCCCGCTGGCGCGCCGGGGCTGATGAAGTGGCAGCCGCGCTGCGACGCGGGCTTTGGGATGAGACCCGGGGCGCGCTGTACGACCGCGACAGGCGCGGACGGACGGTGGACGTGCTGTGCCACAACACCCTGCGCTGCATGTACTGGGGCAGCGTGTCCCGGGACATGGCGGACAGGTTCGTGGCGGAGCATCTTCTGAACCCGAGTCAGTTTTGGACCAGGCTGCCCCTTCCCAGCGTCAGCGTATCCGACCCCGCCTTCCGTAACGCGCCGGAAAACAACTGGAGCGGCCAGTGTGAAGGGCTGACCTTCCAGCGGGCCATGCAGGCGCTGGAAAATTACGGCTGCGAAAAGCTGGTCACGCGGCTGGGACGGCGGTTTTTGCGGGCCCTGATCGACGGCGGCTGCGTGTTTACCCAGCAATTCGATCCCTTCACCGGCGCGCCCTCCCGGGTGGGGCTCAATTCCCACCAGGTGCTGTCCCCCGGCTCCACGGAGCCCTTCCAGGATGCCTACGGGCCCACGATGCTCTCTGCGCTGGGCTATATCGAAAGGCTCTGGGGCGCGGGGCTGCACATGGGCAGAGCGTGGTTCAGCCTGTGCGGCGGGCTTGAATATGTATACAAAGCCGAATGGAACGGCCACGTCTACCAAATCAGCTCCGACGGCCAGCGCGCCGAGGCCCGGGCCGACGGGCGCGAGGTCTATGCCGGGCCCTGCGGCGTGCGCGCCGTGACGGACGAGGACGGAAGTCTCATAAAAACCCTTGAAATCGAATGAACCATTTCCCAAAAGGAGGCGCGAATATGCTGAGCATCAACCGCCGGGGCCGCGGATTTTTGAAGGACGGCTCCCCCTTTTTCTGGCTGGGCGACACGGCCTGGCTGCTGTTTTCAAAGCTGAGCGACGCGGAAATCGAAACCTATCTGACCAACCGCGCCGCGAAGGGCTATACCGTCATACAGGCCACGCTGTCCCACTTTGAAAACTACGCCGCCTGGGACGGCTCCCCCGCCTTCATCGGAAACGACCTCGCCACCCCGGCGGAGGACTCCCCCTATTGGGCGCGGGTAGAGCGCACGGTGGCGCTGGCCGCACGGCTGGGGCTGGTGATGGCGCTGCTGCCCTGCTGGGGCTCCTTTGCCAAGACCGGCCGCCTCAACGCCGAAAACGCCCCGCTGTACGGTGCGTTCCTCGCCAGGCGCTTCGGGCGGTTCGAAAACGTGCTGTGGCTGCTGGGCGGCGACGTGCGGGGCAGCGACGCCCCTGAGTCCTTCGAGGCCCTCGCCCGGGCGCTGCGCCGCGGCGCGCCGAATCAGCTGATCGGCTTCCATCCCTTCGGGCGCTGCTCCTCCAGCCAGTGGTTCGCGGGCGCGGACTGGCTGGATTTCCACATGTTCCAGTCCGGCCACAGGGACCGCACGCAGCGGCGCCTGGGCGCGTGGGACGACAACGAGGTCAGCGACGAGGAATGGATGGCCGAGGAAAACTACCTGTATGTGTTCCGGGACCTGGCCCGGGATGACAAGCCCACGCTGGACGGCGAGCCCTCCTACGAGGACATCCCCCACGGCCTGCACGACGCCTCAAAGCCCTACTGGACCGACCGCCAGGTGCGGCGCTACGCCTGGTGGTGCCTGCTGGCGGGCGGCGCGGGCTTCACCTACGGCCACAACGCCATCATGCAGTTCTGGCGCGGCGACGAGGAGGGCTCCTTCGGCGTGCGCCAGCGCTGGGACGTGGCGCTGCACGCCCCGGGCAGCTTCCAGATGCGCCACCTGCGCCGGCTGATGGAGGCCGTGGATTGGCAGGAGGGTGAAAACGCCCAGGGATGCCTGACGGACGACAGCGGCACGGAGGACGCGCGCAACCTGGCGTTCATCACCCCCAGGGCGCTGGTGGTGTACTGCTACGGCGGCGCGCCCTTCGGCGTGCGATTGGAGACGCTGCCCTTTGAGAGCGCGGCCTTCTGGTACTCGCCGAAGCTGGGCGGACTGAGCCCTATGATGCTGCCCGCGGACGGCGTGTTCGTCCCGCCCGCCGATACGCCCGAGGCGCTGGAGGACTGGGCGCTGGTGCTGGCGGACAAAAAGACGGCTCCGAACCTCGTCGGAGCCATCGGCTAAATCATGACAAATCCCTCAGCGGATCACTCTATAACTCCACTCTCCACTCTTCACACTCCGATTATCCCTTCACCGCGCCGGCGGTGACGCCGTCCATCAGATAGCGGTTAAAGAACAAAAACAGCAAAAACACCGGAATCAGCGACAGCGAGGACATGGCGAACATGGGTCCGAAGTTGGTGCCCTGGGTGTCGGCAAAGCCCTTGATGGCCAGAGACACGGTATACAGGGCGGGCTTGGACAGATAGAGCAGCGGGCCCATGTAGTCGTCCCAGATCCAATAGAAGGATATGACGATGGTGGTGATGATCGACGGGCCCAGCAGCGGCAGCACGATTCTGGTGAAGATGGAATACTTATTGCAGCCATCGATCATGGCCGCCTCGTCCAGCTCCTTGGGCAGGCCGCGGATAAACTGCATCATCATATAGATGAAGAAGGGCCAGCCCAGGTACTTGGGCAGAATCAGCGGCACGAACGTGCCCACCAGCCCCAGCCGGTTCCAGATGATGTACTGGGGGATCATCAGCACCTGGCCCGGCAGCAGCATGGTCATGATCATGGCCGTGAACCAGAACTTGCGACCCCTGAACTTCACCCTGGCCAGCGCGTAGGCAACCATGGCCGAGGAGATCACCGTGCCCAGCGTGCCCAGGCAGGAGACGATGATGGAATTTTTGAAGTAGGTGGCGAAGGTCAGACTGCCGCTGCCCTTCCAGCCGTTGGGATAGTTTTCAAACACCCATGTACTGGGCAAAAAGGGCGCGTTGTTGCCCAGGATCTCGCTCTTCATTTTGAAGGACGACAGGATCATCCACAGCACCGGATAGATCATCAGAAGCCCGAAGGCGATGACGAACACGTGATAAATCACGTTCTGCACGGCTCTCTTTTTCTGCATGTCCGCCACCTCAATTCTCATAGAACGTCCAGTGGGACGAGGTCTTGAATATGATGCCCGTCACCGCCGCCATGATCAGCAGCATCACCCAGCTCTGGGCGCAGGCATAGCCCATGTGCTGGAAGGAGAAGCCCTCCTTGAAGATGTTCAGCGCGATGTAGTTGGTGGCGTAATTCGGGCCGCCATCGGTGATGATCTGGGCCTGGGTAAAGGTCATGAAGCCGGAAATCAGCTGCATGATCAGGTTAAACAGTATGATTGGGGACAGGATGGGCAGCGTGATGCTGAAAAAGCGCTTCACCGCGCCGGCGCCGTCAATCTCCGCGGCTTCATAGTACTCCTTCGAAATCTGCTTGAGGCCCGAGGCGAAGATCAGCATGGAGGAGCCGAACTGCCAGGCGTTGCACAGCACCAGCGGCAGAAACGCCCACGTGGTGGAGCCGAAGAAGTTGAAGCCCGTGGCGCCCAGGGCCTTGATCAGGCTGACCACCGGGCCGCGGCTGCCGAACAGCTGCTTCCAGACCAGGGCCACGGCCACAGAGCCGCCGATCAACGAGGGGATATAGTAAATCGCACGGTACAGGCCCTGCACGCGGGTCGGCCGGGTGAGCAGCATGGCCACGAACAGCGCGAACACCAGCTTCAGCGGCACGCCGATGGCTACATACTGGATCGTCACCAGCAGCGAATTGGTAAAGGTGCCGTCCTTGAGCAGGTTGGCAAAGTTTTGTATGCCAATCCACTCCGGCGCGGCGCCGATTTTGTAATTGCAGAAGGAATAATACAGCGACAGCGCCATCGGGATCAGCGTCAGGCACAGAAAGCTGATGATAAACGGCGCGGCAAAGATATAGCCGACGACATTGTCGTTATGCAGGAAGCTGCCCTTGCGCGTCTGTTTCGCAGCCTGCATGGCTTCGACCTCCTTTTTGAATGATAACGGGCACCCTGAAACGCCGTTTCAGGGTGCCCGGCGATGGTTCAGGCTTCGCCAGAATCAGGTCTTACTGGTTCTCGTACTTCGCCCAAATCTCCTGGGCCTCGGCCCAGAACTTCTCGGCGGCCTCCTGGGCGTCGGCGAACTTGCCGTCGGCCATGCCCTGGAAGTAGGTCTTGAGCAGCACGTCGGAGATTTCCTCGTTGGCGGCGGGCTCAGCGGGGCTGGAATTGGCGGCGTCCGGGAAGGAGCCCACCAGATCAATCAGCGTGTAGACCTTGGCGGTCACGTCGTTGGTCTTTTCGCTGTCGGCCTTCAGAGCGGCCAGCACGTCGCTGTTGATGGAAACGCCGCGCTCGCAGTTAAGGACCTTGTTGCACTCGATGCTGTTGACGAAGAAGTTGATGAAGTTGGCGGCCATCTCCTTGTTGTCAGAGCCGGAATAGATGCTCATCTGCTGGCTGGAGCGCACCACCATGCCGCTCTGGCCGTCCGCGTACACGCGCGGGATGGTGGCCAGGGCCAGCTCGATGCCGCTTTCGGCGGCCACGTTGCTCAGAGCCTGGAACTGGTTGGAGGACAGCATGACCATGGCGGCATCGCCGAAGGCGATCCAGTCGGCCTCGATGTTCTTGCCAATCTCGTTCTGCACGCCGAAGTCGGCGATGACGCCCTCGGACTGCAAATCGCTCAGCAGGCCGATGATGTAGGTCAGAGGCTCGATATCGCCCTCGAAGGCGAAGTCGGAGCCGTCCATGGCGTAGAAGTTGTAGCCTTCCTTCCACTGGGTCACGGCCGAGAACGCCAGGGAGTTGTACTCCAGGGTGGTGATGGCCGGATTGCCGGTGGCTTCGGTGATGGCGCGGCCCGCGGCGGCGAAGTCGTCCCAGGTCCAATTGTCGGTGGGATAGGGCACGCCGGCCTCGTCGAAGATGGCCGGGTTGTAGGCGAAGCAGCGGGCGTTGGTGCCGTTGGACATGCCGGTCACATCGCCGTTGGCCTGGTTGACGGTGGTAGCGATCATCGCCTCGCTGATGGCGGTGGTATCGATGGTGCCGTCGTCAATATAGGCGTTCAGGGGCTCGATGGTGTCGTAGTAGGTCAGCCAGTTGTTGCCCATCTGGAACACGTCCGGCAGGTCGTTGGCGGCCATCTTGGACTGGAACACGGTCCAGTATCCGCCGCCGTCATAGTTTTCAAACTCGACGGTCGCGCCGGTCTTCTCTTCCCACATGTGAATGATTTCCTCGGTCAACTGGGCGCGGGTATCGGAGCCCCACCACATGATGGACAGGGTCTTGCCCGAATAATCGGGATACTCGTAGCCCTCGGCGTTGACGTTGTTCCAGCCCTCGGCCTTTTCGGCCATTGCCGGAACGGCCATGGCGCACAGCATGGCAACGGCCAGCAGCAGCGCAAGCAGGTTCTTCCTCATGATATTTTCCTCCTCCTCTTTGATGTCGCCTGATTGTTCACATTGACAACAAATCAGACAACTCACATAGTTATTATAATGGCACATTGCCCTAATGTCAAGCAACAGCGCGCCTTTTTCTTCATATTTCAGGCGCGCGCACGGTCAATGGCGGCACAGGCGCACGCTTATCATTTATTTAATCCGCCCTTTCAAATTAATGAGCGCTCACTTATTGATTTTTACACCCTGAGCGCAACAATTGCGCACACCGAAAAAAATTTTTAAGAAAAAAGGAAGCCGAAAATATTGAACCGCCGTTACTTTTCCGTTATAATATATACACAGCATGGGTTATCATTTTGCACGGAGGAGTTCAACATGGAAAACAGTGCGAATGGGGAGATCATGACCCGCAGCCGCTTTCCCGACGGCTTCCGAATCCTCAAGGGCAAGCAGGAATATGTGACCTACATCGAACACTCCTCGCTGCGCGTGTGGTATTCCGAGACTCCGTGGCACTTCGAAAGCCATTACCACTCCGCGGTGGAGATTATCGTGCCCATCCGGGGCGAGGTCATCTACACCGTGGACGACGGCAGCTATCGCGTACAGTCCAATGAGGTGCTGATCGTGCCGCCCAACCACCCCCACAGCCTGACCATGCATGAGGGCAGTGCCCGGTACCTTTTGCTGTTTGAGCCGGACAACATCTTCAACATGCGGGATATGCAGCTGGTGGACGGTATGCTGAAGGAGCCCATCTATCTGACAGGCCAGTCGGAGGCCCTGGAGTCCATCCGCGCGCTGCTTTTGCAAACCGTCAGCTGCTATGAGCGGCGGGAGCTTTTGTGGAACTCGCTGTGCTATTCCTATCTTTTGCAGATGTACGCGCGGCTGGGGCAGTTTGCCATGTCCCGGGAACAGCGCCAGGGCGATTTCAGAAACCACCGCATCGACCCGGAGATCGTGGACAGCGCGCGGCTGTACATCGACCAGAACTGTATGCGGGACATATCCTTAAGCGATGTCAGCAGCTTCACAGGCTTTTCGAAGTGCTACTTCTCCCGGGTGTTCAAGCAGCAGATGGGCATGTCCTTTTCGGAATACCTGCGCCGAAAGCGCGTCAGCATGGCGGAGGAGCTGCTGATCCACTCCCACCAGCCCATTCAGGAAATCGCCATGCGCGCGGGCTTCGGCAGCGTCGCCACCTTCAACCGCGTGTTCCGCGACGCCAAGAACTGCACGCCCTCCCGATACCGGGAAATCTACGGCGACATGACATAGCGCGCCGCTTTGACAGTTGAGCGGCTTTACTGAGGTTTTTATGCGCTGCGCCCTTGAACGCACGGCGCGTTCATGGTATAATCCATGCCATGAGGTGTAGTTGAAATGTCCAAGAGGAAATTCGGAAACATCACCATACCCGAGGATCCGCCGAGCAATCCCTCGTTTGTGGCGATCATCATACTCTTTGCCATCCCCGAGCTGATCACAAAGGCCGTGGGCGGTTATCTGCTGTACAAGCGCATCAAGAACGAGACCGTTCGCAAGCGGTACCAGACCTATCGCCGCTACGCCAGCGCCATCATCAGCCGGGGCTCCGACAGCATCAGCATCCGCGAGCTGGCGGCCACTCTGGGCGTATCCAACAGCGCCGCCGTCCACGATTTGCAGACGATGATCGACGAGGGCATGATCCGCGGCAACGCCTATATCGACCGCAGCCACATGATGCTCTATATGGAGGGCATGGAGGGCGCGACGGTGGAGACCCGTTTCGTCGATCCCGTGATCAACGTTTTCGTCTCCCCGGAGAACCGGGCCCGCACCGTGGAGGATGCCCGGAATGTCCAGGCCCAAAAGACACAGCAGGCTCCGAGCCCCCAGGCCGAAGCCCCCGCCGAGCCGAAGCGAGAGCCGACCAAGCCCCGCAAGACCGGCATGGAGAACGAGGACTTTGAGGACAAGCTGCGCCAAATCCGCCATCTGAACGACGAGATTGAGGACAAAGGCGTCTCCGATCGCATCGACCGCATCGGCGAGCTTACCGCCAGCATCTTCCGCGTGGTCCGCGAAAAGCCCGAGCGCGCCGAAGAGGTGCGCAAGTTCATGAACTACTACCTGCCCACCACTCTCAAGCTGCTCAAATCCTACAGTCTGATGGAAAAGCAGAGCTATCAGGGCGAAAACATCGTGGCCTCCCGCAAGAAGATCGAAGCCGTGCTGGACACGCTGGTACACGCCTTTGAACAGCAGCAGGACCGACTGTTCCGCACCGAGGCGCTGGATGTGGAGGCCGATATCAGCGTGCTGGAGACCATGATGGCCAGCGACGGCCTGCTGGAGCAGCAGAGCGGCCTGCGCGCCGGCGGCGGGCACTGACCCAACGATCAAAAGACATATTTAAGGGGCTGTCTCAAAACAGAGGCGGCCTTTATTTTGAGGCAGCCCCTTACGCTATGCCGGCATCCGACAGCTCCGGCGTCAATCGAACCAGTCGATGTACTGGTCCGTATAATCCCCCACGTTGAACACCCAGTCGGTCAAAAACGCCTCCCAGGAGCCGCCCGTCGCCGCGTCCATGGCCGCGACGAGGTCCATCTCCGTAAGCGTCCTCCCATCCGTGCCCATCTCATGGAATCTTCTGAGCCCCGAAAGCAACCCTTCAAGCCCCATGGCCCGGCGCAGCTCATGCAGCACCACCGCGCCGCGCCTGAGGACCACCACGCCATAGGAGGCCGTGTCAAACAGCGCCGCGTCGCTGGTGACGGTCAGCCCGCCGGGGACGGTCTGTTGCAGGGCGCTGACCCAATCCCGGTTGATCGCCTTCAGGAAGCGGTCCTCCCCCTCCGCCGCCTCCAACAGCAGATAGGAAACATATTCGCTCACGGCGTCGGACAGCCAGGCGTCCGCCGAGGGCTCCACATAGGCCGACAGCCCGAAATACTGCTGGGCAACGCCGAAGCGCAGGCGCTTCGCCATGGTCTCGGCCTGTCCTCCCTTAAAAAGCCCCTCGGACAGCCAGATGAGCCCGGGGAAGTTCAGCACCCCCAGGGGATAATCCGACTGGGCGATTTCAAACTCAGAAGTGGGAAAGGGACCGAACCAGTCCTCGCACTGTTCGACGGCTGAAACCGCCGCGTCCAGCGCCCGCGCCCCCGCGCCACGCACGTTGGTCAGCACCCGTACCCGCACCCCGGAGGCAGTCTGCCCCTCAAAGGTGCGGTACCGGCGGCCGAAGCTGAGGGCAAACTCCCGGACATCCCGCGCCGCCATGCGCCAGGTCGCGCGACCGTCTCCCGGGGTCCTCTGCGTCACTTCGCCCGTCGATGCGACTTCGAAGCCCTCCGGCAGCGTCAGCGTCACGCTGAAATCCGCGGCGTCGCAGTACAGCCAGCGGGTATGGGGCAGCGGCTTTTTCAATATGAACTCCCTATAGCGCGCGTCGTAGACGCCGGGGACGAAATAAAACGCGCTGAGCCGCACGTCTGTGTCCCCCGCGCCCTGGAACGCCCCGCAGTTCATCAGAAGCAGGTAATAGTCAAACTCAAATTCGCACTGCCCGCCCGCCTCCAGCTCGCAGGCTGCGCGCAGGTACAGCTCCTGCTCCCCCTGGAAGCCGTAGTCCGTCATCTCCCCGTCGCATTTTACGCCGCGCAGCTCGATGCCCGCCGGGGCATAGCCCGCGAAAAACACCGGCTCCAGCTCCGCCGCGCCATACATCAGCGCGCCTTCCCGCCGGAACATGTTGCCCGCCGCGTAGAACACCACCGCGTTCAGCGGGTCCTCCGACGGATTGATATAGGTGAGGCGCTGCGTGATGTGCAGCGCCTGTTCATCCTCAAGGTATTCCATTGTCAGCTCACAGCTGTTGCGCGCATCGCGGCGCGGGAGTGCTTCCTCCGAAAGGGCGCTGAACAGCGCGCTGAAGACCACGCCGCCGGCCAGCAGCACCGCCAGCACGATGGCCATGACCCGAATCAACTTTTTATTTCTCATAGCGCCGCCCCCGTCAATCCACGCCGCGAATCTTGTTCAGGGGCCATATGACGTGGCGCACGCGGCCCACGATCATGCTTTTGGGGATGGGGCCCACGTTGTTGTCCGCGCTGCCGTCGTTGCCGCTGCTCCCGGTCACGTCCGGGCCGTTCCAGTCCCGGGAATCATGGCTGTTGTAGCGGTTGTCGCCCACCACGAAGTATTCGTCCTCGCCCAGCACATGCGGCTCGTAATCGTGATCGCTGCCGTACATGAAATACAGCGCGTAGCGCTCATCCAGCGCCTCGTCCACGGTTTCGCCGTCCTGCTCATAGACCACGTGGGTCACGCCGTTTTCACAGTAGACGGTGTCGCCCGGCACCGCCACGCAGCGCTTGACGAAGTAGGTGGGCATGTCGATGAGGCCCAGGAACTTGTTATAGCGGTTGGGATAGTGGCAAATGACCACGCTGTCGCGCTGCACATCCCCGAACTTCACATCCGCCACGCTGACAAACAGCCGCTCGCCGTCCGCAAGGGTGGTATCCATGGAATGGCCGTCCACGCGGATCATCCTGAACAGGAAAGTCTGGAGGACCATGACCACCAGCACCGCCGCCACGAGCGCGACGATCCACTCCAATATTTCCCTGCCGATGGATTTTTTGGGCTTGCCCGCGCCCTTCTTCTCAGACGGCTCCTTTTCGGCCCCGGTCACGTCCTGATTGTCCATGAGGCTTGTGTTGTTCTGATCCATTGCGCCTTTTCTCCTTATCCTCAAATCGCCGCGCGCCGCGGCGGCGTCCTTTGCCTATCGCACCGGCCCGATCCTGTCCAGCGGCCAGACCACCCAGCGCACCCGGCCCAGGAAGGCGTCGCGCCCCACGGGGCCCATATCCGCCATGCGGCTGTCGTAGCTTTCCGCCCGGTTGTCCCCCAGCACGAGGAACTCGTCCTCGCCCAGCCGCACGCTGTAATCGCCGGTGGGGCTGGAGACGTAGGACTCACTCACGGCCTCGCCGTTCAATATCAGCCGCCCGCCCTCAAAGCGCGCCTCGTCCCCGGGCAGGGCTACCACGCGCTTGATATAGGTATCGCCGCGGCCCGGGAAGCGACATTCCACCACGTCGCCCCGCCGCGGCGCTCGCCCATCCAGGTAATCAAAGCGCGTCACCAGTGCCACATCTCCGCCCGAGAGCGTTTCCCGCATGGAAACACCGGCCACGCGCACCGTGCCGACGCCGAACCTGCGCACCGCGAGGCCCAGCCCCAGGGCGACGGCCAGCACGGCCAGCGCGGCCAGCGCCCGACGCAGGCGTTTCACGCCTTGTCCCCCGCCGCGCTCTCCAGCAGCTTCTTTACGCGCTTTTCAAACACGGGGCGCTCCAGCATCACGATGCGCTCGCACTTTTCACAGCGCATTTTGATGTCCGCGCCCACGTAGGTGATCTTCCAGATGTCGTTCCCGCAGGGATGCGGCTTGCGCATCTTCACGAGGTCGCCGACGTTGAGGAGCATATTCTCGCCTCCCTGCGGTATTATAAGAGATCAATGTTGCCTGAATATTAATAAATCATAACCATTCTGGGCGTTCACGGCTCCAGGGCGAAATAGAAGCTGCGCCCGGTCACGTCGGCCACGCACAGCGCCAGCTCCCCCGCGTAGGCGGGAATGGCCAGCTCCCGGCGCAGCGCGCCTTCGCGCTTGTTTCGGGCAAATTCCGCCATCACCCGGTAGCCCTCGGGCCGCAGGTAGCCCGCCGACCAGTTATCCACGCAGTCCATGCTCTGCGCACCCTCGGGCAGATTCGGGATATCAATTTCAAAATTCTCCAGCATCAAATGGTAAAAGCCCACGCCCGATCGCACGCCGGCCTTGCAGACCGGCGCGCCCTCCGTCGCCGCCGCGCCGTCCAGCAGGATGCCGTAGTCCGCCCCGGCCAGCCTGCGCCGTGCGATGTTCAGCGTCAGCGGGCAGGCGTCGATGCCGATGAAGCGGCGGCCGTTGCGCCGGGCCGCCTCCAGCGTGGTGCCGCTGCCGGCGAAGGGGTCCAGCACCCAATCCCCCTCCCGGGAGGCGCAGCGCACGATGCGGTCCAGCAGCGCCAGCGGCTTCTGGGCGTCGTAGCCCGTGCGCTCCGGGTCCCTTTGCTGCAAATGGGGCAGGTCCTGCCACACGTCGGTGGGGGCGACGGGATCGTCGTCGTAATAGGTATATACCCTTCCGCCGGAGCGGATGGAGCGGTACACCCGGCCGTCCGGGTCCACATGGCGGCGCATGTGGCTGGTGCGGGGCTGGGTGCGCGGGGCCTTCACCGCGTCGATATTAAAGTCGTAGCGCTCCGTCTTGCGGTAGAACAGGATCACATCGTGCTTGCGGCTGAAGTGGTACAGGCTGCGCCCGCCGCTCTGGTACACCCATACGATCTCGTTGAGCAGGTTGTCCTCCCCGAAGATCTCATCCATCAAGAGCCGCACATGGGGATGAGCGCGGTAGTCCAGGTGGACGAAGATCATGCCCTCATCGCTGAGCAGCCGCCGGGACAGCTCCAGCACCCGGCGCATCAGCGCCAGGTACCCGTTCCGATCCAGCCGGTCCGAAAAGCTCTGCTGCACAAAGCTGCCCTTGCCCCTGCGCCACTGCTCCTCTCCCACGCGCACGCGCATGAAAAAGCGGTCCCCGGTCATGAAGGGCGGGTCCATGTAGATCAGCTTGATCCTGCCCTCGTATTCGCCGAGCAGCGCCTCCATGCGCTCCACCGCGTCCCCGAACAGGAAAAGGCCCTTCGGCCCGCCGGAGGGGTGCCATTCCGCGTTTACATCGATTCGCCTGAGCGCCATGCGACCACCCTCCCGCGTCCGATTGATTCTGCCGAGCATTTCCACATGCCATTATACCAGCTTTTGGGCCGGGATACAAGCGCCTTGGGCTATATCAGTCTGCCGTACTTTCCGGACACCCAGCCTGCGCGGCCCTCGAAGTCCACCCTGAGCCAGCCGGTGGCCCCATCCGTTTCGCCCAGGTACTTCAGGTGTTCCCCCTCCCGGGCGACGCCGATGACGGCCGAGGCTGTGCCGGGCTCGGCGCGCACGTAGCAGCTGCCGCCGCGAATCTCCACAAGGCGGGGTTTGGAAACCGCCGCCTCCAGCTTCGCCAGCGCCTTATCCAGCGCCGCCCGGGTCTTTGGGCCGCATATGCCGTCTGCGTCCAGCCCGCTGTCCCGCTGGAAGGCCTTGAGCGCCAGCTCCGTGGCGTCGCCGAAATCGCCATCCGCGCCCCAGCGCCCGCAATCGTAGCCCAGCCGGATCAGCGCCGTTTGCAGCTGCTTCACGTCCTCGCCCTCACAGCCGTTTTTCAGCAGCCTGTCGTCCGGGCGCAGGTCCTCTGCCCGGATGCCGTCATATTCAAAGTACTTCGTCATCAAGCCCCAGAAGTCCGGCTTGCGCGCCTTCAGGCGCGTCTTGACCACGCCCGTCATCACGCCCCGGGCCTCGATGAGATACCAGTCCCCCCGCGGCTTGTCCGCGTCCACGGGCTCATACAAAAAGGCCACATGGGTGATATTTGATGCCGTGTCCCCCCAGAACACCGCCGCCCCGGGCAGGCGGTATTTCCCGGGGATCATACCCGTTCCCTTGGGATCGCACCAGCTTGCGTAGTTGTAGCGCGCCTTTGAATTGATGTTGACCCCGGCATAGTCCCGGTACAGCCCTTCGGCCAGGCCGTTGCAGTCCCAGACGCGGCTGGCGTGTTGACGCCAATACAGCGCCTTTTCGCGCTGCTCGCCCGTATACTGGGTAAACCAGTGGCTGTCCGCGGGCCATTTCCTCGGGTCCTGCCCCGTCGCGCCCATGATATATCCGTCGTGCCGTTCAAGCGCCTCTCCCAGCTCCCTGGCGAACAGCGCCGCGGGCATCTTTTTGATTTCTGCCATGAACGATTCCTCCTTATACTGTCCATGGTATGGCGCGGGGGCGGCGCGGGTGCGCGGCGTCGAACGGAATATTAAACCTTTGCCCGGCTGTTTTCAAGGGGGGACAAAGGTGTTATAATAAAGGGAGAATACACGCGGCGAGGTTTGAACATGTTCCAGCTCCATTCCGATTACCGGCCCACGGGCGACCAGCCCCAGGCCATCCAGAAGCTGACCGAAGGGCTTGAAAAGGGCATGAGGCACCAGGTGCTGCTGGGCGTCACCGGCTCCGGCAAGACCTTCACCATGGCCAACATCATCAAAAACGCGAACCGGCCCGCGCTGGTCATCGCACACAACAAGACGCTGGCGGCCCAGCTGGCCGCGGAGTTCCGGGAGTTCTTCCCGGAGAACGCCGTGGGCTACTTCGTGTCCTATTACGATTACTACCAGCCCGAGGCCTACATTCCCTCCACGGACACCTTCATCGAAAAGGATTCCTCCATCAACGACGAGATCGACCGTATGCGCCACAGCGCCACCAGCTGGCTTTCGGAGCGGCGGGACGTGGTCATCGTCGCCTCGGTCAGCTGTATTTACGGTCTGGGCGACCCCGAGGAATACGAGGGGCTTTCCGTATCGCTGCGGGAGGGCATGGAGATCGACAGGGACGACCTGTTGCGCCGGCTGATCGACATACAGTTCACCCGCAACGACTTCGAGCCCGAACGCGGCACCTTCCGCGTGCGGGGCGAGGTCATCGAAATCATCCCCGCTGCCTCGGAAAAGCGGGGCGTGCGCGTGGAATTCTTTGGAGACGAGATCGAGCGCATCTCTGAGGTGGACATGGTGACGGGCAAAGTGCTGCGCTGCATGAACCACGTCCTCATCTTCCCCGCCAGTCACTATGCCACCAGCAAGGATAAGCTGGACCGCTGCATCGAGCAGATCGAGGCGGACCTGGCCCTGCGGCTGAAGGATTTCAGAGACAGCGGCCGTCTGCTGGAGGCCCAGCGGCTGGAGCAGCGCGTCCACTACGACATCGAAATGATGCGGGAGATCGGCTATTGCAGCGGCATAGAAAACTATTCCCGCTACTTCGACGGCCGACGGCCCGGCGAAGCGCCGTTCACGCTGCTGGACTACTTCCCGAAGGACTTTTTGATCTTCATCGACGAGGCCCACGTGACCGTACCCCAGATCCGCGCCATGTACAACGGCGACTTCGCCCGTAAGCGCACGCTGGTGGACTACGGCTTCCGGCTGCCCGCCGCCTACGACAACCGCCCGCTGAAGTTCCACGAATTTGAACAGCGTGCGGGCCAGACCATCTATGTCTCCGCCACCCCCGGCCCCTATGAGCTGGAGCGGGCTGAGCAGGTGGTGGAGCAGATCATCCGCCCCACGGGACTGGTGGACCCGGAAATCGTGGTGCGGCCCGCCACCGGGCAGGTGGACGACCTGGTGGGCGAAATCAACGCCGTCACCGGCGCGGGCGGGCGCGTGCTGGTCACCACGCTGACCAAGCGCATGGCCGAGAGCCTGACCCAGTACCTCAAGGAGCTGGACGTGCGGGTGGAATACCTCCACTCGGATATCGAAACCCTGGAGCGCATCAAGCTGATCCATGGGCTGCGCAGCGGAGAATTTGACGTGCTGGTGGGCATCAACCTGCTGCGTGAGGGCTTGGACATGCCGGAGGTCTCCCTGGTTTGCATCCTGGACGCGGACAAGGAGGGCTTTCTTCGCAGCGAGACCAGCCTGATCCAGACCATCGGGCGCGCGGCGCGCAACGTGGACGGGCGCGTGATCATGTACGCCGACGCCATGACGGATTCCATGCTCAGCGCCATCACCGAGACCAACCGCCGCCGCGAGATCCAGATGAAGTACAACGAGGACAACCACATCACGCCCCAGACGGTGCGCAGCGCCATCCGGGAGCTTATGGAGGTCACCCGCGCCCCCGACGAGGCCTCCGGTCAGGGCCTGGACGAGGAGGAAAAGCGCATGGCCATCGAACGGCTGGAGGAATTGATGCTCCAGGCCGCAAACAACCTGGACTTCGAAAAGGCCGCGAAGCTGCGCGACGAGATGCTGGCTCTCAAGGGCGAAAAGGTGATGGCCTCCGGCGAGCAGTCCCGGCAAAGGCGCAGGCGGCGCGAAAAGTTGACCCACAGGAACCCCGGATAACCAACGCCGTAAAACCAAGGGGCTGTCTCAATATGACCTCTCCGTGTCATTTCGAGACAGCCCCTCAGGATATTGACAAAGTCAATATCCTGACAGGCCGTTGAGAAGCCTGCAAGACAAGAAAGGACAGCCTGCAAATGAGGGCGCTTACCCCGAATGTAAGCAACCGAATTTGCAGGCTGTCCTGCCGCAGGAAGCAGAAATTTCAACCGTGCAAGCGCTGTTTCCGGAAATTTCTGCGCTTGCGGGCTTTGTCAGCGGTCTGAGGGGCTGTCTCAATATGACCTCTCCGTGTCATTTCGAGACAGCCCCTTCGCCTGTTCGGACAATGTGCGCGGTATGGCGCGGCTATTTACCTTCGGCGTGGTATTTCGCGTTGTATTCGTCCAGCATGTCGTCCCGGCCGTGCTTTTTTACGCCGCGGATGGTCAGCTGGCGCACGACATCGTAGATCACCGCCATCAGCGGCACGCCCACGACCATGCCGCCGACGCCCCACAGCCCGCCGAAGAGCAGGATGCCGAACATCACCCACAGCCCGGACAGCCCGGTGGAGTTGCCCAGTATGCGCGGGCCGATGACGTTGCCGTCCAGCTGCTGCAGCACAATGACGAATATCACAAACATCAAGCAGTGCATGGGCTCCTCCAACAGGAGCAGCAGCGCGCAGGGAATGGCGCCGATGAAGGGGCCGAAGAAGGGGATGATGTTGGTCACGCCCACGATGACCGCGATCAGAATGGGCGATTCAAAGCGCATCAGCAGGCAGCCCACGAAGCAGAGCCCGCCGATGATGGCCGAGTCCAGCAGCTTGCCCATGAAGAAGCCGTTGAACATGCGGTCCACGATATGTATTTCATTCTCCAGCCAGTCGGCCCAGCTGGTCTTGAAGGTGCCCCGAAGCAGCAGCCGCGCCTGCGCCGCCAGCTGTTTGCGCCGGGCCAGAAGGTAGATGGCCACGAACTGTCCCAGCAGCAGGTTATAGATGACGCCGAAGGCCCCGGCGACCTTTTGCACCCCGCTGGTCAGCACGGACTGGGCCATGGCGGGCAGGTCCTTGGAAATCCAGCTGTTCAGCCGCTCCTGCACGTTGCCGAAGTACTTTTCCACCCATTCCAGCCACTCGGGATGGCTGGCCATCAGCTCCTCCGCCCGGGCACGGGCCGATCTGATCTGTCCGGGCAGCACCTCGGCCAATCTGGAAATGCTGTTGATCAGCTGCGGGATAATGAGCAGTATCACTGCCGCGACGATCAGTATCTCCGTCAGCAGAGACAGGCAGATGGCCAGGGAGGAGGCCAGACTTTCCTTCTTCTTGCCCTTGAAGCGCCTGACAAACACGCCCTCCAGCTTGCGGCACAACGGCGCGACGAGATAGGCGATGGCCGCACCGTAAACAAACGGGGTCAAAATCTTTGTAAACGCGCCCAGCATACCGCCGCCCTTGCGCATACCCTGTATCTGGTAGTAACAGAACAGGCTGAAGATCACCACCACACACGCGGTGATCCCCCATTTAACGTATTTTTCGTTTTCCTTGTTCTTCATCCGTAGATCCCCCTTTTCGGGAACGGAATTCCCGCATTTTTTCCCTTCGCGGGTGCGTACGATAATTTTACCACTATTTCCGCTTTATGTCCATCACTTTGAGAAAAAAGAGCGCAAAAGCGGCGGAGATGCCATAAAAATGGCATTGCCCGCTCTCGCTTTTTGGGATATAATAAAACTGATATCCTGGAGGCTTGTACCCGGGACGCAATTAAAGAATAACGGAGGATTTCATCATGGCACATCGTTTTGCGAATCGCTCCCGCCGCATGGCAAGGCAGGCGGCTTTCATGCTTGCGGCACTGCTGTTCGCCGCGGTCCTGCCCTGCTCGGCGGAGGCGGCGGAGGACGGCCTGCTGCGCGCGGCCATCCTGTACGACATTTCCACGATGGACGTGGCGAAGACCACGGACAACTACATGATTCCCATGAACGTATTTGACCGCCTGTTTGAGACGCGCATGGTGGACGGCACGGCCCAGGTGGTCAACAGCCTGTGCGAGGATTGCTCCGTCAGCGAGGACGGGCTCACCTACAGCTTCACGCTGAAGGACGGCGTCGTCTTTTCCAACGGCAGCGCCCTGACCGCCTCGGACGTGCAGTACAGCTTTGAACGCCTGCTGATCGCGGCCAGCGAAAACACCGACATTCCCCTGGAGGTCGTGGGCGGCGAAGCGCTGATGAACGGCGAGGCCGACGCGCTGGAGGGCTTCAACGTAAAGGACGACACCCACTTCAGCGTCACCCTGAACGCGCCAAACGCCGGCTTCATGGCGGAGCTGTCCGCGCCGGCCATGTCCATCGTGGACGCCGAGACCATGGCGCAGGTCGAAAATTTCGGCAGCGAGCCCGCCGACACCATCGGCACCGGGCCCTACATCGTCACCGAATGGGTCGCCAACGACCACTACACCCTGGTGGCCAACGACAGGTACTGGGGCGAGGCGCCCAGCGTGAAAAAGGTGATCGTGCGCGTCATTCCCGACGCCGGCACCCAGAACCTGATGTTCCAGAACGGAGAGCTGGATATCATCGATTTGCAGAACCTGGACAGCGCCATCGTGGAATCGGCCTACAAGCCCGTCTACGGCGATCGCATCGTCAGCACCCCGAAGGTGGGGCTGACCTATCTCACCTTCAACGAAAAGAAGGATTATCTGAGCGACGTGAACGTGCGCAGGGCCGTGGGCATGGCCATCGATGTAGACGCCATCATCACCGGCATCTACAGCGGCAACGCCATCCGGGAATACGGCATCATCCCCACCGGCATCTGGGCCCACAACGACGCGCTGACGGGCATTGAATATGACCCCGAAGGCGCGAAGGCACTGCTGCGGGAGGCCGGCTACGCCGAGGGCGAGATCAGCTTTGAGCTTTCCATGGATTCCGCCGCGGACAGCAACGCCCAGCTGGTGTACCAGTACATCAGCCAGTTCCTGGACGCCGTGGGCATCAAGGCCAACATCAAGAGCTACGACCACTCCGCGTGGATCAACCTGCGCATGTCCGGCGAGATGGATTCCTTCCTGGCCCGCTGGGGCATGGATTACAACGACCCGGCCAACATCATGTTCACCTTCTTCGGCAACGAGCGCAACACCGCCCAGCGCAGCCTGAACTATCCCGACGCCGCGACCATGGCGCGGGTGGCCGCCGCCTCCGCCATCGTGGACGACGCCGGGCGCGAGGCGGAATACCAGGCGCTGGAGCAGAAGATCATCGGCGAGGACGCCGCGTGGTTCCCGCTGTTTGAAGAGCTGCACCTGTACTGCCTGGGCGAGCGCGTGGCGGAGTTCATTCCCCACTGGGCAGGCTTCTCCGATTTCTACGCCGCGGATGTGACGCTCAAGTAACACAAAGCCTTTACCGGGTCCGACCCGGGCAGGCGTGCCCAGGCGGCTGCCCGGGACGGACCTCGGCGAGCTGAGCGCCGCGGGGCGCTATTTCCGTTTTCTTCCATAGTCAACAGCCAGCGCCGACCGCAACAGCGGAAGCGTCGGCGGCTTCTGTGCCTTAATCAAGGAGCTTACATGAAACAGAGCCTTCTGCGGCGGTTTATTCAGGCCGTGATCGTGCTGCTGGGTGTGGCGCTTATGATCTTCATCATGCTGCGCGTAGTGCCCGGCAACCCCGTCGCCACCATGATGGGCGAACACGCCGATATCGATACCATCCAGCGCATGACGGCGGAGCTGGGGCTGGATCAGCCCATCCACGTCCAGTTCGCGCGCTATGTGCTTGACGCGCTGCGCGGGGATTTCGGCACCAGCTATTCCATGGGCAAGCCGGTTTCCCAGCTCATGGCCGCGGCCTTCGGCAACACGCTGGCGCTGGCCGTGGCGGCGGCGCTGTTCGCGTGGGTGGTGGGCATCGCCTGCGGCATCGTGGCGGCGGTGCGCAAAAACGGCCTTCTGGACCATCTTTTCATGGGCTTTTCGCTGCTGGGTGTCTCCATGCCGGTGTTCATGGTGGCGATGCTGCTGCAATACGTGTTCGCCTACCACCTGCACTGGCTGCCGATTTCCGGCGTGGACAGCTGGAAGGGCTACATTCTGCCCGCCATCGCCCTGGGCTGGAATTCCGCGGGCAGCGTGGCCCGTCTGGTGCGCTCCACGCTGCTGGACGTATTGCAGCAGGACTACATCGATACCGCCCGGGCCAAGGGGCGCGGCCAGCCGGGCATACTGGTGCTGCACGCGCTGAGAAACGCCATGCTGCCGGTGATGACCATGATGGCGATGCAGCTTTCCAGCCTGCTCTCCGGCGCGGTGATCACGGAAACCGTGTTTTCCATCAACGGCATCGGGCGCCTGGCGGTGCAGGCCATTTCCGGGCGGGACATACCGCTGCTTCAGGGCACGGCGCTGTTTACCACGCTGGTGGTGGTGCTGGGCAACCTGCTGGCGGACAGCCTGTACGCCGTGCTGGACCCCCGGATCAGAAGGGAGGCGTGACGGATGCGGCTGAACCGTCAGAGGCAGATCGTCGAGGCCCACGATATCCGGCTTGAGAGCCAGATCGGCGAGGCGGAGCGCTTCGGCGATCTGATGCGGCGCATGGCGCGGGAGAACCGGCTGGCCATGGTTTCGGCGCTGGTGATCCTGCTGTTCATCCTCGGGGCCGTGTTCGCTCCCCTGCTGTCGCCCTACAGCGCCAGCGAAATGGACATGCTCCACCGGCTGTCCCCGCCCGGCGCGGGGCACCTGCTGGGCACGGACGAGGGTGGGCGCGATATCCTGTCGCGGATGCTCTATGGCTCCCGCGTATCGCTGCTGGTGGGCGTGGTGCCCACGCTGCTCAGCATGGCGCTGGGGGCCGCGCTGGGGATGCTGGCGGGCTTTGCCGGGGGCTGGATCGATGCCCTCGTCATGCGCCTGGCGGATATCATGCTGGCGCTGCCCTCCATGCTGCTGGCCATGGTGATCATGTACACCCTGGGCGACGGGCTGATCAACGTGTTTTTGACCCTGTCGCTGGTGAACTGGGCCAGCGTGGCGCGCATCGTACGCTCCCAGACACTGAGCCTCAAAAAGAGCGAATACGTGGAGGCCGCGCGGGTCATCGGCGTTAAGCGCCCGGTAATTCTGCTGCGCCACATACTGCCCAACTGTCTGCCGACGCTCATCGTGCTGTTCACGCTGAACGTCCCCGCCGCCATCCTCACGGAGAGCAGTCTCAGCTTTCTCGGCCTGGGCGTACAGCCCCCGAACGCCTCCTGGGGGCTGATGGTGAACGTGGGCCGTCAGTACCTGTACAACGCCCCGTGGCTGAGCTTCGTGCCCAGCGCGGCCATCATGCTCATCGTGCTGGCCTTCAACTTCCTGGGCGACGGCCTGCGGGACGTGCTGGACCCCCATCTGAAGAACAACTGACAGGAGTCATTTATGGAGCCTATGACACTTCGGGCCGTGGGCCTTTGCGCCGGGATACCCACCCAAAAAGGCGAGATCAGGGCCGTCAACGACGTGTCCATCGATGTACCCGCGGGCAGCATCGTGGGCATCGTGGGCGAATCCGGCTGTGGCAAGAGCATGACCGCCCGGGCCATCATGGGCCTGATGCGCTCCCCCGCCCGTATGACCGGCGGGGAGATATGGCTCAACGGCCGGGACATCGCCCGCCTTCCCGAGCGGCAGCGGCGCGCCCTCCGGGGCTCTGAAATGTCCATGATCTTCCAGGAACCCATGACCAGCCTCAACCCGGTGATGAAGGTGGGCCGCCAGGTGGCGGAGGCGGTGCGGCTGCACGCGAACGTCTCCCGGCAGGAGGCGGACAGGCGCGCGGTGGAGATGTTCGAGGCGGTGGGCATCTCCGACGCCGCCAGCCGCGCGCGCTGCTATCCCCACCAGCTCTCCGGCGGGCTGCGTCAGAGGGTCATGATCGCCATGGCCATGGTGTGCAGGCCGAAGCTGCTCATCGCCGACGAGCCCACCACCGCGCTGGACGTGACCGTGGAGGCCCAGATATTGCGCCTGATGCGCAATCTGTGCGACGCGGGCACCAGCATCCTGCTCATCAGCCACAACCTGGGCGTCATCGCGCAGCTGTGCGACTATGTGTATGTGATGTACGCGGGGCGCATCGTGGAGCAAGCCGGCGTGATTAAGCTGTTCGATCATCCCGCCCACCCCTACACGCGGGGCCTTTTGAACGCCGTGTCTTCCCTTCGGCGCGGCGGCGAGAGGCTGGATACCATCAACGGCGTGGTACCGAACCTGCTGCGCCTGCCCGAAGGGTGCAGCTTTTCGCTGCGCTGCGACGCGTGCGAAGCGCGCTGTGCGCAGGAGATGCCCGAATTGCGCGAAATCGCCCCCGGGCACAAGGCGCGCTGCCATCTGGCGGAAAGGGAGGCGTGGTCATGAGTGAAGTGCTGTTGGAGGCCAGGCATCTGAGCAAAACGTTCCCCGCGGGCCGAAACCGGCGCGTCCACGCCGTTTCGGATGTCTCGCTGCGCCTGTTCGCAGGGGAAACGCTGGGTCTTGTGGGCGAATCCGGCTGCGGCAAGTCCACGCTGGGGCGGCTGCTGATCCGGCTGACCGCGCCCAGCGCGGGCGAGGTGCTGCTGCGGGGCGAACGCATCGACGATCTTTCCGAGGCGGCCTTCGCGCCCCGTCGCCGCCAGCTCCAGCTGATCTTCCAGGACCCCTATGCCTCGCTGAACCCGCGCATGACCGTGCGGGAGCTGATCGCCGAGCCGCTGAAAACCTGCCGCGCCTGTCCCACCCGCGAGGCGACCACGCAGCGCGTGCTGGAGCTGATGGACGCCGTGGGCGTTGCGCGGGAGTTCCTGTACCGCTATCCCCATCAGTTCTCCGGCGGACAGCGCCAGCGCATCGGCATCGCCCGGGCCATCGCCGCGGAACCCGCGCTGATCGTGTGCGACGAGCCGGTTTCCGCCCTGGACGTATCGGTACAGAACCAGATTCTGAACCTGCTGCGCGAATTGCAGGCCTCCCGGGGCTTCAGCTATCTGTTCATCAGCCACGATTTGTCCGTGGTGCGCCACATCTCCGACCGCGTCTGCGTCATGTTCCTGGGCAGGATCTGCGAGACCGGCCCCACGGAGGCCATCTTCCGCCGCCCCAGGCACCCCTACACCCGCTTTTTGCTGGACGCCGTCCCCCAGCCGGACCCCCACCGGCGCGGCGAATCGGTGCGGCTGCTCAGCGGCGAGCTGCCCAGCGCCGTCAACCCGCCCGACGGCTGCCGATTCCACACCCGCTGTCCCTACGCCACGCGGCAGTGCGCTTCGGATGAGCCGCAGCTTCACGGCGAGGGCGAAAGCTGCGTCGCCTGCCACCACCCGCTTGAATGAGGCGCATATCCGGCGCCTCACACAAACCCGATGGAAGCCTGCCACAGCTTCCGTAAAAAAAAGCACATTTATCATATTTTGCGCAATTTCGCGCATTGCATGTTTTTACAGTCGGAGACGAGCTTAGCCGCTTTCCGGCTGATATTATTTACTTGTGTTTTATTTATTCTTTTGTTATACTTTATTTGGAAATATATGTCACACAGGGCTTTGGTTGATGGGGTGTCTTATATTCTTCCCTCGTCCGCGCCCTGGGGAGGAAAAGTGATGCAGCGATACCGGTTCGATGCGGCGAGCATGACCTTCATGGAGCAGTCCCGCATACCCTTCGCCGTCTATCAGTTCATCGATCGCCGCGTGGTGACGATTGCGCTGTCCGCGGGCTTTGTCGATCTATTTGAATTTGACGATATCGAAAAGGCCCGCTTTGAGATGGACAACGATATGTACCGCTGCATCCATCCCGACGACGAGGCCCGCGTGGCCGACGCCGCCTATGTGTTTGCCACCGAGGGCCGCGAATACAACATGGTGTATCGCACCAGGACCGCCAAGAGCAGCGATTACATCGTCATCCACGCCCTGGGCGAGCATATTTACACGGACGAGGGCACGCGGCTGGCCGTCATCTGGTACACCAACGAGGGTGCCTACAGCCCGGAGGGGAAAGAGGGCGGCGACTGGGTTTCGGATCACAGCCGGCTGCTGGCCAACGCCAGCGTGGCGCAGCGCAACTGCTACGACAGCCTCACCGGCCTTCCCAACATGTCCTACTTCTTCGAGCTGGCCGATGCCGGCGTCAGGGCCCTGCTGGCCCAGGGGAAGCAGCCGGCGGTGCTGTTTTTGGACATGTGCGGCATGAAGGGCTACAACAGCCGGCACGGCTTTGCCGAGGGCGACAAGCTGATCATCCGCGTGGCGAAGGTCCTCGCGCGCTTTTTCAGCAACGAAAACTGCTCGCGCTTTGGCCAGGACCACTACGCCGTGTATACCGATGCCGACGGCATTGAGGAGAAGCTGGCGCACGTATTCGATGCCTGCCGGGCGCTGGACACGCTGCCGCTTCGGGCGGGCATCTATCTCTACCGGTCCGGGGACGTGGAAATCGGCAAGGCCTGCGACCGGGCCAAGATGGCCTGCGATATCAACCGCAACGCCTATCTGTTCGGCTTCAACTACTTCAGCGAAGCCATGCTGCAGGACACGGAGCGCCGCCAGTATATCATCGACAACCTGGACCGGGCCATTGCCGAGGGCTGGATCCACGTGTACTACCAACCCATCATCCGCGCCTCCAACGGCAGGGTCTGCGACGAGGAAGCCCTGGCCCGCTGGATCGACCCCGAAAAGGGCTTCATGTCCCCCGGCGAATTCATTCCCGCGCTGGAGGAGGCGAAGCTGATCTACCGGCTGGATCTGCATGTGCTGGAGCGCGTGCTGGACAAGATGCGCAATCAGGCGGCCAGCGGGCTTTATGTGGTGCCCCAGTCCGTCAACCTGTCCAGGACGGATTTCGACGCCTGCGACATCGTAGAGGAGGTCCGCAAGCGGGTGGACGCCGCCGGCATCGGGCGGGACAAGATCAGCGTGGAGATCACCGAAAGCACGCTGGGCAGCGACTTCGAATTCATGAAGGCGCAGATTCGCCGCTTCCGGGCGCTGGGCTTCCAGGTTTGGATGGACGATTTCGGCAGCGGCTATTCCTCGCTGGACGTGCTGCAAAGCGCCCAGTTTGACTTGATCAAGCTGGACATGCGCTTCATGCAGCAGTTCGACAACGGCGAAAAATCGCGGATCATCCTCACGGAGCTGGTCAAGATGGCCCTGGCGCTGGGCATCGATACCGTGGCGGAGGGCGTGGAGCGCAAGGAGCAGGCCGATTTCCTCAGAGAGGTGGGCTGCACGAAGCTGCAGGGCTACTATTATTGCAAGCCGATTCCCCCGGAGGAGATTCTGGAGCGCAACCGCAAAGGCATCCAGATCGGCTTTGAGAACCCGGAGGAGTCGGAATACTTCGCCACCATCGGGCGCATCAACCTCTACGACCTGTCCATCGTGTCCAGCGAGGGCGCATCCACCTTCCACCGCTACTTCGATACGCTGCCCATCGCCATTCTGGAATCCGACGACAGCGGCATCATGATCGTCAGGTGCAGCCAATCCTATCGGGATTTCATGAAGCGCGAGTTCGGCGCCATGCACACGGGCCGCAAGGTGGACTTTTCCGTGATGGAAAAGGGGCGCACCGCCGCCTTTGGCCGGGCGCTGCGCCAGTGCATCCACAGCGGCGGGCAGGCGTTCATCGAAGAAAAGATCGGCTATGGGGAGAGCATCCACGCCTTCGCGCGGCGCGTGGCGGTCAACCCGGTCACGGGCATCGTCGCCACCGTGGTGGTGGTGCTGGGCATCACGGACAGCTCCGCCAGCGGCGTCACCTACACCCACATCGCCCAGGCGCTGTCCGCGGACTACGTCAACCTGTATTACGTCAACCTGGATTCGGAGAGGTTTATCGAATACCGCTCCGACGTTGCCCGGGAAAACCTGGACGTGGAGCGCCGGGCCGACGACTTCTTCAACGCCAGCCGCCGGGACGCCCTCCAGCTGATCCACCAGGACGACCGGGAGCGCTTTATCAGGGCCTTTACCAAGGAAAACGTGGTGCGTGCGCTGGATGAGAACGGCAGCTTCACGCTCACCTACCGTCTGCTCATCGACGGCACGCCCACCTATGTGAACATGAAGGCCGTGCGCATGAGCAACGCCGGGAATTACATCATCATTGGCATCAACAACGTGGACGCCCAGATGAAGCAGCAGGAGGCCCTGCAACGACTCAAAGAGGAGCAGATCACCTACGCGCGCGTCAACGCCCTCTCCGGGGATTATATCTGCATCTACACGGTGGACCCTGAAACCGAACACTACGTGGAATACAGCGCCACCCGGGATTACGACGGCCTGGGGCTGGCCAAGGAGGGCGAGCGTTTCTTCGACCGCGCCCGCGCCGAGAGCGCCCGCACCGTCTGCCCGGAGGATCTGGACCTGTTCCAGACCAGCTTCACCCGGCAGAACGTGCTGGAGGGCATCCGCAAAAACGGGCTGTATGTGCTGAATTACCGGCTCATGATGGATGCCACGCCCCGCTACATCTGCCTGAAGGCCACCATCATGGAGGAAAAGGACGGCCCCAGGCTGATCGTGGGCATCAACAACATCGACAGCCAGGTGCGCCGGGAGCAGGAATATGCCCATAACCTCGCCGTGGCCCGCACGCAGGCCAATATCGACGAGCTGACGGGCGTCAAAAACAGGCGCGCCTTTTCGGATATCGAACAGAACCTGGACGCCCTGATCGGCCACAACCGGGCGCTGCACTTCGCCATCGTCGCCTTCGAAATCGCTTCAGACGCTTCGGCGGACCCCCAGGCGGTGAAAGGCCGGTTAAAGGCCGGCTGCCACGAAATCTGCGACGTGTTCAAGCGCAGCCCCGTGTTCCGGCTGGATGAAAACAGCTTTGCCATCGTCACCCGCGGGCACGACTTCGAACATCTGGCGGCGCTGACCGAACAGCTGGAAAGGATATCCGAGGCGAGCGGCCTGGGCATATGCTGGGGCGCGGCGCGCTACAACGGCGAGGACAGCGTGGCCGCCGTGCTGGCCCGCGCCCGCCGGGACATGGACGCGCGGCGGCGCTGAATCAAAATCCAGACATCGACAAGGAGCTGTCCCAAATGGCTCAACATGGCCATTTGGGACAGCTCCTTGTTTGGATTGGGGCGTCCATCGCGCTTTGGCGGTTTATACTAATCCCTGACTAAAACAGGACATCCTGCCGGTTCTTTTCCGCGCTGGCGGCGTTGAAGCCCCTTGACTTGCCTTATACCATTCTCAGTCAAAAGTGTTATCAACCAATCAGATGATTTTCGTTGATCCAAGGATGGAAAAGGCAGGCTTGCTGGCGGCAAGTCAGGTTTTTCAGACGCGGCAGCTGCGTAAAAAGCACCCCTTGATTGGTGTTATTTTTGATTGAGAAGCGTATTATTTGCCCCAAACGGTCAACCGGTCCTCCGGCGCGACATACATGCCGTCGCCCGCCTCTACGCCAAAGGTATCATAGAATACATCCAGCATCTGGGCGCAGATGTTGGTGCGCAGGTAGTAGGCCGGATGGGTATCGCTCTGAAGCAGCATATAGGCAATGTCCAGGTTGGTCACCTTGGTCCAGAGCGCCGCGTAGGCCCGGAAGAAGGCCTCCATGTCGCAATCCTCCTCGGCCATGGCCGCCAGCGCCGCGGCCTTCATGCCCATCAAATCCGCAGTGGCCTCCATCTGCACCTGGCTGCCGTTGCAGTAGAAATCCTGCGTGACGACCTCGCCGGTCTCCGGATTTTGCATGGACACGCTGAGCGCCAGGATGCCGTCGTAGTAATCCACGATCTTCTGGATCCGCGCCAGGAAGTCTTCCCTGTCCTGGGCGTCCAGGATCGGCTTGCTTCGTCCCCAGGCGTCGTACTGGCTGCCCAGGTAGTCGAAGCCGTGGCTCATCTCGTGGGCGGTCACGGAGCCGATGGTGCCGAACAGCTCCATGCGGCTCATATCGTCGCGATAGGTGCCGGAATGGATGAAGCCTGGCAGAATATTGATGGAATTGGTAGCGGGGTCATAGAAGGCGTTTATCTGGAAGGGCGAAGAGCCGCGCCAAACGAGATCCGGGGTGGCAGGCTCGCCGATCATACGGTTTTCCCAATCGTTCCGGTAAGCCTTGATGGCCAGGTAGCCGTCCAGCAGCGTGCCTCCCTCGGAGGGGCCGGTCAGCTCAAGGCCGGAAAAATCGATGTAGCCGTTTTCAGGCGCCAGGATGTTCAGGTGCATCTCGTCCAGCTTTTCAATGGCCTTCCCGCGCGCTTCGTCGCTGAGCCAATCCGTGTCCTCGAACATGTCGCGGTACTCATCGATCAGGCGAAGGGTGATATCCGTGAAAACGTCCCGGGTCTGGCTGCCCAGCACCTGCTCCGCGTAGAGCTTGGCCAGCAGCGGCGCAAAGGTGTTCGGCTTGTTCATGGCGGCAAAGGCATTTTCCACGCCCAGCAGCGGCTCGAGGCGCGCGCTATTGAAGGGCTCGGGATTCATGAAGGGGGCACATTCCATGACCACCTTGAACTTGGTCAGCCGCTTGAGCGCGTCCAGGTTGTCCTGGGTCCACATGGCGTCCATGGCCTTCAGCCAGGCCGTGCCCTCAAAGCCGAACTTCTCCGAGCCGCCCTTGCCGAACTTTTCAAGCGTGGCGATCAGCGGGAAGGAGGGACTTATCTCGGCCAACTCCTCCAGCGTGAAGAATTCATTCATCTGGGACACAGCGCCGTATTCCGCGTTGAGCGCCATGACGGTGGTGATACACTCCTGCGTGTAGGTAACCTCCAGGTTCATCATCTCGCGCACCGCATCCATGGACTCGGTCAGGCCTTCCTGTTCCTGTATCGGCGGCACCGCGTCTGGATCCGCCATCATGGCCGCCACAGGCGCATAGATCAGCTGGTCCAGGAAGCCGCTCTTCTGTAACAGCTCCTCCACGCTTTCCAGCGGCGTGACGTAGTAATCCTTCTTGAGGATCGGCTCATCGGTCAGGCTCAGGGCCGGAAATATGTTGACAATGTTGTTCGCCTGCATGTTCTCCGGCGCGACCGGCATGATGATATAAGGCGAAAAGGGGAAGTCATCCGCAAGCAGCACCGCGTTCAGCGCTTCGATGGAGTCCGCGGCGTCGATCCTCTCCAGATAGGGCGCAATCGCCTCGATATCGCATTTGGCCAGGGAATCGCCGTCGCTGGCCAGATCGGTCAAAGTCCTGAGCAGCTCG
>JAFUCP010000214.1 GCA_017459565.1 Clostridia bacterium | reverse complement strand
GCCGGGCAGGAAGGGCGCATAGCGCGAATGTGGGCCTGGAATTTGAGCGGAAAGGCGGCAAGCTTTCCGCTCAAGCTCTGTCATGCCATCTTCGGCGATCGTGCCGCAAACAGACATGGAATGGGGAATCGGTATAAAGGAGGGTGGGCCGTGCGGTACGCGAATGTGCATAAGGCGGTGTTTGTGCGCCGCCTGAACCGGTTTGTGGCCCAGGTGGAAATCGGGGGCGGTGTGGAGCGCGTCCATGTGAAGAACACGGGCCGCTGCGCGGAGCTGCTGGTGCCGGGATATACGGTCTATCTGGAAAAGAGCGGTAACCCCGCCCGCAGCACGGCCTACGATCTGATCGGCGTCGACAAGCCCGTGCCCGGGGGCCTGCGCTATGTCAATGTGGATTCCATGGCACCGACCCGGGCCGCGGCGGACTGGCTGGCGGCGGGTGGCCTCGGCCCGCTTGAAAGCCTGCGGGCCGAGGTGACGGTGGGGGATTCCCGCTTCGATTTCTGCGCCGAACAGTCCGGCAGGTCCGTGGCCGTGGAGGTCAAGGGCTGCACCCTGGAAAAGGACGGTGTGGCCCGCTTTCCCGACGCGCCTACGCTGCGGGGGCTCAAGCACGTCGAGGGATTGACCGCGCTGGCCGGTCGGGGCTGGCGCTGCGTGATGCTGGTGGTGATCCAGATGAAGGGCGTCTCGCTGTTTCGACCCAACTGGGATACCCAGCCCCGGTTCGGCGAGGCGCTGCTCACAGCCCGGGATGCCGGGGTGGAGATCGTCGCCATGGATTGCCTGGCCGAGCAGGGAAGCGTCAGCATCGATGCGCCCGTCAGGATTTGCCTGGAAAACGGCACTGTGCCGTGATCCCGTGGCCGGAATGGGTGGCGCGGAGGGCCCCCGGAGCGCGAATGAATAAAAAAGTGTGGTTTTTTTGGAATGGGTGCGGTATAATATGGATATCCAATAAACGCAAGGAGTGATTCCCGTGATCGATATGAGCAAGTGGCAGGCTATTGCCGCCGAAAACATCAAAAAGCGCCCGCAGACCGAAGGCCGCCTGGCGGGCAAAATCGCCATCGTGACCGGCGCGGCCCAGGGCTTCGGCAAGGGCATTGCTGAGGAGATGCACCGGGAGGGCTGCGCGGTGGTCATCGCGGACATGAACCTGCCCGGGGCGCAGGCCGTGGCCGACGAGTTGGGCACGAACGCCGCCGCCGTGGAGGTGAACGTGACCGACGAGGACAGTGTGGCGCGCATGGTGCAGCAGACCGTGGAGCGCTTCGGCGGCCTGGACATTCTGGTCAGCAACGCGGGCGTCGCCAAGGCGGGCAACCTGCTTGAGCTGGAGAAAAAGACCTTTGATTTTGTCACCAATATCAACTACACCGGCTATTTCCTGTGCGCAAAGTACGCCGCGGCCATCATGGAGGCGGAGCATGGGGCGGACGCGGAATGGTTTGGCGATATCATCACCATCAACTCCAAGTCCGGCCTCGAGGGCAGCAAGAACAACTATGCCTACGCGGGCTCCAAGTTCGGCGGCATCGGCCTGACCCAGTCCTTCGCGCTGGAGCTGTGCCCCTATAACATCAAGGTCAACGCCATCTGCCCCGGCAATTATCTGGACGGTCCGCTGTGGTCCGACCCGGAGCGAGGCCTGTTTGTGCAGTATCTGAACGCGGGCAAGGTGCCCGGGGCCAAGACCGTGGAGGACGTGCGCAGGTACTATATGGCCAAGGTGCCCATGAACCGCGGCTGCTTCCCGGCGGACGTGGCCAAGGCCATCTTCTACTGCGTGGAGCAGAAGTATGAAACGGGCCAGGCCATCCCCGTGACCGGCGGCCAGGTGATGCTGAAATAAAGAATAACATATAATACTAATCCCTGACTAAAACAGGACATCCTGCCGGTTCTTTTCCGCGCTGGCGGCGTTGAAGCCCCTTGACTTGCCGCCAGCAAGCCTGCGGGACTTCGCCTTGCCAGCACAAAAAAGTTCCCGGCAATCTTGTCCTCTT
>JAFUCP010000213.1 GCA_017459565.1 Clostridia bacterium | reverse complement strand
GGGGGGCGGCGCGCATGTCGCTGTTCAGGAAAAAGGCTCCGACGCCGAAATACGATCCCCAGACCCAGCAGCCCGCGGTGCGAAAGAGCATTTGCACCGGAGAGATGACCGTGGGCTTCATCGACAAGGCCACCGGCAGGTTCACGGACCTGATGCGCGTGGACGGCCAGCAGGGCCTGGACGCCTTTATGAAGGATATCGGCGCGACGGAGATCAGGACGATCTATTGACGGAGGTGACTTGCATGAGAAGGATGATTGCGGGGCTGCTGGCGCTTGCGGTGGCGCTCATGTCCGCGGCGTGGGCCGAGACGCGCGAGACTACGATTTATGTGGAGGGTGAGCCGGAGAACGTCACGCAGACGCTGTATGACAGCGGCATGGGCTTTTCGTTCTGGTACGATGCCGAGTGCCTGGAAGTGGACGACAGCCTCTCCGAGGACGGCATGGGCGTGCTGATCGCCCCAAGGGACACCGACCAGGCCGTGTATATGGAGTTGATGTCCGCGGAATCCGTGGGCATGTCGGCCATGGACTACCTGGCCCTCAACGCGGGCGACGGCGTGACGTATGAGCGCGAGCTTTCCGAATCCGGGGCGCAGGTCGTGGGCTATCGGCAGACCGCCGCGTTCAGCGACAGCTTTGTGCAGGCCTTTTACGTGATTGAGGATGCGTCCGGCTTTGTGGCGGCGGCGGGCACCTGGCCCATCGAGATGGAAGAGGGCTGGGGCGCGCGCCTGACGGGCCTGCTGTATACCGTCAGCCTTGAGGCGGCCGCGGAGGATGAGGGCTGGAGCAAGTGAGTCTGTTTTCTTAACCGTGTCTCTGTCAGAGGGCAGTCGACCTACCTGTTTGTTTTTGTTCCCAGACGGAACAGACGGGCGCGTCGACTGCCTTTATGTTAATGGGACAAGGGGATGGTTCTTCTGTCCCACTTTAAAACCCTGAAAACCGGGACAAGTAAACTGTACCCTGGAGAATGGACAGAACTGTCCCCTTGTCCCACAAATTTTGGGATAGACCGAAAAACCGCTTGCGTGGTTGAAATTCCTGCTTACTGTGTCAGGACAGCCGAAAATTCGGCTACTTACATCCGGATAAGCGCCCTCGATTGCAGGCTGTCCTTCCTTGTCTTCAAGGCTTTTCAACGGCCTGTCAGTCAATTGACTTTGTCAATATCCTGCGGGCCGACGGCATCGCCGTCGGCCCGCAATCGATCATTTACCTCCCCCAATTGTTCAGCGCCCTTTTGAGGTACTGCCCGGTGAAGCTGTCTTTACATTCGGCGACGGCCTCCGGCGTGCCCTCGGCGACGATGGTTCCGCCGCCATCGCCACCCTCGGGGCCGAGGTCGACGATCCAGTCGGCGGTCTTGATCACATCCAGGTTATGCTCTATGACCACCACGGTGTTGCCCGCCTCGGCCAGCCGGTCCAACACCTGGATCAGCCGCTCCACGTCAGCCACGTGCAGCCCGGTGGTGGGCTCATCCAGCACGTAAATCGTGCGACCCGTAGCCTGGCGGGACAGTTCCGTGGCCAGCTTGACCCGCTGGGCTTCGCCGCCGGAGAGGGTGGTGGCGCTCTGGCCCAGCTTCACATAGCCCAGGCCCACGTCCCGCATGGTCTCCAGCTTTCGGGCAATCTTCTGGATGGGGCGGAAGAATTCCAGCGCCTCGTCCACGGTCATCTCCAGCACCTCGTAGATATTTTTGCCCTTGTAGCGCACCTCCAGCGTCTCCCGGTTGTAGCGGTGGCCCTTGCACACCTCGCAGGGCACGTACACGTCGGACAGGAAGTGCATTTCGATCTTTATGATGCCGTCGCCGCTGCACGCCTCGCAGCGCCCACCCTTCACGTTGAAGCTGAAGCGGTTGGGCTTGTAGCCCCGGGCCTTTGCGTCCGGCGTCTGGGCGAACACGTCCCGGATCATGTCGAAGAGGCCGGTGTACGTGGCGGGGTTGGAGCGGGGCGTGCGCCCGATGGGGCTCTGGTCGATGGCGATGATCTTGTTCAGCTGCTCCACGCCTTCGATGCCGTCGTGGGCCCCGGCGCGCTGGCGGCTGCGGTTCAGCGCGCGGGAAAGGGATTTGAACATGATCTCGTTCACCAGGCTGCTCTTGCCGCTGCCGGACACGCCGGTGACGCATGTGATGACGCCCAGGGGAAAGCGCACATCGATGCCCTTCAGATTGTTGGCCCGCGCCCCCTTCACCGTCAGCCAGCCCGTTGGCGCGCGCCGCGCGGCGGGAATGGGCACGAATTTTCTGCCGGACAGGTACTGCCCGGTCAGGGAGGCGGGGTTGTCCATGATCTGACGGGGCGTGCCCTCGGCCACGATTTCGCCGCCGTGGATGCCCGCGCCGGGGCCCACGTCCACGATCCAGTCGGCGTCCAGCATGGTTTCCTCGTCGTGTTCCACCACGATCAGCGTATTCCCCAGATCCCGCAGTCCCTTGAGGCTGTTCAAAAGCCTGCGGTTGTCCCGCTGGTGCAGGCCGATGGAGGGCTCGTCCAGGATGTACAGCACGCCCACCAGCCCGCTGCCGATCTGGGTGGCCAGGCGTATGCGTTGCGCCTCGCCGCCGGAAAGCGTCCCGGCGCTGCGGGACAGGGTCAGATAGCCCAAACCGACGTCGGTCAAAAACCCCAGCCGGGCGCGAATCTCCTTCAAAATCTGGCTGGCGATCAGCTGCTCCTTTTCGCTCAATGTGATGTCCTCGAAGAAGGCGCGGGCGTCCCGCACGGACAAATCGGACAGCTGGGCGATGGAGTTGCCCTTGACGGTCACGGCCAGGGATTCCCTTTTCAGCCGTCTGCCCTTGCAGTCCGGGCAGGGCACCTGGGCCATATAGCCCTCGTACTGGGCCTTCATGGCGTCGGAGCCGGTCTCCCGGTAGCGGCGCTCCAGGTTGGTGACGATGCCCTCGAAGGGAGCGGAGAAGGTGCCCCCGCCGTCGCCCCGGGTGTAGTGAATCTTCACCTTTTCACCCCGGGTGCCGTACAGCAGCATGTCCACCACGGCCTCCGGCAGCTCGTCCACGGGCGTGTCCAGCGAAAAGCCGTACTGGTCTGCCAGGGCCTGAAGGTAGGTGTGGGCCATGGAGTCCATTTCGCCACTGTTCCAGCCGGAGACCTGTATCGCGCCGCCGTTCAGGGACAGACTTCGGTCTGGTATAACGATGTTCGGGTCTATTTTCATCAGGACGCCCAGGCCGGAGCAGGTGGGACAGGCGCCGTAGGGGTTGTTGAAGGAGAACATGCGGGGCGTCAGCTCCCCGATGGAGATGCCGCAGTCCGGGCAGGCGTAATTCTGGGAAAACAGCATGTCCTCCCCGTCCACCACCGAGGCGATCACCAGCCCGTCCGCCAGCTGCATGGCGGTCTCCAGGGAATCCGTCAGGCGCTGCTGAATGTCCGGGCGCACCACCAACCGGTCGATCACGATCTCTACCGTGTGCTTTTTCGTCTTGGTCAGCTTCGGAAGTTCCGAAAGCTCATACAGCTCCCCGTCGATGCGGGCGCGGACATAGCCCTGCTTGCCCATGTCCTCCAGCATCTTTGTGAATTCGCCCTTGCGTCCGCGCACCACCGGGGCCAGGATCATCAGCCGCGTGCGCTCCGGCAGGGCGAGAATCTGGTCCACGATCTGGTCCACCGTCTGCTGGGTGATGGGCTTTCCGCAGTTGGGGCAGTGGGGCACGCCGATGCGGGCGAACATCAGTCGCAGGTAATCGTGTATTTCCGTCACCGTGCCCACGGTGGAGCGCGGGTTGCGGCTGGTGGTCTTTTGATCGATGGAGATGGCGGGGGAAAGACCCTCGATGTAGTCCACATCCGGCTTTTCCATCTGCCCCAGGAACTGGCGGGCGTAGGAGGAAAGCGATTCCACATAGCGCCGCTGGCCCTCGGCATAGATGGTGTCGAAGGCGAGGCTGCTCTTGCCGCTGCCGGAGAGCCCGGTCATGACGATGAGCTTGTTTCGGGGAATGACCAGGTTCACGTTTTTCAGGTTGTGTTCCCGCGCGCCCTTGATGATGATTTCGTTGATGTTCAATGGGATACCCTCGCTTTATTCCTTGGAATTGTGCTTAACAGGGCTATCATAGCACGTATGGCGCGTTCGCGCAACGAACGCCATGATAAGATTTTGATGGAAAGAGGCAGGCTGCGACATTGACAGCCGTTTGACGTTTGTGATAAGATTATTCAGGTTAATTATGCCTTATTGCAGGGCATTTTGGAGGCGAGGGCTATGGTGCATTTTGTGGGCGCGGGCAGCGGCGCGCCGGATCTCATCACTGTGCGCGGGGCAAAGCTGCTGGGCGAGGCGGACGTGATCATCTATGCGGGCTCTCTGGTGAACCCGGCGCTGCTGACATACGCAAAGGACGGCTGCGCGATCCACGACAGCGCGAAGCTGACGCTGGAGCAGGTGATTGATATCATCAAGGCCGCCGAGGCCGACGGCAAGCTGACCGTGCGGCTGCACACAGGCGATTCCAGCATCTACGGCGCGGTGCGGGAGCAGTTTGACGCCCTGGACGCGCTGGGCATCGAATACGATGTCTGTCCCGGCGTCAGCGCCTTCTGCGGCGCGGCGGCGGCACTGAAGGCGGAGTACACGCTGCCGGAGGTCTCCCAGTCGGTGATCATCACCCGGGCGGCGGGCCGCACGCCGGTGCCGGAGCGGGAGAGCATACGCGCCTTCGCGGCCCATAAAGCGACCATGGTCTTGTTTTTAAGCACCTCCCTGGCGGCGGACGTGCAGCGGGAGCTGACCGAGGGCGGCTATGCCCCCGCTACCCCGGCGGCCATCGTGTACAAGGCCACCTGGCCGGATGAGCGCATTTACCGCTGCACCGTGGGCACGCTGGCGGATACGGTGAAGGCCAACGGGCTGACCAAGACCTCGCTGATCGTGGTCGGCGACTTCCTGGGCACCGACTATGAGCGCTCAAAGCTCTACGACCCCGGCTTTACCACCGAATACAGGCGGGCGGAACGATGAACATCGCCGTTTTCGCCTTTACCGCCGCCGGGAGGGACGCCGCGCGCCGCATCCGCGATTGTCTCGCCGCGGACGGGGACAGGGCTGAAATATTCGTGCCCGCAAGGCTTGAGGCCCCGGACTGCGCCGTCTACATCGGAAGCCTCGCCGCCTTCGCGGGCCGCGTCTTCCGGCGGGACGGGCTGATCTTCGTGGGAGCCTGCGGCATCGCCGTGCGGGCCGTCGCGCCCCATGTGGCCAGCAAGCTCAGCGACCCGGCGGTGCTGTGCGTGGATGAAAGGGCCCGGTTCGTCATACCCGTTCTCTCCGGCCACATCGGCGGCGCGAACCGGCTGGCCCACCGACTGGCCCGGGCGCTGGGCGCGACGGCCGTCATCACCACCGCCACGGACGTGAACGGCAAGTTTTCCGTGGACGCCTGGGCCGCGGAGCGGGACATGCACATCTCCAGCATGGCGCTGGCGAAGCGTGTTTCCGCGGAGATCCTCACGGACGACATTCCCTTTTGCGCCGACGGCCCGCGGCCCGACCGCCTCCCGGAGGGTCTGGTTTGGGGCGAGTCGGGGGCGCTGGGCATCTGCGCCTCGGTCTATGAAAGGGCGCCCTTTGAGCATACGCTGCTGCTGGCGCCCCGCAAGCTGTGGGTCGGCATCGGCTGCCGCAGGGGCGTGTCGGCGGAGCGCGTCGCCGCCGCCGTGGACGGCGTGCTTGCGGCGCGGCATTTGAATCCCAATGCCGTGCGCGGCGCCGCCTCCATCGACCTCAAGGCAGACGAGGAGGGGCTGCTGACGTTCTGCCGGGACAGGGGCTGGCCGGTGCGCTTTTACAGCGCGGAGCAGCTGGAGCGGGTCGAGGGCAGTGCATCGGGCTCTGAATTTGTGAGAAAAACGGTGGGCGTGGACAACGTCTGTGAGCGCGCGGCCCTGGCCGCGGGCGGCAGGCTGATCGCGCCAAAGACGGCGCTGGACGGCGTGACGGTGGCCGTGGCCGAATTGGAATGGAGGGTTGATTTTGGCTAAGATATGCGTGGTGGGCATCGGTCCCGGCGATTACCGGGAGATGACGGTGCGCGCGGTGGAGGTGCTGAACGCCTGCGATGTGATCGTGGGCTATCACGTGTATGTAGATCTGGTGAAAGCGCATTTCCCGGAAAAGGAGTTCCATACCACACCCATGCGCCGGGAAACCGACCGCTGTCGGTTGGCGCTGGAGCTGGCCGGCCAGGGCCGGGACGTGGCCATGATATGCAGCGGCGACGCAGGCATCTATGGCATGGCGGGGCTGATTTATGAGCTTCGGGGCGAGGACGCCGCCGTGGAGGTGGAGGTCATCGGCGGGTTGACCGCGGCCTGCTCCGGCGCGGCGCGGCTGGGCGCGCCGCTGACCCACGATTTCGCGGTCATCAGCCTGAGCGACCTGCTGACCCCCTGGGAGAAAATCGAGAGGCGGCTGGAGTGCGCCGCCCTGGGGGACTTCGCCGTGGCGCTGTACAACCCGGCCAGCATGAAGCGCCCGGACCATCTGAAAAGGGCCTGCGATGTCCTGCTGCGCCATGCCGGCCCCGATACGGTGTGCGGCGTGGTGCGCAACATCGGCAGGGAGGGGGAGGAAACGCGGGTGATGACCCTTGCGCAGCTGCGCGACTACGAGGCGGACATGTTTACCACCGCCTTTGTCGGCAACTCCCAGACCCGGGTGATCGACGGCAGGATGGTCACGCCCAGGGGGTACCGGGATGTATAGCCTGTGCGTGTTTGCCGGCACCACCGAGGGCCGGCGACTGGTGGAATTCCTCGCCGGACAGCCGGGGTCGGTGCTGGCCTGCGCGGCCACCGAGTACGGCGGCGCGCTGATCGCCGAAGGCGGCAACGTCGAAATCTCCGCCCGACGGCTGGACGCGGGGGAGATGGCGGCGCTGTTTGCCCGGCGGCGCTTCGACGCCGTGATCGACGCCACCCATCCCTACGCCGTCCAGGCGTCAAAGAGCATCGCCGCGGCCTGCGGGGCCACGGGCACGGAATACCTGCGGCTGAACCGGGGCGGCGGGGAGGAAGCGGACGGCGCGGTGTACGTGGATTCCGTGCAGGGCGCGGCGGACTGGCTGGCCGCGCACCCCGGTACGGCGCTGTTGGCCACGGGCAGCAAGGAGCTGGCCCCCTATGCCGCGGTGGAAAACGGCCGGGAGCGGTTCTATCCCCGGGTGCTGCCCATGGCGTCCTCCCTGGCGGCCTGCGAGGCGGCGGGCTTCGCGCCCTCCCACATCATCGCCATGCAGGGCCCGTTTTCCTTGGAAATGAACGTGGCCACCCTCAGGGCCATCCGCGCCGACTACCTGGTGACCAAGGATTCCGGCGACAGCGGCGGCTTTGCGGACAAGCTCAGGGCGGCGCGGCAGGCCGGCGCGCGTTGCGTGGTCATCGGGCGTCCTCCGCAGCCCGAGGGCTTGGATTACGGGCAGCTGGTGCGCCTTTTGCTCGAACGCTTCGGCCTGGCGGACGTGCGGCGGATCGACGTGGTGGGCATCGGCATGGGCTCGCCCGACACGCTGACCTTTGAGGCGCGGCAGGCGCTGGAGGCGGCCGACTGCTTCATCGGCGCTGCCAGGATGCTGGAGGCGGTTTCCCGGTTCTCAAAGCCTGCCTTCGCGGAAATATCGCCCGCGAAGATCGCCTCGGTCATCTCTGAGAATCCCCAGTACCGGCGCGTGGCGGTGGTGATGAGCGGCGATACCGGTTTTTTCAGCGGCACGAAAAAGCTGCTGCCGCTGCTTGAGGGCCACCGGGTGCGGGTGCTTCCGGGGCTCAGCTCCATGCAGGTGCTGTGCGCCCGGCTGGGCGTCAGCTGGGACGATGCGAAGGCCGTTTCGCTCCACGGGCGGGAGGGCTCCGTGGTGCCGCAGCTTCAAAGGCACGGCAAGGTGTTCGCCCTGACGGACGGCGCGGACGCCCTGCGCCGGGTGTGCGGCGATTTGTGCGCCGCGGGCATGGGCGACGCCCTGGTTTCCGTGGGCCAGCGGCTGTCCTACCCGGACGAGGCGGTGCTGACCGGCACGGCGCAGGAGCTTCGGGATGCGGACTGCGCGCCCCTGAGCGCCATGCTCATCCGCCGGCACGCTTTTTCCATGGCGCTGCCGGTGGGCCTGCCGGACGAGGCGTTCGTTCGCCAGTCGGGCGAGGGCGGAAGGACCGTGCCCATGACCAAGAGCGAGGCCAGGGCCGTGTCCGTCTCCAAGCTGCGCCTCACGCCCAACGCTGTGGTGTGGGACGTGGGCGCGGGCACCGGCTCCGTCTCCGTGGAGGCGGCGCTGCTGTGCCCCGAGGGACATGTGTACGCCGTGGAGTGCCGCCAGGACGCGGCGGTGTTGATCGAACAGAACGCGGAGCGCTTCGCCCTGCGGAACCTGACCGTGGTGCGGGGCACGGCCCCGGAGGCGCTGGACGCGCTGGACGCGCCAAGCCACGTGTTCATCGGCGGCAGCTCCGGCAGCATGGGAGAAATCATTGAAGCGGCGCTCCGAAAGAATCCCCGGGCCCGGTTCGTGGTGAACGTGATTGCGCTGGAGAGCGTGGCGGAGCTGGCCGGGCTCATCCGCAAACTCGGCTTTTCGGAAGCCGAGGTGGTTCAGCTGAGCGTCGCCCGCAGCCGCCTGGCGGGCAGCTATCACCTGATGAGCGGCCTGAACCCCATATGGATCGCCGCCATGCAGAGAGACGGGGGAGGATTGTCCGATGAAAATTGAACTGGAGCGCGTCGCGCCCATGGAGATCGAGAGGCGCAGCTTTGAGATCATTGAAAGCGAGCTGCCGCATCCCGTCGACGCGGCCCTTGCGCCCATCATCAAGCGCGTGATCCACACCACGGCGGACTTTGAATATGCCGATTCGCTGTGCTTTTCCCCGGGGGTGCTGGAGGCGGCGCTTTCTGCCATCCGGGACGGCGCGGTGATCGTCACAGATACCACCATGGCCATGGCCGGCATCAACAAAAAAGCGCTGGCCAGGCACAGCGGCGAGGTCCGATGCTTCATCGGCGACGAGGACGTGGCCGCCGCCGCTGCCGCCGCGGGTTCCACGCGGGCCGTGGCCTCCATGGACAAGGCCGCGGGGATCGACCGGCCGCTGATCTTTGCCATCGGCAACGCGCCCACGGCGCTGGTGCGTGTCTATGAGCTGATCCGGGAGGGCCGGCTCGCCCCGAGGCTGGTCATCGGGGTGCCGGTGGGCTTTGTGAACGTGGTGCAGTCCAAGGAGCTGATCATGACCGCGGACGTGCCCTACATCGTGGCCCGGGGACGCAAGGGCGGCAGCAACGTGGCCGCCGCCATCTGCAACGCGCTATTGTACATGCTGGGAAGGTAGAAGGACATGCTCAGGCACTATGTCACCAAGGGCGGAAAGACCATGCGCTGCGGCTATACCACCGGCTCCTGCGCCGCGGGGGCCGCAGGGGCGGCGACCCGGATGCTGCTCACGGGCAAGGCCGTGGATACGGTGTGCATGGACACGCCCAAGGGCATCCGGCTGACGCTGGATATCGTCGACGCGCAAATCGGCGCGGACCGGGCCCGCTGCGCGGTACAGAAGGACAGCGGGGATGACCCCGATATCACCAACGGCATCCTGGTCTATGCCGAGGCGAGGAAAACCGACGTCGGTATAGAAATCGATGGCGGCGAGGGCGTGGGCCGCGTCACGAAGGCAGGGCTGGATCAGCCCGTGGGCGCGGCGGCCATCAACTCCGTGCCCCGGCGGATGATCCGGGAGCAGGTGGCGGCGGCCTGCGCCCAGTGCGGCTACGAGGGCGGCATCGGCATCGTCATCTCCATTCCCGACGGCGCGGCGCTGGCCGGCAAAACCTTCAATCCCCGCATCGGCATCGTGGGCGGCATCTCCGTCATCGGCACCACGGGCATCGTGGAGCCCATGTCCAACGCCGCGCTGCTGGATACCGTCCGGCTGGAGCTGAACGTGCTGCGCACTTCGGGGGCGAGGGATGTGCTGCTGTGCCCCGGCAACTACGGCGAGGACTTCGCTGAAAACGCGCTGGGCCTGTCCATGCGGCGGCAGGTGTCCACCAGCAACTTTATCGGCGACGCGGTGGAGGCCGCGGCGCAGGCGGGCTTTGAGCGCATCCTGCTGGTGGGGCACATCGGAAAGCTGGTCAAGCTGGGCATCGGGCTTCGCAACACCCACTCCGCCAACGGCGACGGGCGCATGGAGACGCTGATCGCCTGCGCGCTGGCCTGCGGCGCCCAGGCCGTTACGCTCCGTGAGATCCAAAAATGCGTGACCACCGACGCCGCACTGGACGCCCTGGCCGGGGCGGGGCTGCTGGGGCCGACAATGGACGCGCTGGGCGAGCGGATCCAGAATACGCTTGAGCGCTGGGTGCCCGCGGGCGTGGAGATCGGCTTCATATGCTTTACCAACGCCGGGCCCCACCGGGGCATCCTGGCCCAGAGCGCCAACGCCCCCGGCCTTGCGCGGCTTTGGCGGGATTGAAGGGCAAAAAACAGCGCCCCCGAAAAGTTCGTTCCGGGAGCGCTGTTTTTCTGTAACCGATCAGACGACCTTCTTCAGGTACTTCGCGGAAACCCAGCCGGTGCCGCCGCTGTAGGTGATATACACCCAGGAGCCCTTTTTCTTGGAAACCTTGACCTTCGTGCCCTTCTTCAGCTTGGTGATGACATAGCCCTTGGAGGTGGAAGCCTGGGAGCGCACGCGCAGGTTCGCGGTGGTCTTGTACACCGATCCGGAGACCGCGGCGCTGGTGGTCTCCACCTGGTACAGGTACTTGCGGTAAATATACCCCGTTTCAGAGCTGTTGGAACTCTTGTTGAAATAGGTGATCTTCATCCAGCCGTTGGATTGAGAGGTGGCGGTGACGACGTCGCCGCGCATCAGCTTGTACTGACTGGGATAGCTGCTGCTGGGGCCGGAGCGCACGTTGACCCGGTTGCCGTTGCAATAGTAGGTGCCCAGGGGATAGGTCTCTGCCACCGCCACGCTTGCAATGAGCAGCATGACGATCATCGCCGCGGCACAAAACCTGCGTAATACTGATTTCATTTGGAAAACCTCCCTCGCATATCGATAACGACCCAGATTCTGTCTATATCATAACATAATGCGCCACGAAATGTCAATATCTTGCGCGAATTTTGTCATAATATAATGATGGTCGACGCCATCCTTCGGATGCCGCCGACCCGGAGAAAAGTTCCGTTTTCCCAATCATTGTACAATTTCGACGAAAAGAGCGCGCACCCGCGGCGGGGTGCGCGCTGAAAGAAGGCGTATGTCAGGCCTTCTTGACCTTCGGACCCTTGGGGGTATCCTCGATGACGTAGCCCATTTCCAGCACCTGGGCGCGGATGCGGTCAGCCTCGGCGAAATCCCGGGCCTTCTTGGCGTCGGCTCGGGCCTGCACCAGCGCCTTGATCTCATCCGGCACGGTGTCGGCCTCCTTCATCAGCAGGCCGAGGATCTCATGGGCCATGGTGTTCAGCGCGGCCAGCCCCGCTTCTATGGCGTCGACGCAGGGCGCGTTGGCATCCGAAAGAGCGGTGTTCATGTCGCGCACGTACTCAAACAGCACGCCCATGGCCTCGCTGGTGTTCAGATCGTCGCACATGGCATCGTCGAACCGGTCCATGAAATCGCGGCTGCGCGCCACGAAGGCCGATTCATCCCCGTTCATATCCCGTCTGGGGGCGTGGTCCAGGGCGAACAGCGCGTTGTTGCGGGCGGTGTAGAGTCGCTCCAGCCCGGCCCTGGCCTGCTCCATCAGCTCCCGGGAGAAGTTGATGGGGCTGCGGTAGTGGGCGCTGAGCATGAACATGCGCACCACCTCAGGGTCGAATTCCTTTGAGATGTCCCGCACGGTGAAGAAATTCCCCGCGGACTTGGACATTTTCTTGTTGTCCACGTTGATGTGGCCGTTGTGCATCCAGTATTTGGCGAAGGGCTTGCCCGTCGCACCCTCGGACTGGGCGATCTCGTTTTCATGGTGGGGGAAGATCAGGTCCACGCCGCCGCAGTGGATATCGAAGGTCTCGCCCAGATACTTCATGCTCATGGCGCTGCACTCGATGTGCCAGCCGGGACGGCCCTCGCCCCAGGGGCTCTTCCAGAAGGGCTCGCCGGGCTTTTTGGCCTTCCACAGGGCAAAGTCCATGGGGTGGCGCTTCACGTCGCCCACCTCTACCCGGGCGCCGGACTCCAGATCGTCCAGGTCCTGGCCGATCAGCCGCCCGTAGTTGCTGCGCCAGGCCTGGGTATCGAAGTACACGTCGCCGTTGTCGGCACGATAGGCCAGACCCTTGAACTCCAGCTTTTTGATCAGGCCGATGATTTCCCCGATGTGCCGGGTGGCCCGGGGATGCACGTCCGCCTTCTTCACGCCGATGGCCTCGGCGTCCCTGAAGTATTCGGCAATGTACTTTTCGGCGATGGCCTCCACCGTGGTGCCCTCTTCATTGGCGCGCTTGATCATCTTGTCGTCAATATCGGTGAAATTCTGCACGAAGGTCACGTCGTAGCCCAGATGCTGCATGAAGCGGCGCAGGGTGTCGAATATGATGAAGGGGCGGGCGTTGCCGATGTGGAAATAATTGTACACTGTCGGGCCGCAGGCATAGATGCCGCACTTGCCCTCGCGGACCGGCACGAAGGCCTCCTTTTTGCGGGAGAGGGTATTGTAAATCATCATTTGCTTCATAATTCATGTCCTCCCATCGAAAAGACTCCGCCCCGTCTGCGGGCGAGGCCGCGTTTCGCCGTCAGCTTTGCAACATTATAGTGTCTCCCCGGCGAACCGTCAAGGCCGGGCCGGTAAATTCTGCGAAGCCGTATCGCAGAGGATGCGGCGCAGCGGCTCGTGCAAAAGCGCGTTGGTGGCGAGGATGTTGCCGGTGGCGATGCCGTCCTCGCCCGCCTGCCAGCCGGTCAGCCGCCCGCCGGCCTCGGTGAGTATGACATAGCCCGCGGCGTAGTCGTACAGGTTCAGCCCCAGCTCCACAAAGGCGTCGGAGCGCCCGTCGGCCACACAGCACAGGTCATAGGCCGCGGTGCCGCTGCGCCGCACGTCGCTGACCGCGCCCATGAGCGCCGGAAAGCGCGCCAGCGTGCGCGCAAGGCACGCGGGATTGCGGTGGCCGAAGCCCAGGTGGACGAAGGCGTCGCGCAGCAGGGATGTGCCGGAGACGCGGATGGGCCTGCCGTTCAGCGTCGCCCCATGGCCGCGCACGGCCGAAAACAGCTCATTGGTGCCCGGGCAGAACACGCAGCCCACCGCCAGCTCGCCTTCGCGCTCATAGGCGATGGAGATGGTGTACAGCCGGTGGTTGCGCATGTAGTTGGCGGTGCCGTCGATGGGGTCCACGATCCAGCGCCCCGCCGCCTGCTGCGCGCCGCCGCCCTCCTCGCCGAAGAATTCGTCCCCCGGACAGGCGGTGAGCAGCATATCGCGGATCAGCGCCTCGCTTTTGAAATCCATCTGGGTCACAAAGTCGTTTTCGCTCTTGCGCGACACGCTGAAATCGCCGCGCCTTTCCAGCATTTCTCCCGATGCGCGGGCGGCCCTTTCCGCCAAACGGGCCTTTTCAAGAAGCTCCATTTCGATCATCTCCCGTATTGTTTGGATAATCCATCGGATAATTCGCAAAATATGTTTGCAATTTGAAGAAAGTATGATATAATAGCACCAATCGTGGGCGTATGTGCTTATTGTGGTATTATAGCACAAACGCCGCCTGGATGGTGTTATTTTCATGAAAATGGTATCCTGGAACGTCAACGGTCTGCGGGCGGTGCTGCAAAAGGGTTTCTATGAAAGCATCGCGGCCCTGGACGCGGATGTGATTTGCCTGCAGGAGATCAAGATGCAAAAGGGCCAGTGCGACGTGGCGCTGGCGGGCTATGAGCAGGTGATGAACTGCGCGGACCGCAAGGGTTATTCCGGCACGGCGGTGTTTTCACGGGTGCCGATGCTGTCGGTCACGACGGGCATCGGCGTGGATATCCACGACCACGAGGGCCGGGTGATCACCTGCGAATTCAGGGATTTTTACCTGGTGTGCTGTTACACGCCCAACGCCCAGAACGAACTGAAGCGGCTGGAATACCGGATGCAGTGGGAGGACGATTTCCGCGCCTACCTGGTGAAGCTCGACGCCCTCAAGCCGGTGATCCTCACCGGGGATCTGAACGTGGCCCATCAGGAGATCGACCTGAAAAACCCCAAGACCAACCGCCGCAACGCCGGCTTCACCGATGAGGAGCGCGGCAAGCTCACCGAGCTGCTGAACGCGGGCTTTATCGACAGTTTCCGGTATTTTTACCCGGATGTCACCGGAGCCTACAGCTGGTGGAGCTATATCGGCGGCGCGCGATCGAGGAACGCGGGCTGGCGCATCGACTATTTCATCGTTTCGGAAAAGCTGCGAGAGCGCATGACCGACGCGAAGATTCACCCGAATATCATGGGCAGCGACCACTGCCCGGTGGAGCTGGATATCCGGGCGGCGGAGACGGACGACTTGAACGAACGGGGGGCTGAAGCATGAAAAAGGTACATCTCAAATCGGCGATACCGATCTATATCGCCGCGGCGCTGTGGCTGCTGGCGGGCTTGATCTTCCCGAAGCTTTTGATGAAGCTGCCGGGGCTGCTGGTGACGGCGGCGCTGTCCGTGGGAGCCTATTTCGGCGCCTCCGTGCTGTTCCCTGGGCGGGATGTTGAGGTGCGGGACAAGATCGAAACCGGCGACGCCGCCGTGGACAGGGAAATCGACATTGCCCGAGAGCGGCTGGAGAACCTGCGCCGGGCCAACGAGGCCATCCCCGACGCGGAGATCACCCGCAACCTGGACCGCATGTACGCCTCCGGGCAGCAGATCTTCAAGGAGCTTGGCCGCGACCCGCGGAAGATCGCGCTGGTGCGCCGCTTCATGAACTACTATCTGCCCACCTCTGAAAAGCTGATGGAGCAGTACCAGGTGCTGATGAACGCCCCCACCAAGGGTGAAAACATACAGTCCGCCATGTCCACCATAGAGAGCAGCCTGGGCCTTGCGGCGGGCGCCTTTGAAAAGTGCGCCGACAACCTGTACAAGGACGACGAGATGGATATTGACGCGGAAATCAAGGTGATGCAGACCATGCTCACCGGCGACAACCTGATCAAGACCGGCATGAACTCCATACGCGACGCCGCACCCGCGGCGAAGCAGGCCGCAAAGCCCGCCCCGGCGGAGCAGCAGGCGGCTGAAAAGACCACCAAGGAGGGCATCAAGCTCACCCTGGGCGGCCATTGAGCGACAAAACGGTTCTCAATGTGCAAATCCACGAATTTTTTTAGGAGGTTATCACCATGTCTGACGGAATCAAGCTGACCCTGGAACCCTTTGACGAGAACAAGCCGGAGCTGGACGCCGCGGTAGCGGCCGCCGTGCAGGCCACCGAGGCCCTGGATCAGGCGGAGGCCAATGTGCAGAAGGAGGTCCAGCAGGCCACGCTGGACATGCAGAGCTTTTCCGAGGAAGAGCAGCAGATGATCGACGACTTCTCCGAGAAGATCGACGTGCGCGACAGCAATCTGGTGTTCTCTTACGGCGCGGCCGCCCAGCAGAACATCTCCCAGTTCTCCGACGCCGCCCTGAAAAACGTCCAGACCAAGGATTTGGACGAGGTGGGCAACATGATCGCAAACCTGGTGGTGGAGCTGAAGAGCTTCGATACCGACAAGGAGGAAAAGGGCGGTCTGTTCGGCCTGTTCAAGAAGCAGGTCAACAACCTGGAGCTGCTCAAGGCCAAGTATGACCACACCGAGGTCAACGTCAACAAGATCGTCGAGGGCCTGGAACAGCACCAGATTCAGCTGCTCAAGGACATCGCCATGCTGGACAAGCTGTATGACCAGAACCTGGTCTATTTCAAGGAGCTGTCCATGTACATCGTGGCGGGCAAGAAGCGCCTGGAGTCCTTCCGCGCCAACGAGGTGAAGCAGGCCCGCGACAAGGCCGCCGCTTCCGGGCTGCCCGAGGACGCCCAGGCCGCCAAGGACCTGGCGGATAAGGCCGACCGCTTTGAAAAGAAGCTGTACGACCTGGAGCTGACCCGCAACATCTCCATCCAGATGGCGCCCCAGATTCGCCTGATCCAGTCCAGCAACCAGATCATGGCGGAAAAGATTCAGACCTCCCTGGTCAATACCATCCCGCTGTGGAAGAGCCAGATGGTGCTTGCCCTGGGCCTGGCCCACACCGAAAACGCCATGAAGGCCCAGCGCGCCGTGACCGATCTGACCAACGACCTGCTGACCAAGAACGCCGAAAAGCTGCACATGGCCACGGTTGAGACGGCCAAGGAGGCCGAGCGCGGCATGGTGGATATCGAAACCCTGAAGCACACCAACAAGCTGCTCATCGATACCATGGACGAGGTGCTGGAGATCCAGCAGCAGGGCAAGGAGAAGCGCCGCGCCGCGGAGCAGGAGCTGGCCACCATCGAGGGCGAGCTGCGCGCCAAGATCCTGGAGGTTCGCCAGTAAGCCGCCGGGCTGAACGCATTTGGGCGCGGGGACGGTCTTGCGCCGCTCCCGCGCAATTTCATTGAGTTTGTCATCAAACCGAGAGGAGCGCTCTGAAATGCAGTTTTCCGAAAATCGCAAAATTGCCTTTGTGGTGCTGGCGGTGTGCGTGCTGGCCAGCATATTCGGCCTGGGCGGCATGGGCCTGGCCCGGGAGCGGGGCAGCGTGCTGGCGGTGTATGACCGCGGCGCGGACACCTCGCTGTCCACCCGGCACAGCGTGGACGCCTATCTGGATTCCGCGTCCGAATCCGCGCGGCTGATGGCTTCGGAGGGACAGCTGCATCTCAAGGACAGCCAGGTCCAGCTGGCCGACAGCGTGGAGGAGCTGGCCGGCAGGATGGACGCCGCGCAGGACACCGGGGAGCGCTACGAGGCCTATACCGCCCTCAAATCCGCCGTGGACAAGCTGTACAACGCCATGTACGGGGCGGTCAAGGGGTCGGACTATACCAATTTCAAGGTCGCCTATGACGACTTCTGGGAGAACGAGAACAAGATCAAGCACGACGATTATATCAAGCTGGCCGCCGGGTACAACGGCCTGATTTCGGGCTTTCCGGGCGGCGTCGTGGCAAAGCTGTCGGGACAGAGTGAACTGAGTACCTTTGGAGGTTGAATATGAAGCTGAATAAGGCGCTTCGGCTGGCTGTCGCCATGGTCATGGCGCTGGCGCTCTTGTGTGCGCCCGCGCTGGCAAAGACCGTCTCTCCGGGAGCGGATTTCTATTATCTCGACAATGCCAATGTGCTTTCGGAGGCGGTGGAGGGGGAAATCTATTTTTCCAACAAGCTGCTGAACGAGGCCTGCGGCGCGCAGATCGTGGTGGTGACGCTGGACACCACCGGCAGGGAGGCCATCGACGATTATGCCTATGACCTTTTCAATGCCTGGGGCATTGGCGACGCGGCCAAGGGCAACGGCTTTTTGCTGCTGCTGGCCATCGGGGACGACGATTATTACTACTGCACGGGCATCGGCCTGGACAGCAGCCTCTCCCGGGGCACGCTGACGCAGTACCGGGACGACTACCTGGAGGGGGACTTTGCCGCAAAGCGCTATGAGGACGGCGTCAGGAAGTTCTTTGAGGCCGTCTTTGCGCGCATTTCGAGCCACTACAACACGGGCATTACCGTTCAGGACGGCATTGCGGCCTATAACGAATACAGCGCGAAAAACACTTCCGCCCAGGGCTTCGGGGGCTATACCGGCTCCCGGCGCGTCACGGCGAACAACAATACGTATCGCGACGAAAGCGATGGCTTCGGCACCGGCTTTGGATTTCTGATCTTTGTGATGCTGCTGGTTGCGCTGGTCGTGGTGATGAGCAAGGGCAGGCGCGCCCGCCGCAGCACGGTCATCCTGCCTCCGCCTCCGCCGCCGCCCATGGGCATCGGCTATCGGCCGACGCGCACCGTCTATCACTCGTCCTTTACCTCTCCACCCCGACGGACCTCCGGCTGGGGATCGGGCAGCTCCTTCGGCGGCGGCTCATCCCGCTCGTCCTTTGGCGGGGGCCGCTCGTCCTTCGGCGGATCGTCCCGCTCCTCCGGCTTCGGCGGGGGCAGCGGCGGCGGCGGCAGGACCGCGGGCGGCGGCGGCGGCCGCGGGCGGCATTAAGGCAATTCAAAATCAAACAAAAACGAGGAGGATACCCCATATGTTGAACAAAGCTGTGCGTATGCATGGGCAAAACGACCTTCAGCTGGATACCTTTGAGCTGCCCGCCATCAAGGATGACGAGATCCTGGTTCGCGTGGTTTCGGATTCCATTTGCATGTCAAGCTATAAGGCGGCCATCCAGGGCTCCAACCACAAGCGCGTGCCCGAGGACATTGCCGAGCATCCCGTCATCATCGGCCATGAGTTCTGCGGCGTGATCGAGCAGGTGGGCGCGAAGTGGCAGGACAAGTATGCTGTGGGCGAAAAATTTACCATCCAGCCCAACATCTCCTATAAAAACACGCTGCGCACGCCGGGCTATGCCTTTGAGTTCTGCGGCGGGGATACCCAGCGCGCCGTGCTGATCCCCGAGGTCATGGAACAGGATTGCCTGCTGAAATACAGGGCCAGGGAGTTCTTTTACGGCTCCCTGTCCGAGCCGCTGAGCTGCATCATCGGCACCTTCCATGCCCAGTACCACACCCACAAGGAAAACTATGAGCATGAAATGGGCATAAAAGAGGGCGGCAACATGGCCATCCTGGCCGGCGCGGGTCCCATGGGCCTGGGCGCCATCGACTATGCCATCCATTGCGACCGCAAGCCCGGACTGCTGGTGGTGACCGATATCGACCAGGCGCGCCTGGATCGCGCGGCCTCCATCTACACCGCCGAGGAAGCGGCGAAGCACGGCGTGAAGCTGGTCTATGCCAACACCCGTGAAAACGCCGTGGAGACCCTGATGGGCATTTCCGAGGGCAAGGGCTACGACGATGTGCTGGTGTTCGCGCCGGTGCCCGCCGTGATCGAGCAGGGCGACGCCATATTGGCCTATGACGGCTGCCTGAACTTTTTTGCCGGCCCCACCAACCCCGCTCTCAGCGCCAATTTCAACTTCTACAACGTGCATTACGCCGCGCACCATCTGGTGGGCACCTCCGGCGGCAATACCTCCGACATGGTGGAGGCGCTGGAGATGATCGCCGAGGGCAGGCTGAACCCGGCCGGCATGGTGACCCATGTGGGCGGCCTGAATGCCGTGGCGGATACCACCCTGAACCTGCCCAAGATTCCCGGCGGCAAGAAGCTGATTTATACCAACATCAACCTGCCCCTCACCGCCATCGACGATTTCGCCAAGGCGGGCGAGACGGACCCCGTGTTCGCGGAGCTGGCCAAAATCTGCGCAAAGCACAACAACCTGTGGTGCGGCGAAGCGGAGGCGTACCTGCTGGCCCACGCCGAGGCGATCTGATCATCAAAAAATGCGCAGGGAGCTGCCTCAAACAGACGAAAACAGGTCGGTTTGGGGCGGCTTCCTTTTTCATCCGGCGCGGGCGGGACGGGACCATCGGGATGATTTACGCAGGCGGTTTATTGACAATTTGCCCGGCGCGTGTTAGGATGGCGTTGACGGGCGGGAAAGCGTCTGCCGGGCAGTGACGCTTGCTTAACGGGACGGCCAGACCGTCATTAAGCTGCGCAACGACGCAGAAAAGAGGTCATGGAGCGATGAAGCTGAAAAAGATCAACGCGGCGCTGGGGCTGCTGTCCATTGTCGCGATGCTGGTTCACATCGGATACATTGTGTTCACGTATCTGGCGTTTTACTACAACCCCGATGCGATGGCGCTGACGGCGATTCCCTTCATGGTGCTGTGCTGTCTGCACGCCGTCTGCGGCATGGCGACGGTGTTTCTCCAGGCGGACGGCACGCGGCTTGATCTGTACCCGAAGCAGAATGTGCGGACCGTGCTTCAACGGCTGTCCGCGGCGCTGATATTGCCCCTTTTGATATTGCACATCCATACCGCCGGGTTGCTCCAATCCACCGCTCAGGCGGGGCAGTGGCTTTATTTTGCGCTGCTGATGCTCAGCCAGCCGCTGTTTTACGCCACGGTGCTGACCCACATCGCCGTTTCGGTGACGCGGGCGTTCATCACGCTGGGCTGGCTGACCTCGCGTGAAAGGCAGCGTGCCATCGACAGGGTCGTCTTTATCCTCTGCGCGGCGGCGTTTGCGGCATCCTGCTTTGTGGTGCTGCGCACGGAGCTGGCCATGTTCCTTTCCGGGGGTGGCGGGGCATGAAGCATGTGTTGATCATCGGCAGCGGCATTTCCGGCATGGCCTGCGCCGTGCGCTGCGCCGAGCGGGGTATCCGCGCGACGCTGGCGGCGCCCTTTCCCTCGGAGCGCTCCCAGTCCGTGATGGCGGCGGGCGGCATCAACGCCGTGCTGCCTGAAAATGATTCGGGCGATTCGGTTGCCAGCCACATCGAAGACACGTTGAAGGGCGGCTGCGGCCTGGGCGGCAAGCGGGCCGTGACCGGGCTGTGCGAGCATGGCGGGGAGATATTGCGCTATCTGGAGAGCATCGGCACAGTGTTCTCCGTGGATGAACGGGGAAAGCTGCTGCGCAGGGCGTTCGGCGGGCAGTCTTACAAGCGCACATACTACTGCGGCGCGTCCACGGGCAAGCAGATCGTGTCCGCCCTGGTGATGGAAGCGCGGCGCTTTGAGGCCATGGGCCTGATCGAGCGCAGGCTGTGGTGCTGCTTCCATTCGGCGCTGATCAAGGACGGCGTCTGCCACGGCGCGATGCTGTTCGACGAGGCCCGGGGCGGGCTTGAGGCGGTGACCGCCGACGCGGTGGTGATCGCCACGGGGGGCCAGAACGCGTTGTTCGGCAAGACCACCGGTTCCACGCAGTGCGACGGCTATGCCGCGGGTAAGCTGTTCATGCAGGGCGCGGAGCTGAAAAATCTGGAGTTCATACAGTACCATCCCACCACGCTTCAAACCGCGCAAAAGCGTATGCTGATCTCTGAGGCGGCGCGGGGAGAGGGCGGCAGGCTGTTTTACAGGCAAAATGGCAAAAATGTATACTTCATGGAGGAAAAGTACGGCCCGGGCGGCAATTTGATGACGCGGGATATCGTCTCGCGGGAGATCGACGCGCTGGGCAAACAGGCCTTTCTGGATATCTCCTTCCTGGGGGAAAAGGCGATTGACGCGCGCCTGCCGGAGGTGCGGGAGCTGTGCGCGAAGTACGGGGGCATCGACGTGTGCCGCGATCCCATCCCGGTTGAGCCGTCGGTGCATTTCTTCATGGGCGGGCTGGCGGTGCATCTGAACCACGAGACGAACATCCGCGGCCTGTTCGCCGTGGGGGAGTGCGCTTCCATGTATCACGGCGCAAACCGGCTGGGCGGAAATTCCCTGCTGGCGGCCATCTACAGCGGCAACGTGGCGGCGGACGCGATTGCGGACCGGGAGGGCGCGGGCGGCGCGCACCCCGATTTCAGCGGGGAGCTGGCGCGGGAGAAAAAGCTGCTTGAACAGCGCCGGAACACGCAGAGCCAGTTTCCTGTCATGTACATCCGGGACATGCTGGCCCAGACGATGCAAAACCGGCTGGGAATCGCGCGCAACGCGGCGAACCTCACGCAGGGACTTGAGGATGTCGACTATTATCTCTCGATCGCTGAGCGCCTCAATTACGATGCCAGCGTGATGCCCTATTTCAACTATAGCCTGACCGGGATACTGACGCTGGCGCGGGCGACGCTGGCCTGTGCGCTGTCCCGCCGGGAGAGCCGTGGCGCGCATGATCGCAGCGACTTCCCGGAGACGGACGCGGCGTATTCTTCGGCGACGATCATCAGATACGACGGCGGGAAATACAGCGTGCGGCTGGATGAGGAGCGAGATTATGAAGGTTAGCGTTTTGCGGCAGCAGTTCCCCGGCAGCTCGCCCTATTGGGAGAGCTTTGCGTATGACGGCCCGGAGGACAATTCCGTGGCCGGGATGCTGGATTACATCAATTATCACGACGATATCGTCGATATCGACGGCAGGCGGACGACGCGGATCGGCTGGGAGTGTTCCTGTCTCCAGGGCATCTGCGGCGCGTGCGCCATGGTGATCAACGGGAAGCCGGCCCTCGCCTGCGAGACGTTCGTGCGCGAGTTCAGGGGAAAGGGAATTGCGATCCGGCCCCTTCAGAAGTTTCCCGTCATCCACGACCTGGTGGTGGACCGTTCCTCCATCCATGAAAACCTCCGGCAGGCCAACGTGTGCATCGGCGCCTACATGCCCGCGCCGGACGCGGACCACGCCCATCAATACGCCGCGGCCAAGTGCCTGAAGTGCGGGCTCTGCCTGGAGGTTTGCCCGAATTATGTGGATGGGAAGAGCTTCTTCGGCGCGGCCTTCGCCAACGACTGCTACCTGGTGGCGTCGCGGAACCGATTCAAGGCAAAGGAAATCCGAAGGATATACGCGGACCACTTTGGCAATAGCTGCTCCAAGTCGCTGTCCTGCATGGAGGTCTGCCCCATGAAGATTCCGACGCTGGCCTCGATGGCAAGTCTGAACCGGGACAAGACGTGAGATGCCATGACGGCGGCTTCCGCTGTAGACATCCGGGGAATATCGACGAAACGGAGACGGACGATGCAGAAAAATGGGCTCTTCACGGAAAGTTGTGGGATTCAAGCCAAGCAACAGGGAGGGAGAGAAAGCAAACGAGGGTGAAGAAATACTCATCGTCCCTATAGCCATAGCCAATTCGCTTGGCGACCTTGATTTTGTTGTTGAAGCCTTCCAGCTTGCCGGTGCTGATTGGGAAAACAGCATGGGCGGCAAGACCGTCCAGACGTGACCTTTTCAGCTCCGCGAAGTTTACGAGGGCAGGGATGCCGCTGGCTTCGGCTGCGTCGAACCAGCGCTTCCAGCCCTCATAGGCGGCAAGAGGATCCCGAAGCTCGAAGAGCGCGCAAAGCTCCTCCTTCATCGCATAGCAGACCGCAAGGTCTGAATGGTCTGAAAGGATATTTTGAAGATGCTGCGCCTTTTCGCCCGAGAGCCTGGCTCCGTTGGTCAGCAATGTCCAGCGGAGTCTTTTCAACTGGGAATATCGCTGTTTCTCCTCCCTGGCCTCAGCCTTTAACCGGCGCTTCTGTTCCGAATCGTCCAGCGATTTGGCGGTTTCGAGGATGCTCTTGGCTTCGCTCTGGTGCTTGCGGGCCTCCTGTAAGCGGACAGCGCCGAGGACGTCCTTGCCGTACTGGGCCTGCATATGGTATCGGTCATAGACAATGACTGCCTTCGGCAGCTTCTCGGTGAAGAGGAGGAATGACGGATGAGGACGCTTGTTTTGAACGGAAGCCCCAAGCGGGAAAGAAGCGACACCCTGCACATCACTCGCGCCTTCCTGGAGGGAATGAAAGAAGAAGCACAGCAGGATATCCATATCATCCATGTAATCGACAAGCATATCGAATACTGCACAGGCTGCTTTGTCTGCAAGCGCAACGGCGGCACATGCATCCATGACGACGACATGCGGGACATCCTGAATGAGATTCTGGAAAGCGATCTTTTGCTGTTGAGCTTCCCGCTGTACTGCTATGGTATGCCCGCGCCGCTGAAGGCGCTGCTGGACCGCACCATGCCGCTGTCCTCCATGGCCATGCGAAAGGTGGGCGACCGCTATGAACACATTGGCCAGTCGGATTATTCCTGCCTGCGCTACATGATGATCTGCGGCTGCGGCTTCCCCAACAGCCGGCACAACTTTGAACCCGCTGTCCAGCAGTTCAGACTGTGCTTCCCGCACAACCACACGATCATCACCATTCCCGAAAGCCCCATGTTCAACGCGCCCGAGGCGGCGGCCGTGACCGAACCAAGGCTGGCGCTGATTAAACAGGGGGGAAAGCAATACGCCCAAACCGGCAAGATCGACGGGACGCTGCTCGATGCAATCGCTTCTCCCATGATCCCGGAGGAGCAGTATGCGGACATCGTGAACGGAGGTACGGAAAAGTGAGCGCACAATTGTTTTCACAGGCAATCGTGAAATTTCTGGGCGGTTTGTTGATCGTCGGTCTGCTGCTGTTTCTGCCGGCGGGGACGCTTGCATATTGGCAGGCCTGGCTTCTCATGGGAATCCTGTTTATCCCGATGTTCGTTGCGGGATTGATCATGATGAAGAAGTCGCCCGAACTCCTTCGCAAGAGGCTGGACGCCAAAGAAGAACAATCCGAGCAGAAAACCGTCATTATCCTAAGCGGAATGATGTTTCTGGCAGCTTTTATCGTTGCCGGGCTGAATTACAGGTTCGGGTGGATCGTGCTTCCCGCTTGGATTTCCTGGGCAGCAGCACTTGCTTTCCTGCTGGCCTATGCGCTGTATGCCGAGGTTCTGCGGGAAAATGTCTGGCTCTCCCGGACGGTTGAGGTGCAGCAAAACCAGAAGGTCATTGATACCGGGCTCTATGGCGTCGTCCGGCACCCGATGTATATGAGTACGCTTTTGCTGTTCCTTTCGATGCCGCTGGTGCTGGGGTCCGTCCTTTCCTTTGTGATCATGCTGGCGTATATTCCGATCATCGCAAAACGCATCCGCAATGAGGAACAGGTGCTGGAAAGCGGGCTGGAGGGCTATGCGGAGTATAAGAAGCGGGTCAGATACAAAGTGATACCGTTTGTGTGGTAAAGGATCATAAGCCATGAAAGCGATGCGAACGAAGCGGCTGCTCTTGAGAGCGTTCAGGAAATCGGATTACGACGCTGGCCCGGACAATATTTTAAGCTCTTCTCAATCAAAAACACCCATCAAGGGCTGCTTTTTATGTAGCTGCTGCGTCTGGAAAATTAGACTTGCCTCCGGCAGGGCTGCGTTTGGCATCCTTGCATCAATGAAAAATCATCTCCTGGCTTGATAATTTATCAGACTGAGAACAGCGTGAATTATCCGCCGTCTGTCCAATGGCTGTCGCTTCCAATTTCGACCCCGTAGGTTATCATGGGCCCGCCCTGTATGATGTTCAGGGATGAACACTGATGGAGCAGTATGCCGTCATCGGGCGCAAGCTCTGTAAACAGGATTTTGCCAAAATAATCCCGGATCTCGCCGAGTCTATCTCCCTTTCTGAAGCATTGCCCGACCTTCTTTTCCGGGTACCAGCAGCCGGTATACGGCGCGTCGTCGCTGTATTCCAACAGCTCTTTTTTGGGATGGCGCGACCCTTCGCCTTCCAATATGCCCAGATGGCGAAGGATGTTCCTCACGTCGGCCTTGTCCGCTTCGACCTCTTCGCGGCTGAACAGACCGAGCTGGCCGCGCTCTATGAGTATGCTGGGAACGCCGCGTACGGAAGCGAGATTGTATGCCCCTTTCGTGCGACAGCGCGAGCGCACGCAGTATTTCACATCGACACAGGAAATCATATCCCTTGCGGCTGCCTCCGCCGGAGCGTCCCCCAGATAGTAGGCATAGGGGATCAGCGCTTCATATCCGTCACCGCTGTGAAGGTCGATATAGGCATCCGCGTTTTTGATAAAAGCCTCAAAGATTGAGTGGGCCAGGCGGTCTGCCACGGTGCCGTTCGGATCGCCCGGGAACACCCGGTTCAGGTTCTTGCCATCTTCAAAGACCGTGGACATGGTGCGGTTTTCAAAGCCGGAGCGGTTTGCCAGAGGCAAAATAAAGACATTGCCATGCAAACAGCGTGCCTCCAGCTCACAGGAAAGCTCTATCGCCGCCTGGATGCCCACATACTCCGCATTGTGAATACCGGCTGAAATCAGCGCGGTGGGCCCCGGATATTCTCCGCATATCAGGATGTATGGAACACGCAGCTCAGTTTTATCAACACACAGATAATCCCGTATAACGGAACCGGGAATCAGCTCATGGCCCGCGACAGATCGAATATCCAACCTTTTACCTCCAAATGCTCTTTCAATCCCAAATTACCAGAATGTCGCAACTCATGCAAGCCCCCGGGGGGGATGTAAGGCGGGAAACCAGTCGCAATTCGTGTAAAAACCATTGAAAACCTGCCTTTTATATCCCCCCACGGGGCTTGTGGCGCCTGAAATGAGCAGCTATAATGATATCTGACAGTTAAGAATCGGCCGTTCTGACTTTTCTGTTATAACTGCTTGCGGTATTGCGCCGATGTGCCGAGGGGCGGACGGCGCAATGCTTCCTGATTGTGGAGCTATGAAGGAGAGATGCAAAAATGAAACAAATGCGCAGGATGCTTGCCCTGATTCTGACGATATGCGCGCTATTAACGCTGACCGCCCATGGGGAACAGGCCTTGGCGGAAGGCGGCGCAAAGTGGCTGAAGCTGGCGGAGAGCTTCGCCTATCCCAGCCTGGACGCGCACAAGGATTATTACGGCTGGTACACCTCCATCTATGGCATCACGGAGACGCTGTTCCGCGTGGCGGACGACCTTTCCATCGAGCCTCTGCTGGCGGAGGACTATGAAGTCAGCGAGGACGGCAAGACATGGACCTTCCAGCTTGCGGACGCCTGCTTTTCCAACGGCGCGCCGGTCACCGCGCAGATGGTTGCTCGGAATTTCCAGCGGCTGGCGGAGTGCAACGAGCGCTTTGCCTATCTGAGCGAATTCTCCATTGCCGCGGACGGCGAAAAGACCCTGGTGATCGCGACGCCCGGCGTGTATCCGACGATGCTCAGCGATCTGACCGCGCCTGAGATGGCGATCATGGATCTGGACGGAACCGCCGACTTTGACGGCGCGCCTGTCGGCACGGGCCCGTTCGCTGTGAAGTCCTTTGAGCCCGAAGGCACGGTCGAGGTGGAAAGGAACACGGCTTACTGGAATGGCGAAGTCGGGCTGGATGGCGTGACATTCTTCTATATGCAGGACGACGACACCAAGCTCATGGCCATGCAGGCCGGCGAGATCGACGGCTATACCAGCGTGACCGCCGCCGCGAAGGAAATCTTCTCGGCTGATCCCGATACCTACACGGTGACCTCGATTCCCGCGACGCGGCTCCAGTTCTACGTCCTCAACAAGACCCGCCTGGACGACGCGGTGCGCGGGGCGATCAACCTGACGGTGGACTGCGACGCCATCGCCGCCTATCTGGGCGGCACCGTCTCCCCGGCGGTGGGTCCCTTCAGTGCCGCGGCGCCCTATGGTCAGGTGACCAAGCCTGCCCCGGACCCGGAAGCCGCGAAGGCGCTGTTGGAGGCCGACGGCTATGCCCTGAACGACGACGGCGTCTATGAAAAGGACGGCGCGCCGATCCGGCTGAACATCTGCTACTACGCCGCCCGCTCCCTGGATTCCATCGCGCTGATCATGCAGGAGCAGCTCAGGAATATTGGCGTGGATGCCGTACTTACCGTGCAGGAGGATCCCGACGCGACCTATGTGGCCACCGGGGATTACGACATTGCCCTGTACTGCATGATCGCGGACAAGGCTGGCGACCCCTATTATTGCGTCGATGCGCTGTATCGCAGGGACAGCAAATGGGCGCTGGGCGGCTTCCCGACGGACGGAAGCGAGGCGCTGATCAACGAATTGCAGTACGAGACGGACATCGAACGGCGCGCGGTCCTGGCCAACGAGGTGGTCCAGATGACCATTGACGACAACGCCTTCGGCTATGTGGGCCTGTTCAACAAGACCACCGTGACCCGGAAGGGCGTCTCCGGAATCTCCGAAAACTGCCCCTTTGACTTCTACGCGGTCAGCGCGGATACGAACATGGAATGAAGCGGCAGCGCCCTGCTGCAAAACCACAGCCGCGGACAATGGGGTCGGTGTTGACAGCGCCGGCCCCAATGTTGATATCACAATCGGGAGAGGAGGAAGCTGTCATGGGCAGGGCCATCGCCGGGCGACTGATTCACCTGATATGGATCATGATCGCGGTCAGCTTCCTGACCTTTTTGCTGATGTACATCGCGCCGGGCGACGCGGCGGCGAAGAAGCTCAACGCCCAGGGCATCGCGGTATCGGAGGAGATCCTGGAACAGACCAGGGCGAGCATGGGACTCGACAGGCCGTTTTTCGTCCAGTACGGCGACTGGGCATTGCGCGCGCTGCGGGGCGATCTGGGAAGCTCCTACAAGGACGGCTTTCCCGTGGCGGAAAAGCTGCTCAAGGCGCTGGGACGCACGGCGGTGCTGACGCTGTCCAGCCTGGCGCTGGCATTGCTGATTGCGATTCCCTTCGCCCTCCTCTCGGCGCTGAAAAGGGATTCGGCGGTGGATAACATCACCCGCCTGTTCAGCTTCATCGGCAATTCGCTGCCCAACTTTTTGATCTCCGTGCTGCTGATGTATTTTCTGAGCGTCAGACTCCGTCTGCTCCCTTTGACGGCCGGCGAAAGCGCAAAGAGCTTGGTCATGCCCTGTCTGGCGCTGTCCATCCCCATCTGCGGCCGCTTCATCCGACAGTTCCGGGCGGAGCTTCTGGAGGAGCTTGGCAAGCCCTATGTTTCCGGCGCGATCCTGCGGGGCGTCAAGAGGCGGTTTGTGCTGAAAAGCGTGCTGCACAACGCCGCCATTCCAATGCTCACCGTCGTGGGCCTGTCGGTGGGAACGCTGATGGGCGGGAGCGTGGTGATCGAAACGATCTTCCGCTGGCCGGGGCTGGGCAAGCTGGCCATGGATGCCATCACCAACCGGGATTACCCGGTGATCCAGGGCTTCGTATTGTTCACCTCCACGGTTTATGTGGTTATCAATCTGTTGATCGATATTTGCTACCGATGGATCGATCCGCGGCTGCGCAAGGCGGGAGGCGACGCATGAAAAAAAGGCGAATCAATCCCTCCCGGCGCGCGCGAAGCCGGCTGGCGGTGTTCCTCATATTGACGGGCCTTATGATCCTCGTCAGCCTGTTGGCGCCGCTGCCATGTCCCAACGATCCCAACGCGACCTCCTCGGCGGCGATGAACCGGCCGCCCTGCGCGCAGTTCCCCCTCGGAACCGATCGGTACGGCAGGTGCGTCTGCTCCCGCGTGCTGATGGGCGCGCGCACCTCCATCTTCTCGGCGGTCGCGCTGGTGGGCGTCACCTTTGCCGTGGGAACGGCGCTGGGTATGCTGTCCGGCTGGTACGGCGGCGCCATCGACGCGCTGGTGATGCGGCTGGCGGACGTGATGCTGGCCTTTCCCCAGATGGTGCTGGCCATCGCGGTGGCGGGCATCCTGGGCGGCGGCATGGGCAACGCCATGCTGGCCATGGGCATTACCGGCTGGACGCTCTACGCGCGGCTGGCGCGGGCGCAGGTGCTTTCGCTGAAGGAGGAGCCCTATGTACACGCGGCAAGGCTCTCCGGGCTCGGAGCGTTGCGCATTTTGACGGGGACGCTGTTGCCCAACATGCTGGGGCCGCTGCTGGTCAGCGCCGCCACACAGATCGGCGTCATGATGATCGGCATTGCGGGATTGTCCTTTCTGGGCATCGGCGTCGCGGAGCCTCAGGCGGAATGGGGCAGTATGATCAACGCCTCCCGCGCCTACATGCAGCTGGCCCCCTGGGCGGTGCTGGCGCCCTCCGCCGCTACCATCCTGACGGTGATGGTATTCAACTGCCTGGGCGATTGCGTTCGGGATGTCCTGGATGTGGGGGTGGGGGAATGAGCGATGCGCTTCTTTCGGTGTCCCGCCTTTGCGCCGGCTATGGGGAGCGCCCCGCCGTGGCGGATATCTCGTTTTCCCTGCACAGGGGAGAAATCCTCTGCCTGGTCGGGGAGAGCGGCTGCGGCAAGACGACGGTTTTGAGGAGCCTGCTCTGCGCGCCGGGGGTGCGCTGGCTTTCCGGGGAGATCGCCCTGAAGGACGCGGAGCTGTCCGCTCTGCCCGGGAAGGCGCGCCGCAGCCTGTGCAGCCAGAGGCTGGGCGTGGTGTTCCAGTCTCCCGAGGCTGCCTTCAATCCCATCCGAAGCTATCGAAGGCAGTTTGTCGAAACACTCAAGAGCCACGGTATTTTCAATCCCGCCACCTTTGACCGACAGGTGGAGCAGGCCTTTGCCAGGGTGGAGCTGAAGGATTGGAGACGCGTGCTGAACGCGTGTCCCTATGCCCTGAGCGGCGGCATGAACCAGCGCGTGGCGCTGGCGCTGGCCATGCTGCTGGGACAGGACATTCTTCTTGGAGACGAGCTGACCAGCGCCCTGGACGCGACGATTCAGCTGTCGGTGGCGAAGGAGCTGAAAAAGCTGAGGGACGACGGCGTCGCCCAGATCATCGTGACCCATCATCTGGCGCTGGCGGGGTTTCTTGCGGACCGTATCGGCGTCATGTATGCGGGCCGCCTGGTGGAGCTGGGACGCGCCGGCGACGTTCTGCGCCATCCCTGCCACCCCTATACGGTGAGCCTGATCGAAGCGGTTCCCGGCCTGGAGGACGCTGTGCCCACGGGCCTGCCCGGAAGTCCGTCCCTGTCGGGCCCGCAAAAGGTGGGCTGTGAGTTCATGGAACGCTGCCTGCGGGCGCGGCCGGATTGCGCCGCGCGGATCTATGCCCTTGAGCGGGCCGGAGACGGGCATTTTGCCGCCTGCAATGCCGGGAAGGGGGACGGATCATGACCTTGCTGGAGGGAAAAGGCCTCGTCAAGCGCTATCACAGTCAAAAATCCGAGGTGGAGGCGCTGTGCGGCGTCGATTTCCGGCTGCGTGAAGGCGAGATTCTGGGCGTAGCCGGCGAGAGCGGCAGCGGCAAGAGTACGCTGCTCAAGCTGATCGCCGGACTGGAAGCGCCCACCGCCGGGACGCTCCTTCTCCGCGGCCTGCCTCTGCGCCATCGCCGCACGAAGGAGGAATACCGAAGTATGCAGATGGTGTTTCAAAACGCCCCCGCCTCCTTCAATCCCCGCCGCACCATACTGGACGCCATCACCGGGAGCGTACACAGCCTGCGGGGCAAAAGCGCGAAGGTGGACGCGGGGGCGCTGTCTGCGATGGTGAATCTTCCGCCTGAATTGATGAATCGCTATCCCCGACAGCTGAGCGGCGGACAGTGCCAGCGCTTTGCCATTGCCCGCGCCATGGCGGTGCAGCCGGATATCCTGCTGTGTGATGAGATTACCAGCGCGCTGGACGTGTCCTCCCAGGCGCAGATTTTGAGCCTGCTTTCGAAGCTCTGCCGCGAAAAGCATACTTCCGCGATATTCGTATCCCATGATCTTGCGGCCATACGCTGCATTTGCGACCGCGTCATGGTCATGCGCGAGGGCGTCGTGGTGGAGCAGGGGACGATCGGGCAGGTCATTAGCGCGCCCAAGGAGGACTATACCCGCAGACTGGTGGAATCGGTGCTGCAAATCTGAAAAAAGGATGCCAACGATGGAGAAATTGAAGAGGGAAATTGAAGCCTACTGGGCAGGGCGCGAGGAGAAGTTTGAGGCGCTGCGCCTGGACGAATTAAGCAGCGAAAAGCGCGGGCGCTGGCTCGATGAGCTGCACCGGTATTTGCCTGCCGGCCGAAAGCTGGACATACTGGACATCGGCACGGGCACGGGCTTTTTCTGCTTTTTGCTGGCAGCGGAGGGCCATCGCATGACCGGCATTGATCTGACGCCGGAAATGATCGAGGGCGCGAAGCGCTCCGCCGCGCGGCTGGGCCTGAATCCCGCGTTTTACGTCATGGACGCGGAGGTCCCGGGCTTTGAGCCGGAATCCTTCGACGCCATCGTGACGCGTAACCTCACTTCTTTTCTGCCGAAGCTGCCGGAGGCCTATGAAAAGTGGCACGGGCTGTTGCGCAAGGGCGGCATCCTCATCAACTTCGACGGCGATTACCATTATGATCAATCGGACGCGCCGCTGCCCGCGGACCACGCCCACAAGGATTTGACGCAGGCGCAGAACATCGCCTATGCCCGCATTGCCGGCGAGCTGAGGGCGGTCCAGCAGCGCAGGCCCGCCTGGGACCTGGCCCTGCTGCGCCGGGCGGGCTTCAGCGATATCCGGATGGATCGGGACTGCTATGGGCGCATCTATCGTGAGATCGATCGGTTTTACAATCCGACGCCCATCTTCTGCATCACGGCGCGGAAGTAAAAAATGGATAAAACACCGCCAAAATATCCCCCGGCGGGGGTTGCGGCGCATACGCGATCCCGGTAAAATATGATCATTACCATTCGGCGAGGCATGACGATGAGCGAAGCGATACTGCTGGAGAACAGGGCCTATTGGACGAAGCGCGCGCCGGGCTATTCCGAGGTCAATCGGGAGGAGCTGGCGACGAATCAGCGCGAGGTCTGGAAGCGCACGCTCACGGAGCGCATTTCCATGTGCTTCCCCCACAAGGCTCCCAATGAAATCCATGTGCTTGAGGTCGGCACCGGCCCCGGCTTTTTTGCCATATTGCTGGCGGAGGCAGGCTATCGCGTGACGGCCATTGATTTGACGCCCTCCATGCTGGACGAAGCGCGCGTCAACGCGGGCGCGCTTTGCGATCTGATCGACTTTCAGGAGATGAACGCACAGGCGCTGGCCTTTGGGGACGGGCAGTTCGATGTGATCCTCTCCCGCAACGTCACCTGGAACCTGCCGGAGCCGGAGCTGGCCTACGCCGAGTGGGCGAGGGTGCTGAAGCCCGGCGGCCTGCTCATGAACTTTGATGCCAATTGGTATCATTATCTGTTTGACGACGACGCGAGAGCCGCCTATGAGCGGGACCGCGAAAACAGCCTTGCCGAGGAGCTTTCCGACCTGAATGTGGGGGAGAACTTTGACCGCATGGAAGAGATTGCGCGCCATGTGCCGCTGTCCTGCGCGCAGCGCCCCGCCTGGGATATCGATACGCTGATGAACCTCGGGCTGTCCGTGGAGGCCGACACGCACGTATGGGAGCGCGTTTGGTCCCGCCGGGAAAAGGTCAATCTCGCCTCCACGCCCATGTTCATGGTGTGCGGCTATAAGCTTTAACGCCCCTGTTATGGATTACTGACAGCGGCCGCACGCGCGTTCCCTTTCCCGGAATACGCCTTCTGCCGCTTTCTCCACAGTGGGCGCCAGGGAGGCTTCACACGGCAAGCGCCGTTTGATTCATGTATCGGTCCAGCCGCGTGGCGTATTCCTCGGGCTGCTCATGCAGAAACTGACCGTGGCCCATGTTGGGGAATACCTGCTCCGTCATGGCGGGAATACGCTCCCGGAGCAGCGCCGCGCCCTTCTTCGGATAAGCCTCCCGCGAACCGCGCCAGAATTCCACCGCGGAAGAGGTGTTCCGCAGGCTCTCGGAAATCCGATAGGCATAGACCTCCCGGCAGGCGCTTTTGCAGGTTTCAAGCGCGATTCCCGGATAGAGCATTTCGATCATGCTGCGGTTTCCCCTTCCCATAAACAGATCGATCAGGAAGCCGGGAATGTATTTGCCATCGCGGACCCGCACGACGCTTTTCGGGAAAATCCATCCGTAGAGCCCTCGCAAAATGCCCATGTCCACGCAGTAGGCGGCATCCAGAATGGCCCTTTCTATCTGAATCCTTCCCCGGCTGAGAAGGGAAACCGCAATGGTTCCGCCGAGGGAAAGGCCGATCACGCCGTGGATCCGGCCCCTGTGGTTTTCCAGTATATAGGCTTCCATCTGTTCACATTCATCGTCTATGCCCCGAAAGGCCGGGCTGCCGTCATAGTGCCCGTCCAGCTCACAGAGGACGATGTGCCAACGGTCCTGCAAAAGCCGCGCCACCCTTCCATAGCAGCTCCCGGTGGCGGAAAGGCCGTGAATAAACAGGAGCGTCGGGAATTCCTTTGAACCCATTGTGACAAAGCGCATTTTGGTGCCCCCTCAAATCTTTTGGGTCGAACTGCGGTTCGAGGTGCGTGGAGGGAAACAGTCAGGATCATCACCTCCGGCGATCCCGACCTGTGCGCGGCGCCTGAGTCGCCGGCCTCCTATGCGATCCCCGTTGCGGATAGCGGCGTGCCGAACTGATACATGCGACAAAGCAAGGCCCGACACACTTATGAAAGGAATGACATCGACATGGCAAACCCGGTTCATTTCTGCACATGCTCAGACACGGCCTGTCCCTTTAACCCGGTCAACCACGACCGGGGCTGCACGCCGTGTATCGCCAAGAACCTGCAAGAGCGGGAAATTCCCACCTGCTTTTTTAAGGCGGTCGGGCGTCCCAAGCCGACCTCCGGGTGGCACTTTGAGGATTTCGCCGCGCTTGTGTGCGCAGCCGTGGAGGAGAAAACAGAATAAACCCATCTCTTTGGGAAAAAGAGGAGCGCGGCGGCCAAGCGGTTCACCGGCGTATTCGCCACAGGGCAGCATAAGAAGGGCCGCTGCCGTTCGCCGGCGGGGGAGGATTTGCTTCACATCCATTTTTTCCGCTTGAACCAGATCAGGCAGACGATCACGATGGCGACAGAGACGGCGATGACCACGGGATAGCTGTATCGCCATTCCAGTTCGGGCATGTAGCGAAAGTTCATGCCGTACCAGCCCGCGATGAGCGTCAGCGGCAGGAAGATGGATGTGACGACCGTGAGTACCGTCATGATTCGGTTTTGCCTGACGTCCAGCTGAGACTGCATCAAATCGCGCAGCTGCATCACATACTCGCGCTGCCCGTTGACAATATCCCGCAAACGCGTGACCCGCTCTGTGAACATGTGAAAATAGCGAAGGTTTTCTTCCTTAAAGAAGCCGTTCTCGTTTTCCTCCAGCTCCTGCCCGAGATCGATCAGCTGTTCATAGTGTACGCGCAGATCGAGCAGGTCGCCGCGAATATCGTTCATTTCCTTGGGGTAGACCTTGACCTCGTCGCGCAGAATGGCCTCTTCAATCAGGTTCAGCTGATGCTCCGATCTTTCGAGCAGCGTCAGGTCGTTGCCGATGGTCACCTCCAGCAGATCGTACAGAAAGCGCTCCAGACCGGGCAGCCGCCATCTCTTGGTCTGGCGGAGCTTATTCATCATTTCCAGCACATAACCGCTGTCATCGACCAGAACAATGCCCTTCTCGTCCAATGCAAATGAGAAATTGTGCCGCTGGCCGCCGATTTCATTCCGATTGGGAATGGAAAGCGTGCCCGTCAGCGAATCCATGTTGACGACGGCCTTTGTTTCCTGCGGCGCGTCCATCTCCATGTCGATCAGCATGTCAAAGCGCTCCTTCTGCCGCTGCCACTGCTGCGTGGTCAGCACGACCGCGTACTGCGCGCCACCTTTATGGATATCCTTTTCACCGCAGGGTGTCAGAACCTCTTTGATCAGATAATACATGCGCTCCCCTCCATGTGGAAAGCATATCACAATCAGGGCGTGATTGCAAGAATGGATGCGGCTTAGGCGTGGGGCAGGGGCATCCCGGCGGGAAGCGATTCTGGAACGGTGAGCGCCGTTATTACATTCCCGGGCGGCGCGGACCGACATAATGCGACGGAGCCTTGAGAGCGGGCAGCTGACAGGAGAGCGCACGGGTTCGACGGCGGCGGATTTGATAAACCGTTGGTGTGGCATCCGGTGGCGTGTCCTTTGAGATGGCGGCGGACAGCATCGCGCGCCTTGCGCAGAATGACCAAAGGATTTGGTGAGAACTTTTTCAGCTTTACACATTGGATTTTTCGCGGGATGATTTGGTAAAATGAGGGTGGCGAGGAGGTGTACACATGGTTGGAGAGGCTGTCGCGCATGTCAGATTCGGAAAGGGAAGCGTCATTTCCTTTGAACCGCCGAGAATAGTCATCGCCTTCGACAACGGTGAAGAAAAGACCTTTGCCTACCCTCAATCTGTCGGCAGATTTATTCGCTTTGAACGGGATGAAGTCCAGCAGAGGGCGGAGCAGGACAGGAGCCGAGCGGAGATCATCGGCCAGGAGCTGGAAATGGCCAGGCTACAGGAAAAGAGACGGCAGGCGGAAGAGGCGGACCGTCTGCGCATAGAGTCGCTTCGGGAAAAGAAGGTGGCCGCCGCAAAGCGCACGGCGGCCATGCGAAAGACAAAGACGGGAGGAAACGCAGAATGAAAAGAGTGATTGCGGCATGTCTATATCAGACACTGCACTTTCAGCTGAAGGAGGATTGTCCCCGCGATGAGGCAGCGCGCCACGTCCGAAACGAGGTGGAGAGTTACAAGGCAGGGCTGGAACGAAAGGGGTCAAAGTTCAGAATCGACAGCGAGGTGGAACAGCCCGACGGTTCCATCATCCTGAAGGTCAGAAAGCAGAGCCTGTCCACGCCTGTCGGGGAATATATGGATTGAACGACATGCCGCCGGAATCGTCCCGGCGGTATAATTATGCCGGGTTCAATAGGGATAACGGGACGCTGCTTTTGAACCTGTCAGAAGACTTGTGTAAACAGGCTCGTTTTATACCCAATATTATTACATATTTTCAAACCGTCCGTCTTGAAAAGACGCGCCTTGCGATATATAATAGTAAGTGAAGGCTAACGGAGGCCTGTCGCCCATCATGCGGCGGGCCTTCTTAATGGATGAAAGTTAGCGGTTTCTAATATATGTCTGCTGCTTCTGTGAAGCACAGGCAGAGGCGCGATGAGGAGCGGTCGATATGAAGGATTACGAAGCGCTGTCCAAGAAGCACTTTGACGGGCAGGCTGCCGAATATGATCAGCGCGACACATATTATTACTCGCAAAACGGGAAAATCAGCTGCCGCGACATTGCGGCGCAGATCAAGGGCATCGCCTATGAAGCGGTGCTGGATGTGGGCTGCGGAACGGGATTTCTGATCGATATCCTTGCGAAGCAGAGATCCGCAAGATACTGCGGCGTGGACCTGTCGGACGAGATGATCCGTGTGGCGAAGGGCAAGGATATTCCCGGCGCGGAATTCACGGTGGGTTCCGCCGACAGGCTGCCTTATGCGGACGAGAGCTTCGATATCGTCGCCTGCTCCCAGAGCTTTCATCACTATCCCTATCCCGAAAAGGCGATGCGGGAGGCGAAGCGCGTGCTGAAGAGCGGAGGCGTGTATATCCTCTCCGATACCGGCATCGGCGGCATCGGCGCTTGGATCGACAATCACATCCTCTTCAGGTTGATGAAGAGCGGCGACTTTCACACCACGGATCGCAAGGGCATTGAAGGGATGATGGCAGGCGCGGGATTCACCGTTGTGGATTCCCGGCAGGTCAAGGGCATGATCTATACGGTCACCGGAAGGAAGAATTGAAGGGACAAAGGAGGGCGCGACGATGCAATTTGACGAAATGGGAAGTCGCTCGGGGAAGACGCTGATGCTGCTGCCGGGAACGGCCTGCGATTATCAGACGAATTTTGCCGCGGTACTGGACCGGCTGGGGGAGAAGTATCACTTGATCTGTGTCAATTACGACGGCTTTGATGGCAGCGGCATGATTTTTCCCGATATGATCACGGTCACGGAGAAGATCGAGAGATATATCAAAGATCACCACGACGGGAAAATTGACGGCGCGATCGGCTCCTCCCTGGGCAGCACCTTTGTGGGACAGCTGATCCAGCGGGAAAACATCCATATCGACCATGGCATTTTTGGAAGCCCGGACCTTGACCAGAGCGGTAAATGCAGCGCGTGGCTGCAATCAAAGCTCGTGGTTCCGCTTCTGACCAGCTTTGCCGGGAACGAAAGCAAGCGGGCAAAGACCCGGGAAAAGCTCAAGCGCTTCTTTGAAATGAGCGATGAGACGGCGGATCGCTTTATGGGTTGCTTTGCGAAATTCAGCCCGGAGTCCATCAAAAACGAGTATTACACGGACCTGCTCACCCATCTAAAGGACGATATCCACGTCAAGAACACGAAGGTCCATTTCATCTATGCGAAAAAGATGGGTGAAAAATATCTGAAACGCTACAGAAGGTATTTCCGTGACCCGGAGATTCGGGAATTTGATATGCAGCATGAGCAGTGGCTCTTCGGCGGTGAGCAGTATACCGCGCCGGTGCTGAAGGCGATTGACGGGTTTATGGAGCAGCCGGTAGATTGAAGGATTCATGGAGCGCGCGCGGGCATGAAGATTCGCCAATGCGGATCGGAGAATTCCCGGCGGCTGGTTTCGCGCTGTCACGGAGAGTCTATTATGATGCGCCCGAAGGCGTTTGCAAAAAAAGACGTTGACGTTTTTCAAGCAGCGCGCCGTTGATTGACTGTATAGGAGGAAAGCGCCATGCTGTTGACGGTATTTCTGGCACTCGTATTTTGCGGAGCGATCACGGTCCTGCTGATCGCGGCGGTGGCATTTGTTCAGGACGAGAGGTTTTTTTCCTCGGCCCCGAAGGAGGCCCGGGCGCTGATCAGGCCGAAAGAGAGGGAATTGTTCTATGGCGCCAGGACCATGGGGTGGGTGATGATGATCCTGAGCGCGCTGATGATCCTGGGTGTGGGCGTCGTCTCCATCTGGGATGGCTTCAGAAGCGGCTTTACGTTCTGGCGGTTCTTTGCGCGGTTTGTAACGATCTTTACGATCTACAAAGCCTATGACATGATCTTCTTCGACTGGTTTCTGCTTTGCAAATTCCACTTCTTTCAGCATTTCTTCCCGGAGACGGAGCCGGCGCTCAGCGGAAGAAGGTACGGTTTCAACCTGAAAAGCCAGCTGCTGAAGCTGCTGGTCATATTCCCCGGGGCATCCGCGCTGGCCGCGTGGATTTGCACTTTATTTTAGAAAATGCCGCACAATACGGCGGCGCATCTGGCGGTGCCTTTTCCGCCGGTCAGCTCTTGCAGATTGTTCGATTTACCACCAGGGGAGGGAAAGACTTTGACGGACAGACATGCTCAGATCAAAAACGCCTACAGGCAGGCCGGTGGCCATGCCAGCTTCTACGACGGCATGATAACCTATTCCACCTTGCTGGGCAAGGCGATATGCCGGATCGTGTGGAACATGGACGGCGAAAAGAACTGCGCCTATCTGGAGCGCGCCCTGTCCGGCGTGCCGGAGGGGTTTGCCGGAAGGCTGCTGGAGGTGCCGGTGGGCACGGGGGTGCTGACCATGCCGGTCTATCGCACGCTTCCAGGCGCGGATATCAACTGCCTGGACTATTCGCCGGACATGATGGGGACGGCCCGGGTGCGGGCGGAGCGCATGGGGATTGAAAATGTGCGCTTTACACAGGGGGACGTAGGCGCGCTGCCCTTTGAGGATGATAGCTTCGATGTCGTCCTTTCCCTCAACGGCTTTCACGCCTTCCCGGATAAGGAAGCGGCCTGGCGCGAAACTTACCGGGTACTCAGGCCCGGCGGCACCTTTTGCGGCTGCTGTTACATCCGGGGCGGCTGTGCGCGCACGGACTGGTTCATCCGGCGCCTCTACCAGCCCAAGGGCTATTTTACGCCGCCCTACGAGACCGAGGAAAGCCTGAGAAAGCGGCTTTGCGCAATGTACGCGGAAGCGGACGTGACCCGTTACGAGGGCATAGCCTGCTTCAGATGCAGAAAGTGAGCGCCATGATTGTCATACAGCTGATGCTTTATTGCGCCCTGTTCACAGGAATGGTTAAGCTGGGCGTGGGGAACAGCGCCCTGAACGGCTTGTTCTTCTATCCAAAGCCCGTGCAGGAGCGGGTGTACGCGCTGGGATTGACGGATCGGGCGACGGTCAATCGCCGGCGAAAGCGCTTTATGACGGCCTTCTTTGCGGTCATGGCGGCGGCGCTCGTGTTGATTGTGCGCGTCTGGAACGGCATCCATGCCTTCCGGGACGCGTATTGGCAGGCGCTTTTGTTTCTGGAAGTGATGAACTGGTACGACGGCATCGTGATTGACCGGCTGTGGGTCGGCCACAGCGCCTTCTGGGTCATTCCGGGCACGGGGGATATTCCCTTTGTGCAGACCTGGCCGCAGGTGCTGAAAAAGCGGGGAATCCTCACGGCCATCTGGGTCGCCGGCGCCGCCATCGTCGCGGGAATCGTGGCGCTCATCTGAATGTAATACCAATCCCTGGCCAAAGCGGGGCATCCTGCCGGTGCTTTTCCGCGCCGGCGGCGTTGAATCACCTTGTTTTGGAAGAAAGCTGGAACGTGAAATGAGAGAAAAGGATTTGCCCTTCGATCGCTCAAAGCACGCGGCCTATTCGAAGAAGGCAAAGAAGTGTGTGAAAACGCTGCTGCGCCGGTATTACGATGCCCCCACGGCGGCAGCGCTGTGGGAGAAGGCGCAGCAGCAATACTGCGCGTTCCTGGAGGATGAGCCGGCCATGGGCGGCGTGAAGATGACGGCCAGCATCTATGATCCCATACTGATCTTCGCCTGGTACGCCGTGATCCCGGACAAGCCGCCGCTTGCGGACATTCAGCAGGACATCTTTAACTGCTTCATGGGTGGGTTTGACGTGCTGGGCAGGCTGTTCAACCTGAATCGCAAATGGGACAACCGCCTTGCGAACCTGGCGTTCAAGAGAGCCGAGAATCAGCGCAAAAAGGAGATCGGCGCGTTTCCGGCGTCCTTTCGAATTAAGGGGTATGCCTATGACAGGAAAAACGGCATCGTCCGCTACGGCTATACCCAGTGCCCAAACGCGGAATTTGCCAAGCGCCACCACATGGAGGATGTGCTGCCTGTGATGTGCAACTGCGATCATATGGCCATGCAGAAGCTGCACGCCACGCTGATCCGGGAGGGCACCTGCTGCACCTCGGGCCTGTGCGATTACTGCATTGTTGGGGATAAAAACCCCGCCGCCCAAGAATACGAACTGGCAAAGCTGGAAAACGGGCTGTGGGTCAGCGTGCGGAAGTGACTTGACGGATTTATGGTTAGTTTTAACAAACAACTCTTGCATTTTCAGCCCTTCGGGGTATAATGAAGTAAGGATTAACTAACTACGCAAGGAGCGTGACGATTATGGGCTTGTTTAAGGATTACGTGAGCCAGACGCGCAAGCCGGAGGGCTTTCTGGGCAAGATGATGCTGGGCGGCATGAACTCCGGGCACGCGAAGATGGCGGACTGGGGATTTTCTCATTTGCCGGAGATTGACCCGAAAGGCGCCGTTGACCTCGGCTGCGGCGGCGGCAGGAACGTCGGCGAACTGTTGAGGAGGTATCCCAAGGCGCATATCACCGCCGTGGACTATTCCGAGCTGTCCGTGGAGAAGGCGAGAGAATACAACCGGGACATGATTGCCGCGGGACGCTGTGAAGTGCAGCAGGGAGACGTATCTGATCTGAGGCTGCCCTCCGAAGTCTTTGACCTTGCCACGGCCTTTGAAACCATCTATTTCTGGCCGGGGCTGGAGAAATGCTTTGAGCAGGTGGCGAAGGTACTCAGGCCGGGCGGATACTTCATGATCTGCAACGAATCCGACGGAACCGACGCCACGGGCCTGAAATTTGAAAAGATCATCGACGGGATGAAGACGCACACGGCGAGCGAAATCGAAGCGGCGCTGAGGGCGGCGGGCTTCTGTGAAGTGAAGAGCGACCATCATCCGTCCAAGCCGTGGATCACGGTGCTGGCAAGAAAGCAAAGCGAGGAGGCCATAAAATGAAACCTGATTATAAAAACTGGATGCCCAAGGGCATGATCTGGTCCTTCCTGGGCGGTGCGCTGGGCTGCGCCGCCGCGGCGATCGTGCTTTCCCTGCTGGTGCAGGGCACGCTGAAGACGGTGCTGGTCGTCGCTTTCGCGGTGCTGGCGGCGGTGTTCTGCGGGCTGACCGTCTGGGCCGTGCTGATGCGGCGCGCCTTCAGCTATGACGGCAAGCGGCAGATGTCCCGGCAGATCATCGAGGGCACTGCGGCACATGTAAAGCTGCCCGCCGGCGGCAAGTGCCTGGACGTGGGCTGCGGCAGCGGTGCGCTGGCCATCGCCGTGGCGAAGCGCAATCCCCGGGCCCAGATCGTGGGCATCGACCGCTGGGGCAAGGAGTACGCTTCCTTCAACAAAAAACTCTGCGAGAGCAACGCTGCGGCCGAGGGCGTGAAGAACACCTCGTTCCGGCAGGGCGACGCCACGCATCTCGACTTTCCCGACGCAACCTTCGATGCCGTGGTGAGCAACTATGTCTATCACAACATCCCCGGCGACCGGCAGCAATATCTGCTGGAGACCCTGCGGACGCTGAAAAAGGGCGGCGCTTTTGCCCTGCACGATATCTTTTCCAAGTCGAAATACGGCGACATGCAGGCGTTTGTGCAGCGTCTCAGGGACATGGGCTATCAGAAGGTGGAGCTGATCGACACCACCGACGGCAAGTACATGACGAAATTCGAGGCGACCTGGATGGGGCTGAGCGGTTCGGCGCTGTTGACGGGGATCAAATAAGCCGCACAGGAGGATGGGTCGATGTTCTGGGACAGCGTGGCCGGGGTCTATGATCTCTTCGTCAATGTCGTCAATCGAAAAACCCATGTGGCGCTTAGGAGAATTGTATCAGACCTCATCCGGCCGGGCGAGAGCGTGCTGGAGTGCGCCTGCGGGACGGGGCTGCTTTCCGAGGCCATCGCGCAAAAAGGCGCCCGTCTGACGGCCACGGATTTCGCGCCGAGGATGCTGGCCAAGGCGCGGAAGAACTGCGCCGCGTTTGAAAATATTACATTTGAGCAGGCGGACATCACGGCGCTCTGCTACCCCGACGGCAGTTTTGACGCGGTGGTGGCCGGGAACGTGATTCACCTGCTGGACGAACCGATGAAGGCGCTGAATGAATTGAACCGGGTTTGCCGACCGGGCGGCAGGCTGATCATTCCGACCTACATGAATCGGGACGGGAACGGGAACACCAGCGGCTTTGCACATGCGGTTGGAAAAGCCGGAGCGGACTTCAAGCGGCAGTTCACGGCGGACAGCTATCGGCAATTCTTCCTGAACGCGGGCTATTGGGACGTGTCCATACAGCTGGCCCGGGGGCGCATACCGTGCGCCGTGGCGGTGATGGAAAAGAGGGAGGGATGAAGCAATGCTTCTGACGCTGCTGCTTTCTTTCACGGGCTGCGTCCTGCTGTTTCTGGGCATCTGGGGCGTGACGGTCACGATGCCCACTGCGCTGCTGGCCAAAAACTTCCCGGAGGATGTGCAGGAGAGGCTCGCCCCGCGGCTCAAGAGCCTGCCCATGACGCCAAAGCGGGCGCTGGGCTGGGTCATACTCGCGCTGTTTGTCGCCGGGTATCTTGCACTGTTCATCCTCGGCGGCATCGACGGCCTGCGTAACGGCTATACCTTCGGGCGGTTTTTCCTGCGCTTTTTCATCATCGGGGCGGTCATCAAGGCCTTTGATATCCTGGCCCTGGACTGGTTCCTGCTGACAAAAACCCGCTTTTTCCAACACTACTTCCCGGAAACCGAGGGCTGCGCGGGGTGGCTGGATTTTGGCTACAACCGCAAGCAGCAGGCGCGCCAGTGCGTGATGATCGTGATCGGCAGCGCCGTCACCGCGTGGCTTTTTTCACTGCTCTGAGGAGGGATGGACGTTGAACTGGCCGAGGATCATACTGGACGGCATTTCCGTGTCGCTGCTGTTCAATGCCATGGTGGGGGTGGGCTTTCTGCTCTGGCCCCAGGCCTACAGCACCATGTTCCCAAAGGAGATCAGGCAGGCCGCCGCGCCCTATGTGAAGAAGGACGAGGTGCGGAGGATGAAGCTGCTGCTCTATCCGCTGTACCTGGCGATGTTCATATATTGGGCGATCAGCGCCCGCTGCGCCGGGACGACGGGCTTTGGAAACCTGTTCTGGACGGGCTATGTGGAGATGACGTTTGTCAGCATCAGCGACTTCATCATCCTGGACTGCTGGCTGCCAGGAAAGGTCAGGCACATGATCAGGGGCGCGGAGCGCTGCAAGGCATGGGAGCGCCGGGAATGGCTTAAAACGCTGGCGATCCCGGAGCATGGCCTGGGCTGGACGCTGCTGGTCTGCCCGGCGGCGGGGCTGATCGTGGCGGGAATCGGCGCGCTGATTCCGTAGACTGTAAGTTATATAATTAACTTGACTTTTCACGCCGCGCATATCAGTATATTAGTGTTGGCTAACATGTGTGCTTTTGGAGGGCGCCATGCCCAGGGACAAGACTGCCAGCCATGTGAAGATCATGGCCGCCGCACGGGAGGAGTTCATGGAGTACGGCTTCGAGCAGGCATCCATGCGTCGCATCGGCGAGCGCTGCGGCATGACGGCGGCGGGCATCTATCGCCATTGCCGGGACAAGGCCGACCTGTTCGACCAGCTGGTGGCCCCGGCCATCGAGCGGCTCAACGCCTGGCTGGAAGCCCATGTAAGGCGATATGTGGACGCGGCCGGCGACGACGGGCCCGTCCGCTGGAACGATTCGGTGGTCGATATGATGCGCGACGTGGTCTACCCCCACATGGATGACTACCGGCTGCTGCTGAATTCGGCGCGGGGCTCAAGCCATGAGCATTTCCTGCACGATCTGACCGAGGCCAGCCAGGCGCAGATGCTCAGACATCTGCCGATGCTGAAGGCACGGGGACTTGCCATCCGGGATGTCAGCCCGAGGGAGCTGCACCTGCTTTTGAGCGCCTACACCGCTGCGCTGTTTGAGCCCGTCGTCCACAGCTATCCGCTTGAGGAAGCGCTCAGATGCCTCGAATTAATCGAAGCGTTTTTCCTGCCGGGCTGGAAGGCTCTGCTGGGATTTTGAAATCATGGGATCATTCCGCCTATTCCCCACGCGGGGATAGGCGATTGATATTTCATAGGGTTAGCTAACACTAATACCATGTCGTTAGCCAACGAAATTCAAGGGAGGCTTGCAAATGTGAAGCCACCGCCAACGTGGACCCGGAGAATGAAAACGAGCTGACGCGGGCCATCGGGGCGCTGACCCGGGAAAAGACCGTCATCATGATTGCCCACCGGCTGAAAACCGTGGAACACGCCGACCAGATATTGGTGGTGGATCACGGCAAAATCGTCCAGAGAGGCGCGCATGAACAGCTGATGGCCCGGGAGGGCATCTACAAGAGCTTTGTCAGCCAGCGCCGCGAGGCTGCCAGCTGGAAGCTGAACAAGTGACGGCTCAGCCCGCCGGGCCGGTGGTGAAGCGCGGCGGCAGGATGGTGCCGAAATTGACCTGTGCGCGCCGGCGCTGAAGCGGCGGGGCTGCGATAAGCGGCCGCCGGACGAACCGCCCGGTCGGCTTGACGCGTTCCAGTTTGACCGACGCGCGGAAGAATGAAAAACAACTGCCGGCACGGATGGCGCGCCATCCGTGCCGGCAGTTGATGGCTTAAATTCCTGAAGCGCATTTTCGGCGCCTTTGCCTGCGCTTCTGCGCTGGCTTTCTCGCTCTGCCGCCTGGCTTTAGCCCTCCGCCTCGGGCAGGTCGATCTTGATTTTCAGCGTTTCCAGCTGATCGGGCCGCACATCGGCGGGGGTTTCCATCATCAGGCAGTTTGCGCTGGTGGCCTTGGGGAAGGCGATCACGTCCCGCAGGCTGTCGCTGTCGGTGAGCAGCATCACCAGCCTGTCCACGCCGAAGGCCAGTCCGCCGTGGGGCGGCGCGCCGTACTTGAAGGCGTCCAGCAGGAAGCCGAAGCGGTGGTGCGCCTCCTCGTGGGAAAGTCCGATCATATCGAACATCTGGGCCTGCATGTCCGCGCGGTGGATGCGGATGGAGCCGCTGGCCAGCTCGATGCCGTTCATCACCAGGTCGTAGGCGCGGGAGCGCACCTTTTCCCGGTCGGTATCGAGATAGATGTTGTCCTCGGCATACCAGCTGGTGAAGGGATGGTGGGCGGCGACCCAGCGGCCCTCCTCCTCGCTGTACTCAAACAGCGGGAATTCCGTGACCCAGAACAGGTTGTATTTGTTGTGGTCGATCATGTCGTTGCGGCGGGCGATCTCACAGCGCAGCGCGCCCAGCGCCTGCCAGACCACGTTCTTCTTGTCCGCGCCGAAGAACACGATGTCCCCGGGCTCGGCGTTCATGGCCTCGCGCACGGTGCTGACCAGGCTCTCCGTCATGAACTTGTTGAAGCTGCTCTTCACGCCGCCGTCGGCGGTAAAGGTCATGTAGGGCAGGCCCTTGGCGTGATAGGTCTTGACGAACTCCGCGTAGCCGTCGATCTGCTTGCGGGTCATGGAAGCCAGACCCTTTGCGTTGATGGCCTCTACGCGGCCGCCGGCCTCGATGGCGCTGTCAAACACCACGAAGCCCGTTTGGCCCAGCTTGTCCGTCAGGTCCACCAGCTCCATGCCGAATCGGGTGTCCGGCTTGTCGCTGCCATAGCGCTCCATGGCCTCGATCCAGGGCATACGGGGCAGCGGCAGGGGCAGATCGATGCCCTTGATCTCCTTGAAGATGCGGGCATAGACCTTTTCCACCACGGCGTAGATATCCTCCTCATCGATGAAGGACATTTCGATATCGCACTGGGTGAACTCCGGCTGGCGGTCGGCGCGGTTGTCCTCGTCGCGGAAGCAGCGGGCGATCTGGTAGTACTTGTCAAAGCCGGCGAGCATCAAAAGCTGCTTGTAAATCTGCGGGCTTTGGGGCAGGGCATAAAACGTGCCGGGATGCAGGCGGCTGGGCACCAGGAAGTCCCGCGCGCCCTCGGGAGTGGATTTGGACAGAATAGGGGTCTCCACCTCGGTAAAGCCGGCCTCGTCCAGCGCGTAGCGGATGCAGTTGACCACCTTGCTGCGCAGGCGCAGCTTTTCCTGCATGGAAGGACGGCGCAGGTCCAGATAGCGGTACTTTAGGCGCACCAGCTCGTTCTCGTCCACCTTGTCGTCGATGTAGATGGGCGGGGTTTCGGATTTGTTCAGCAGCACGGCCTCGGTGACGAATACCTCGATGGCGCCGGTGGCCAGGTCCCGGTTGATGGCGCCCTCGTCGCGCAGCCGGACCTCGCCCAGCACCGTCACCACGTACTCGCCGCGCAGGGAGCGTCCCAGCTCAAAGGTCGCCGCGTCGCACACGCTGTTGTCAAATACCAGCTGCACCAGGCCCTCCCGGTCCCGCAGCCACACGAAAACCACGCCGCCCAGGTCGCGGGTGCGCTGCACCCAGCCGGACAGGTGGACGGTTTCGCCCGCGTTTTTTTCGGTCAAAAGACCGCAATAGTGATCGCGCTTGTGAGAAAGCATTGGTATGACCTCCTTGTCAATCTATGGATAATCAGGGTTAACTGAGCATGGAGACGATCTGATCCATGGCGACCTCCGTCTCGCTGCTTTCGACCATGTCGCGCAGCTTGACGACGCCCCTTTCAAGCTCGTCGCCCGCGATGACCACGACCTTTTTGACGCCCAGCTTGCCCGCATATTTGAACTGGGCCTTCATGCTGCGGGCGGCGTGGTCCATATCGGCCCGCAGACCTTCATTCCGCAGGGTGCTGACCAGCTTCACGCCCTCGCGGCGGGCGTCGTCGCCCATGGTGACCACGAATACGTCCAGCAGCTCCGGCGCTTCCGGCGCGATGCCCCGCATGTCCTGCACCATGATCATGCGCTCGATGCCCATGCCGAAGCCGATGCCCGGGGTGGCGGGGCCGCCCAGCTCCTCCACCAGGCCGTCGTAGCGCCCGCCGCCGCACACCGTCAGCGGCGTGCCGTCGGGCGTATCGGTGATGATTTCAAACACGGTCTTGGTATAGTAATCCAGCCCGCGCACGATCCGCGGGTCGATGGCGTAATCAATGCCAAGCCCCTGCAGATAGCCCTTCAGCTTTTCGAAGTGATCGGAACATTCGCCGCACAGGTTGTCCAGCATGGCCGGGGCGTCGGTGAGCTTGTCCGCGTCCTCCTTGCAGTCCAGTATGCGCATGGGGTTGCGGTCAAAGCGTTCCTGGCAGGTCTTGCACAGCGTGGGCAGCTTGGGCTCAAGGTAATCGCGCAGCTTGTCCAGGTAAGCGGCGCGGCAGGTGGGGCAGCCGATGGAATTGATGTTCAGCCGCAAATCCCCGATGTCGTTGGCCCTGAGCATCCGCATGGCCAGGTCGATGATCTCCGCGTCCACGCTGGCGTCCTTCGCGCCGAAAACCTCTATGCCGTTCTGGAAGAACTGGCGCAGCCGCCCGGACTGGGGCTTTTCATAGCGGAAGCAGGGGCAGGCTACGTAGTACAGCTTGCAGGGCAGCGTATCGGCGTAAAGGTGCGCCTCGATGAACGCGCGCACCGCGCCCGCCGTGCCCTCGGGCTTGAGGGTGATGGAGCGGTTGCCCTTGTCGGTGAAGGTGTACATCTCCTTCTGCACCACGTCGGTGGTATCGCCCACGCCGCGCTGGAACAGTTCCGTGTGTTCGAAAATGGGGGTGCGAATTTCGCGGTAGCCCGCCAGGGCGCAGATATCGCGCATGTTCTGCTCAATGCGCTGCCACCTGTGGGAGGCCTGGGGCAGCAGATCCTGGGTGCCCTTGGGTGCCTGAGTCAGCATTTTGGTATCCTCCTTGACTGATAATAAAAATGCCTCCGTCCCATCCGTAGGGGCGAAGGTCTCGCGGTGCCACCCTGCTTGAAGCCTCGGCTTCATCTTTGGCTCCGTTATCGCCGGAAATACGCCCGCGCCGCGGGATCGCTCCGGGGTGTCCTTCGCCGGCGCGCGCACAGGTCGCTTACAGCCGCGGCGTCCCTCTCTTGGCTGCGCTTCGTCGGTTACTCTCCCCATCAATGCGAGGATTGTCTTTTCCATGATTATAGGCGCTGCGGGGGCAAAAGTCAATAGAATGTGCTAAACTTAAACTATCCTGCAAAAACGTGCTTGCGCCGGCGCGGTTTTTTGGCTATGATAGTAGTCGGAGCGTGATGAACATGACCGAACGACTGTACTATGAAAACGCCTATTTAACGGAATTTGACGCAACGGTGCTGGCCTGCGAGGAAAGGGACGGCGCGCACCACGTGCGCCTGGACCGCAGCGCCTTCTATCCCACCTCCGGCGGGCAGCCCTTCGATACGGGCGCGCTGGGCGGCGCGAGGGTGCTGGACGTATATGTGGACGAGGGCGGCGAGGTATGGCACGCCCTGGACCGGGCGCTGGGCGTGGGCGAGAGGGTCCACGGCGCCATCGACTGGCCCCGGCGCTTCGACCACATGCAGCAGCACGCCGGCGACCACATGATCGCCAGCGCCCTGTGGCGCCTGCTGGGCGGGGTAACCATCGGGCTGCACATCAGCTGCGATGTTTCCACTATCGACGTGGCCATGCCCGAGGGCGTCACCCGCATCTCCCCAGAGGATATCCGCCGGGTGGAGGACGACGTTAACGCGCGCGTGCAGCGGGACGTGCCCGTGCGCTGCTGGTTTCCGGAGCCGGAGGAGCTGGCGAAGCTGCCCCTGCGCAAGCCCCCGACGGTCAGCGAGCATGTGCGCGTGGTGGCCATCGGCGAGGATGAGATGGTGGCCTGCGGCGGCACCCACCCCGCCACGGCGGGACAGCTGGGCCTGGTGAAGATCCTGGGCGTCGCGCCCGCCCGGGGCAAGATGCGCGTCAGCTTTGTGGCCGGTATGCGCGCCTTCCGGGACTACCGGGCCCAGTTTGACCGGGCCCATGAGGCGGCGGCGCTCCTGTCCACCGCCACGGAAAACCTGCCCGCCCACGTATCGGCGATGCAGGAATCCCTCAGATGCGCCGAATTTGAACTGAATCGCCTGCGCAGAGATGTGGCGCTGCGGACGCTGGAGGATGACCTGGCCCGCGCGCAGAGGCTGCCGGGGGGCGCGGCGGTCGTGGCGCGGATGCTGGATGGCGACGCGGGCCTGGCCAAGGACGCGGCCTCCCGGCTCATCAGGCGTCCCGGCGTGGTGGCGTTGCTGGGCGCCAGGGCGGGGGAGGATCGGGCGGCGTTCGTGTTCGCCCGCTCCGGCGACGTGGACATCCACATGGGACAGCTGCTCTCCGGCGCGGTGAAGCCCCTGGGCGGCAAGGGGGGCGGCAGGCCGGACTTCGCCCAGGGCGGCGGGCCGGAGCAGGCCCTGGACGCGGCGCTTGCGCTGCTGGGAATACAGCCGGACGCCGCCGCGGACGATTGACGCAAGGGGTGCGGATATGGATTTTGATTTTGAAGCCGCGATCTTCGATATGGATGGCACGCTGCTGGACACCATGTGCTACTGGCGGTACACCACCCTGGAATACCTGCTGGCCCACCAGCTGCCGGTGGCGGAGGACGTGCTTCTGCGCATGTATGGCACCTCCTCCCGGCGGTTGCTGATGGAATACGGGCGGCGACTGGGGCTTGAAATCGACCGGCGGGAGATGATTTCAGAGCTTGAGGGCTATATGAACCGCCACTACCTGTACGACGCCCACCTGAAAAAGCCCTCTGTGCCCGCGTTTTTGGAAAAGCTCAGGCAAAACGG
>JAFUCP010000212.1 GCA_017459565.1 Clostridia bacterium | reverse complement strand
CCTATTCCCCCGCCACGGACAGCTGGCTTATCAGCAGCGACGGGCTGCCGAAGCAGCTGGCGCCGGGAGCGAGGAAATCCAGATCGCCGCCCACGGCCTCCACGGCCTTGAGCAGCTCATAGAAATTGCCCGCGATGGTGATTTGCGCCACAGCTTCGGCCCTTTCCCCGCCGCGCACGCGAAAGCCCTTGGCCGCCAGGGAAAAATCGCCGGTGATGGGGTTCGCGCCGGCGTGCATCCCCTGCAGGTCGGTGATCAGCAGGCCGTCGCCCAGCTTTTTGAGCATGTCCTCCAGGCTGTCCGCGGTGGGCTTGAAATAGAAGTTGGTCGGCGCGACGCCCACCGGCGCGGCATAGCCCGGGCGGGAGGCGTTGGCCGTGGTTTCGACGCCCTGCTTGTGGGCGGTCTTGAGGTTGTGCAGCAGCGTGTTCAGCCGGCCGCCTTCGATCACGGCCTTGGGCCGGGTGGCGACGCCCTCGCCGTCGAAGGGCGTGGAGGCCGCGCTGCCCGCGCGATGAGGGTCGTCCAGCAGCGTCACGCACGCGGCGGCGATGTCCTCCCCCTCGCGGCCCTTGAGCCGGGAGAGCCCCCGCTGGGCATTGTCGGCGGAAAACACGCCGGAGAACGTGGCCAGCAGCGTGGCCGCCACGTCGTTTCTGAGCAGCACGCGATAGACGCCGGACGCCGCCTGGACCGCGTCGAGGCCGTCCAGCGCCTCCCGGGCCGCCTGCGCCGCCACTCCTTCAAGGTCGATATCCTCCGGCCGGGTGGCGAAGAACAGCTTGAAGCCGGTGTTCACCCGGTCGCCCTGACGGGCGATGGCCGAGGCATAGCCCCCCAGCAGGTTGCTCCTGGCGGATACGTCCAGGCCAAGGGTGTTCACGATGCCGCTTTCATCGCTGGAGGAAAACACGGTGTACTCGTCCCGGTCGATGCGCTTGTCCTGTGCCAGGGTCAGCTTCTCCAGCTTTCGGGCCATTTCGATCTTCTGCGCCGCGTCGATCTGCTCCAGCTCCGACTCAAACAGCTTGAGTTCAGGATAGCTGTCGCTGCCCGCGAACAGGAACTGCCTGTCCTCGCCCTCCACCAGCGCGGCGTTTTCCAGCGCGCCGTCCACCAGCATGTCGATGGCGTCCTCGTCCAGAATCTGGGTGGAGGCATAGCCCATCCTGCCGTTCACCAGCGCGCGGAAGCCCAGTCCGCCGCCGTCGGAGACGCTGTACTTCAATATTTCGCCGTCGCGCACCGTCACCTCGAAGGAGCTGCCCTGGCTGTAGCAGACCTCGCAGGCAAATCCGGCGGCGTCGCCCGCCCTTTCCCGGGCCCGGGCGAACAGCTTTTCAATAAACTCTCTTCTCTCCATGCTCATCGGCCTCCTACCGTCATATCGGTCACGCGAATCATCGGCTGCCCCACGTTGGTGGGAATGGAGCCGCTGGAGGCCCCGCACATGCCCTGGGCCATCCACATGTTGGCGCCCACGCGGTCGATTTTTTGCAGCACCTGGGCGCCCTTGCCGATCAGCGTCGCGCCCCGCACGGGCCGGTCCACCTTGCCGCCTCTGATCAGATAGCCCTCCGCCACGGCGAAGTTGAATTCGCCGGTCACGGGGTTCACGCTGCCGCCGCCCATG
>JAFUCP010000211.1 GCA_017459565.1 Clostridia bacterium | reverse complement strand
GTCATTCGCCGCGCACCTTGACGCCGCGGCGGGTTTCGATTACAATATTGTCATACAGCCGCGCGCCTCGGGGCAAACTGCCCATGGAGGTGATCGCATGAAGAAGCGGAACCGTCGAAACGGCGCTCCGGCTCCCGGAGCGGAGGATGTCGCGTCCGCCACGGAGTGTACGGGTCTGATGCCCGCGCTGCCCAAAAGCGGCGCGGAAGCGGACGCCAGCGCTTCGCTGTACGCCATCCCCGGCGCGAGAGATTGCGACGAGCGGCTGCACAAGGCAAGGTGACAGGGCATTTGGCGGGCGGTGCTTCCCGCCCGCCGACACAGAAGGGAGAGATACCATGCAAAGGCAATTCAGGCGGCTGGCCGCGCTGCTGCTGGCACTGCTGCTGGCGCTGGGCGGACTGTGCCAGGCCGCCGCGGAGGGCGATTGGAGGGACATGCTGCGCAGCCTCTACGGCCTGTCCGACGACGAGGGCGATTCGCAGGACGCCTGGGACGGCGATGAAGCCCAGGAGGACGACGCGCCTCAATTCGAACTGCCGGTAACAGACCCGCAGCAAATCGTAAACTACCTGTCCATCTACGGCGAATTGCCGGAGAACTTCATCACCAAGGCCGAAGCCCAGGACTTGGGCTGGGACAGCCGATACAATTACGTGGGCGAGGTGGCCCCGGGCAAGAGCATCGGCGGAGACCGCTTCGGCAATTACGAGGGCAAGCTGCCCAAAAAGAAGGGCCGGACATGGTATGAATGTGACGCCAATTACAAGGGCAAGAAGCGCGGCACGGCGCGGGTGCTTTTCAGCTCGGACGGCCTGTATTACTACACCGACGACCACTATCAGACCTTTACAGAAATGTTTCCGGAGGAATTGCCATGATTGTACTGAACGGAGCGCGCATGGACAGCCGCGCGCAAATACATGCTGAATTGCAGGAAAAGCTGTCCCTGCCGGACTATTACGGCGGCAACCTGGACGCGCTGAGCGACTGCCTGGGAGAGCGCCGGGAGCGCGAGCTGGTGGTGATTGAGCGCGCCGGGGAATTCCTGGACGCCAACGAGGGCTATGCCGCGGTGCTGCTGCGGGTTTTCGCCGACCACGGCATCCAGGTATTGTTGAGCTGAATGGAACATCACATACAAGGAGGTACAGAAATGAAGAACATTCCTACGCCCCACATCAACGCCCCGGAGGGCGCCTTTGCCCGCACGGTGCTGATGCCCGGCGATCCGCTGCGCTCCAAATTCATCGCGGAGCGCTATCTTGAAAATGCCCAGCTGGTGAACAACGTTCGCGGCGTGCAGGGCTATACCGGCGAATACAAGGGCAAGAAGGTCTCCGTAATGGCCTCGGGCATGGGTATGCCCGCCATTGGGATCTATTCCTATGAGCTTTTCAATTTCTACGGCGTGGAAAACATCATCCGCGTTGGCACGGCGGGCGCGCTGTCCCCGAAGCTGAAGCTGCGGGACGTGGTGGCCGGCATGAGTGCTTATACCGATTCCAATTACGGCCACGAGCTGGGCTATCAGGGCAATCTGGCGCCCTGCTGCTCCTATGAGCTGCTGCGCGCAGCCACGGACGCCGCGGACAGGCTGGGCACACATGTGGTGCCCGGGCCGGTATGCTCCCACGACAATTTCTACGGCCAGGGCGATTACAGCTCCACCCCCGTGCTGCAAAAGCTGGGCGTGCTGTGCGTGGAGATGGAGGCCTACGCGCTGTATCTGAACGCCGCGGCCGCGGGCAAAAACGCGCTGGCGCTGCTGACCATATCCGACAGCCTCGTGACCGGCGAAAGCCTGCCCGCCGAGGAGCGCCAGACCAGCTTCACCAAAATGATGGAGATTGCGCTGGAAATCGCCTGACACCCGCTTTACAATAAGGGGCTGTCTCAAAGCCTGCGTTGATCGTGGAGAGGACCCACAAACGGCATCTTTGCCGTTGCGGCCCATCCGCGACCATTCAGTGCTTTATGAGACAGCCCCTTATCAAATTCACAGCCTGACGACCTCGACCACCCGCAGCGCGTCCCCTTCAACGGCAAAGCGCACATCGAAGCCCGCGAAGGATACGCCGTAGCGCCGCCCGTCCTCGCCGTGGCGATAGCCTGGCCTGGGATCCTGAGCCAGCACCTCGATCAGCGCCTCGCGCTTTTCGGGCGGGATCATTTCAAGCAGCGCATCCGGGAAATCCACCGCAAGCAGCTGATAATCGATATCGTCGGTAAAGCCGCCGGTGGCGTCCGCACGGCAATCCACATAGGGCAGATAGGGCTTGATATCGTAAATCGGCGTGCCGTCCATCAGGTCCGCCCCCGCCACGTGCAGCACGGGGCCCCGGGGCGTGCCCGTTTCGATGCCCGTCAGCCGCACGCAGGACAGCCCCAGCCGGTTGGGCCGGAAGGGAGAGCGCGTGGCAAACACGCCCATGCGCCGGTTTCCGCCCAACCGCGGCGGCTTGACGGTGGGCGACCAGCCCTCCATTTCAGCGCCGGAAAAGCCCCAGATCAACCAAATATGGCTGTAGCCCTCCAGGCCCCGCAGGGCGCTGACGTCCCGGTATTTCCTTTCAAATACGATGCTCCCCTCCAGCGCCTCCGCCAGCCCGCTCTGGCGCGGGATGCCGAATTTAGAGGGGAAGTCCGTATGGATATGGGCAATCGCTTCAATTTCAGCCATGGTGCGTCAGCGCTCTTTTCCCAGGAAGAACAGCGCAATGGTGCCGGGGCCGGAATGGGCGCCGATGACCGGGCCGACATAGTTGACCAGCACCTTTTTCACGTTGAAGCGGCTGCGCATGATGTCCGCCAGATAGTTGGCCTCCTCCACGCAATCGCCGTGGGAGATAAAGACGGTCTGTTCGCTGAGATCGGCGCCGAGCCGCTCCGCTTCGTCCGCAAGCGCCTTGATGGAGGCCTTGCGTCCCCGAGCGGTGCCGACCTTGATCAGGTGGCCCTCATTGTCCACGTGCATGATGGGCTTGATGCTGAGCATACTGCCCACGACGGCTGTCGCGCCGGACACGCGCCCGCCGCGCTTGAGGAACATGAGATCGTCAATCGTGAACCAATGGCACAGGTGCAGCTTGGTGGCCTCTGTGAAATCCCGGACCTCCTCGATGCTTTTGCCCTTTTGCTTTTCCTGCCAGGCGTGCCAGATCAAAAGGCCCTGTCCCAGCGAGGCGCTCAGGGAGTCCACCGTGTAGATTTTGCGCTCCGGGTACCGTTCCCGCAGCTCCTGGGCCGCCATCTCACCGGCGTTATAGGTGCCGCTGAGGCCCGAAGAAAAGCCGATGTACAGCACGTCCTTGCCGGCCTTGAGCAGGTTCTCCATGGGCTCCAGGAAATCGTTCATATTGACCGCGGAGGTCTTGGCCGGACACTTGGTGCGCAGCTTTGCATAAATATCCGCAAAGGAAATCTCCCGTTCATCCAGATAATTCATGTATTTTTGCCCGTCCACGTCCACATAGAGCGGCAGCACGGACAGCTCCATCTCATCTGCCAGCGAGCCCGGAAGATCGCAGGAAGAATCCGTCATGATGACATATTCGCTCATACTCTGTCTCCCCCATCCGCGGGAACTGGTCGTGCCACTTCCCTGAATATATTATAGCATGGATTGTACCCGTTGTCTCTTTCTTCATCCTTTTTTAATCTAAATGATAATTATATGCCCCTCCCCCGCGGCGCGCCACGGCAGGCTTCCATCTATTTGCAGCCGATTTCACGTAAATTTTCCCGGAAAGGGTATTGCATTTGCGCCGTGCTTATGCTATAATATCATCCGTTGATTGATT
>JAFUCP010000036.1 GCA_017459565.1 Clostridia bacterium | reverse complement strand
CCCTCAGGGGGTGTGCCCATGTCGCCGGAGGGCGGATCACCGGGAGGGTTGCCCTCCGCCAGCGCCGGGACGGAAACGGAGATCAACAGGATCAGTGCCAATAGGATTGCCAGGATACGGTTTTTCATGGTCATGCACCTCGCTTGCTTTCAATGGCTGTATAATACCCTTCAAAGCTTGAATGAAGCTTGAGGATTTCAAAAAAATCATTTATAACTGACTTGAAAATACGGTACATTTATTGATATACATCCCATAAACATGCTATAATTCATTCAGGTAATTCGGACCGTCTGTGTCCATCTGCTTTCGGGAAGTATACCGTCAGGAGGCGCTTATGAACAGCGACAGAAAACTGCAACGTCATCTGTCCCCGCTGGGCGCGTGGGCGTTCGCAATCGGCACCAGCGTGGGCTGGGGATCCCTGGTGGTCACCAGCAGCACCTATCTCAAACAGGCCGGACCCATGGGCAGTACGCTGGGGCTGATCATCGGCGCGCTGATCATGCTGCTGATCGGCTGGAACTATGCCTATCTGATGAAGTGCTATCCGGAGGCGGGCGGTGCGTTCGTCTATTCCCGGGAGGCCTTCGGCCACGACCAGGGCTTTTTGACGGCGTGGTTTATGGCCATGACCTATTTCGCCATCCTCTGGGCGAACATGACATCGCTTCCCCTCTTCGCCCGGATATTCCTGGGCAATATTTTCCGCTTTGGCAGGCTGTACACCCTCTTCGGCTACGACGTCTATCTGGGCGAGGTGCTGCTGTCCATCGCGGCGCTCGTCCTCATTGCCCTGCTGTGTATGAAGTGGGAAAAGGTCATGGACAAGCTGATGATCGTGCTGGCGCTCATGTTCTGCGCGGGAATCGGGGTTTGCTTTGTGGGCGCGGTCTTCGGCGGCGGCAGCGGCATGTTGTCGCCCGCCTATGTGCCCGACAGCGCCGCGCTGTCGCAGATCATCAAAATCGCGGTGATTTCGCCCTGGGCGTTCATCGGCTTTGAGAGCATCTCCCACGGCACGGAGGAATTCGGCTTCGAACACAGCAAGATCCGCCGTGTAATGCTCATTTCCGTGCTGTCCACGCTGGCGCTGTACATTCTTGTCACGCTCCTCTCCGTGACCGCCTATCCCGCGCGCTACGCGAGCTGGCTGGAATACATCCGCGATCTCGACAGTCTGGATGGCCTGGAGGCGCTGCCCGCCTTCTACGCGGCCAGCAGATACCTGGGCGGCTTCGGCGTCACGGCGCTGATGCTCTCGCTGCTGGCGCTGGTTATTACCAGTCTCATCGGCAATATGACGGCCCTGAGCCGCCTGTTCTATTCGATGGCCAGGGACAGCATCCTGCCGAAGCGCTTCGCCATTCTGAACAGGGATGGGGTACCCTCCGGGTCGCTCATGCTGGTGATGCTGATTTCCATACTGATCCCCTTCGTCGGCAGGACAGCCATCGGCTGGATCGTGGACGTGACCACCATCGGCGCAACGCTGATTTACGGCTTTGTATCGGCCTCGGCGTGCCGGGTGGCCAAGAACGTGGGCGATAAGCGGGAGATGTGGCTGGGCCGCGTCGGCATGGGCCTCATGGTCGCCTTCGGCGCGTATATCCTGCTGCCGAACCTGCTTTCAAAGAGTACCCTCGCCACAGAAACCTACTTCCTGTTCGTGGCGTGGAGCGTGCTGGGCTTTCTGTTCTTCCGATACATATTGCAGCACGACAGCCAAAAGCGCTTCGGCAACTCCATCACCGTGTGGGTGGTGCTGCTGGCCCTGGTGCTTTTCGTGGCCCTCATCTGGATGCGGCAGTCCATGATCACATCCAACGAGAAGATGCTGACAAACATCCAGGCCTATTACGACCGGCTGGAGAAAGCGGGCACAGGCCGGTTTGAGGACGCCCACTATATTGAGGAGCAGGTGAACCAGCTCCAGGTCGAGGACGCACGGACCATACTGATGGCCATTGGCATGTTTGCCTTCGCTCTGGTCATCATGTTCACCAACCATTCCTATATGACCAAGCGCTCCCGGGAGAGCGAACAGCTGGCTGTCACCGACCCGATGACCGGCGTGAAAAACAAGCATGCCTATCTGCTCAAGGAGCGCCAGCTGAACGAATTCCTCGCGGATGGTCGCGCGGAGCCCTTCGCCATCGTGGTGTGCGACGTGAACGGCCTGAAGATGATCAACGATACCCAGGGCCATAAGGCGGGCGACGAATACATCCGCGCCGCCTGCGCCATGGTGTGCGAAATCTTCGCCCATAGCCCAGTATACCGCGTGGGCGGCGACGAATTCGTAGCCGTTCTGTCCGGCAGGGATTACACCATCCGCAGGGAACTGATGACGGCACTGCACGACACCTCCGTGGAGCATATCGCCTCCGGCGGCGCGGTGGTCTCCGGTGGCCTGGCCGAGCTTCAGGATGGCGACAGCAGCGCCCACGACGTGTTCCAGCGCGCGGACGAGGGCATGTATGAGGAAAAGAAGCTGCTCAAGAGCCTCGGCGCGGTCACCCGCGAGGACGCAGAGGAAAGAGCGTCCGAATTGCCGCCGGAGCTACAGCGCAATTCCGAAATCGTAAAGGTGCGCCGGCACATCCTCATCGCCGAGGACGAGTTCATCAACCAGCAGATTCTGGGCAAGTCCCTGGAGGACGGCTACGAGGTGCTGTACGCCTCCGACGGCGCGGAGGCCATGATTGCCATACGGGAACACAAGGACGAGCTGGCGCTGGTCATGCTGGATTTGCAGATGCCCCGCATGACCGGGCTTGCGGTGTTGAAAAGCCTCCAGGAGGACCCGGAGCTGGATAAGATTCCCGTCATCGTGCTGACCGCGGACCAGGAAGCCGAGGTGGAATGTCTGAAGCTGGGCGCCATGGATTTCATACCCAAGCCCTACCCCAAGTGGGAGATCATACAAACCCGCGTCAACAAGTGCATCGAGCTATCCGAAAACCGGGATATCATCCAGTCCACGGAGCGCGACAGCCTTACCAAGCTGTTCAACATCGATTACTTCCTGCGCTATGTGAAGCTGTTTGACCAGCACTATGCCGACAGGTCCATGGACGCCGTGGTGGTGGATATCAACCATTTCCACATGATTAACGAGCGCTATGGCAAGCACTACGGCGACAGCGTGCTGCGCCGCATCGGCGATCGCATCCGCAGTCTGGCCCGGCAGATCGGCGGCGTCAGCGGACGGCGTGGCGGGGACACCTTCCTTATCTACTGCCCCCATCGAACGGATTACGACCAGCTGCTGGAGAAGATTTCCGCGGGACTCAGCGAGGACGACATTTCCTCCAACCGCGTGCGCCTGAGAATGGGCGTGTACTCCGAGGTGGACAAGACCCTGGACATCGAGCGCCGCTTCGACCGCGCAAAGCTGGCCTCCGACACGGTCAAATCCAGCTATGTCAAGTCCGTGGGCATCTATGACACTGAGATGCACAACCAAGCGATTTTCAGGGAAAAGCTGCTGGAGGACTTCCACGCCTCCCTGGAGCAGAACCGCTTCACGGTGTTCTACCAGCCCAAGTTCGATATCCGTCCGGATACGCCGGTGCTTTCCAGCGCGGAGGCGCTGGCGCGCTGGAACCACCCGGAGCTGGGCATGATCAGCCCCGGCGTGTTCATCCCGGTGCTGGAGGAAAACGGCCTGATCATGGAGCTGGACCGCTTTGTATGGCGCGAAACCGCGGCGCAGATTCGCGCCTGGAAGGAGCGCTTCGGCTACGCCGTGCCCGTGTCCGTAAACGTTTCGAGAATCGACATGCTGACGCCGAACCTCAAGGATGTGTTCCAGGAGATCCTGGATGCTTACGGTCTCGACACGAAGGACCTGGTGCTGGAGATCACCGAATCGGCTTACACCGGCGATTCCGAGCAGGTGATTTCCACCGCCCGGGAGCTGCGCGGCATGGGCATGGGCTTCAGGATCGAAATGGACGACTTCGGCACCGGCTATTCCTCCCTTGGGATGCTGTCCCACCTGCCCATCGACGCGCTGAAGCTGGATATGAGCTTCGTACGCAGCGCCTTTGGCGAGACGCGGGATGTGCGCATGATCGAACTGATCATCGATATCGCCGACTACCTTAACGTGCCCGTGGTGGCCGAGGGCGTGGAAACCGAGGAGCAGCTGATGATCTTAAAGGCCATGGGCTGCGATCTGGTGCAGGGCTATTACTTCTCCAGGCCTGTCCCGCCGGAGGAGTTCAACCGCTTCCTCGTGGAGCGCGGCAGGGCCGCCGCCGTCATTACGCCTGAAATCAAGCAGACCTGCATGAGCATTTCCGCGGCGCTGACCGGCGATTTTGAAAGCATTTTCTATGTCGATCTGGTGACGAGCTTCTATCTGGAATTTGGTTTCGACCCCGACGGCGCTCTCCAGATCCGCCCCGGCGGCACGGATTTCTTCAGCGCGCCGAGGGATGCGCTGATAGAGGGCGCGGCGCCGCAGGACCGTGAAAAACTCGCAGACGCTCTGCGCAGAGACAGCCTGCAGAGCTGGCTTACGCAGGATGAGAGCCCATTCCTCGCCTATTCAAGGCAAATTGGCGGAGCGCAAAAGCCCTGCCTGCTGCAAACCATACGCACGCGCGCCAGCGACGATCACCACATCGTCATCGGCATCCGCCCACAATGACCCGCCACACTGTATGGCACAGATAAAACAAGCATGATCCATTCATTTCTGATGATCGGCCAGTCCAACATGGCCGGAAGGGGCGCCATTGACGAGGTCCCGCCCATTTGCAACCCGGAGCTGCGTGTGCTGCGCAACGGGCGCTGGCAGCCTTTCTTCACGCCCGTCAACCCAGACAGGTCCTTTTCCGGCATATCGCTGGCGGAGAGCTTTGCCGACGCCTATCAGCGCGATCACGGCGTGACAGTGGGGCTGATTCCCTGCGCGGACGGCGGCACCCAGCTGGAGCAGTGGAAGCCGGGCAGCTTGCTGTTTGACCACGCCGTATACCAGGCCAGACTGGCCGAGAGGACATCAAATATCGCCGGCATCCTTTGGCACCAGGGGGAATCCGACTGCAAAAGCGGCCTGTGCGATACTTATCTTGAGCGTCTGAACCGCTTTTACGACGCGCTGACGTGCGCGTTGCGGCTTCAGGACGTACCGTTCATCGTGGGCGGGCTGGGGGATTTCCTCGCCCGTCTGCCTGAGGAGGGCGCGTATTTCGACACCGTCAACCGCCAGCTGCGCGCCTTTGCCGATTCCCATCCCCGCGTGGGCTTCGCGTCCGCCAGGCAGCTTGCGGGCAAGCCCGACAACCTGCACTTCACGGCGGCGGCGCAGCGCGCCTTCGGGCTGCGCTATTACGAGGCGTTTTTGCCCCTTGAGGACAAAAACCGCCGGTTTGTCGAAAAAAGCCGCGAGGACGACGCGCTGCGCACGGCGATCGACGGCCTGTGACCGGCATTTTTCCCCGCTGAGCAAGGAGAATTCGACATGACGCGAACGAGAGCAAGGAAGCTTTCTCACATGTGCCGCCTGTGGCTGTGTCTCGCCGTCCTGCTGGGCCTGCTTACGCCCGCGCGCGCCGCAGCCACGGGAGCCGATAAAGCGCCGGTTCGCGTCGGCTACTATGAAAACGAGTTGTTCCTGTAGGGCGCGGACAAGAACGGGTACGCCTATGAATACTATCAAAAGCTGTCGGAATACACGGGCTGGCGCTATGAATACGTCTACGGGGAGTTCAGCGACCTGTACCGGACGCTGCTGGATGGGGAAATAGACTGTCCTTCAACTGGGACGAAATCATGGACGAGGCGCTGCACATCGGCGTGGACAGCTTCCTGGCCAAGCCCCTGTTCGCCTCCAACGTGCTGGATGAGTTTGAGCGCATCATCAGAAAGAACATGAGCCTTTACCGGGAAAAGAAGCGCACCGAGCTGAAGGGGCGGCACATTCTGATGGCGGAGGATGTCTTTATCAACGCAGAAATCATGAAGCAGATCATCGCCATGAAGGAGGCCGAAATCGACCGCGTGGAAAACGGCAGAATCGCGGTAGAGATGTTTGAAAAGACCCCGTGAACCACTACGACGCGATTCTGATGGACGTGCGTATGCAGGAGATGGACGGTCTGGAGGCCATACGCGCCCTGGACCGGCCTGGCGCAAAGGCCATCCCCCATCATCGCAATGACCGCGAACGCCTTCGACGAGGATGTGCAGCGCTCCCTCCAGGCGGGCATGAACGCGCACCTTTCCAAGCCCGTGGAGCCGGAGCATCAGTACCAGACCCTCCATGAGCTGATCTGGGAGGCGGAGGCGTCCAGGTGACGCAAAGCCCTCAGTGGGACAAATGCACAAAAATACAGCCTGCCGGAAGTTCATTCATTCCGGCGGGCCGTCGTGTTTTATTTCATCGCGCAAGGCACAGGCAGGTGGGCCTTATGGCGCTCAGGCCGGGGCCGCTTTCTTCCCCTGCGCCGTCGCAGCGCAGCGCGCGGACGCAGTCGCTGTCCTGGTTCGCAGCAAGCAGCCACGGCCCGGCGGGCATGAAGTCCCGTGGTGTTTTGCCGCATGAGGACAATACGCGCCTGTCCGCAAGGCTGCCGTCCGGCAGCACGCGAAACAGCGCCAGGCTGTCGTGACCGCGGGTGGAGGTACACAGCGTGTGCGCGTCGGCAAAGCGGATGGCCGCGCCCGCCGACCAGCTGTAGGCTTCAAAGCCGTCGGCTCCCTCCGGCACGGTTGAAACGACCTGCGCGCGCTGCCAGTCGCCGTCCGACTGCCGGCGGAACATGTGGACCGTCGCGTCCAGCTCACACAGCACATACAGCCGTTCGCCGTCCCCGGCAAAGGCCAGGTGCCGCGGGCCGGAGCCCTCCGGGAAGCCGATGGAGCGCCCCTCGTCCACCAGCCGGCCCTCTTCCCTGTTCCAGCCGTAGATGAACACGCGGTCCAGGCCGAGGTCGCACACATACACGTGCGCCCCGTCGCACAGGGAAAAGTGAATGTGCGGCGATTCCTGCCGGACGGGATTGCCCAGCGCGCGCCGGACGTCGTCCATGTGATGTACGACAAAATCCGTCATGCGAACCGGAAGGCCGTTTTCATCCAGCGCGTACACCGCCAGACTGCCGCCGCTGTAGTTGGAGACGAACAGAAAGCGCCCGTCCGGGCTCAGCGCGATGTGGCAGGGGTCCGCGCCCCGGGTCGTGACCCTCGCCAGTACCCGCATGTGGCCCTCTGCCTCGCCCAGCGCGGCCAGAGTACCCTCCGGCGAAAGCTCCTCCACGGCGTAAAGCACCTTCTTTTCCGGGTGCTGCAACACCCAGGAAGGGTTTTGAAGCTCGTCGTTTGAATCGATCACCGTCATGCCGGCGCCGTCGAAGCCGCATTTCAACACGCCGGGCTGACCCGGCACGGCATATCCGCCCACGTAAAACTCCAGCATATCCGTCACTCCCCTGTGCCTTCCAAAAGCGCCCTGTGCCCAAGCGCACCCTGATGCGCGTTGTCGATGGCCAGCACCGCGTCGTAGCAGCGCCTTGCACGCGCAATATCTCCCAGTCCATAGCTGCCCAGGGCGATCAGATATTCGCAGTGGGCCCGGTTGCGCACGCTCAAATCCTCGTCAAACAGTTGCAGATCGGGCAGCGACACGGCGAAGTAATCGATCTTCACCTTGTCGTAATAGTGCTTCTCGCCATAGCTGATCAGCTTGTGAAAGCGGCTTAAAGCCCTGTCCTCCCGTCCCAGCGCGCGGTTGGCCAGGCCCTGGTAGAGGATCATGTCCGCGGGCTGGTCGTTGTAGTACATCATGCCGGCGGGCTCTCCCTCGCCCTCGGCGGCCAGCGCCAGGTGGCGCTCGGAGGCCTCGGCGTTGCCCAGGGCGCGCTCCGCAAGTCCCAGATAGTAGTGGATGTCGTTGTCCTTCGCACCCTCCAGCTTGCCCTCGCCCAGGTTGTGCGGGAACGTCAGCGCGCGCTCAAGCAGCGCCCTTGCTCCTTCGGCGTCCCCTGCGTCAAGCGCCGCGCGGCCCAGCCGGGTCAGCGCCACGGCGTACTGCGTGGTCACGCGGCCCTCGCCGCCCTCCCAGGGATGGAACCGCCGGGCCATGATGAGATCCAGCGCCTCCCGGTGGCGGCCCAGGTCGTTGAGCAGCGTGCAGTATTCCACATACAAATCATCCCTCTTGAAGGCGGTGTCCCTGTGTTCATCCAGGAACGCCAGCCTCTGCGCGAGCGGCACGTTCAGCTTGTGGTAAAGCTGGTCCAGCTCCAGCAGCACGCGAGCGTCGGCTTCGTCAAGGCGGTAGGCCCGCTCCATGCACACCCGCGCCCGCTGCCTGTCGCCGCGCTTGTTGAAGTAGGCCAGCGATAGGTTGCGCCACACCGTGGCAAAGCCGTCGTCCAGCGCCGCGCTCCGCTCCCAGCAGGCGATGGCGTCCTCAAACTGCCGCCTGTCATACCACAGACAGCCGAGATAGTACGGCGCCTTGGCGTCCGCGGGATTGTGCTCCATGGCATATGTCAGCGCGGCTATATCCTCCGGGCGGTTGGGGAAGCAGTACAGCGAATCCGCGCCTGCGGCGTCCTGAAGCGCCGCGGCGGCATCCTCCCCCATCCGCGCCAGGTTGAGCGCCCGGTGATAGTGGACCATGGGCGTCGGAGCCGGGCAGCGCGCAAGGATCGAAACCGCGTCGGCATAGTAGCCCGCCTCGGCATAGTCGATGGCACACTCAATATAGCTGCTGGCGCGGCCCTGCATCATGGCATACGCCGTATCCACATCTCCCAGCTCCAGCCGGGATACATAGTCAAAGGCGTCCAGCCGAAGGTTTTCCTCAAACCAGGTCTCCGCCTCCTCCGACCGGCCCAGGCTGTCCAGAATCATGCCCTTCAGCGCGCGGGCCTTCAGATTGTGAGCGTTCTTCACCAGGCTGCGCTCGATGTGCGCCAGGGCCAGCTCATATTCGCCGCGCCTGCAATCGATGCAGGCAATGTGATAGTAGCCCGTCTCCTGCTGGGCCGCGGTCCAGGTGGCCTTGTAAAAGGCGTCGTATGCCTCGTTGTCCCTGCCCTGCCGACGCAGGCACAGTCCCAGGTTCAGATAAGCCTCGCCGTCGCAGGGATTGGGGTTGCGCTGGGTCATGCGGGCGATGGCCGCGCGGAAGTACGGCTCCGCCTGGGCAAATTTACCCCGGCGCAGCAGCAGCGTGCCATAGGCGTTGTTGACGCGGATATCGCCGGGATCGCGCTTGAGAGCCTCGAGATAGTACGGATCGGGCAGATAGGTTGCGTGGCGGTACTGCTCCAGGTGGATGCCCGTGAGGTACAATTCCTCATTGGTCATAATCTCCTCCGGCAGCTTCGCCGGGGCCGCGGGGTCGGGAATCACTTCGATCTGCTTCGGCCGCGGCGCGTAGGAGATGAGCCTGCGGCCATCGCCGGTATACACCGTGAGGGCAAGCTCGGTTTCGGGGACGGCAACGCCGATTTCAGCCTTCAGCACCTGCGTGGGGCTGAGGTCGCAGGTCCTGTCGTACACCTCATTCCCCGCAGCCGTCAGACACACCCGCGCGCCCTGTATGGGCCGGGTGGCATACACGATGATCGAGGCCATGCCGCCTTTCGCCTCCAGGCTGATCACGCAATCCCGGGTGGCGTTTTTCACATAACCCGCCGCCTTGTAGGGCATGAAGTACTGGGTGAAGGTCTTTTCCTCAAAGGGCTTGAGCCAGGTGAAATCCGGCTGGTTATCGCAATACACGCCGGTCATCAGCTCGATATAGGGGCCGTTGGCGTCGGTGAGATTGCGGTCCCAGGCACGGCCAAAATCGCCGCAGCCCCAGGTCCACTGCTTCTTGCCGGGGCTGACATGGTGATCGGCAATGTGCAGGATGCCCGCGTCTACGCCGTAGTCATAGCCGCCGACGAAGTCATAATCCGAATGGGCGCACATGTAGCTGGTGGGCACGGGGATGTTCTTGTATCGGGAGATATCCACGCCCGCGCCGTAATCGTGCTTGTAATACACGCCCGTGGCGATGGGAAAGGCGCTCACGTCCCGCTTGCCGTGGTCGTACACGGCGCTCACGTCCGGCGGGAAGACGGACTGGGTGTTGTCATTCACCGCCACGGCGGGATTGGCCCACCACAAAAAGGTCTGGGGCAGGTCCGTGCGGTTGTAGAGCTGGCCCCGGACCTCGATATAGGCCCTGCCGGGATAGACAGTGAAGGTCATCTTGCCCTTGGTGCCATACATCTGGTCCACCTCGGAAAGCTCCACCGCGCAGCTGCCGTCCGCGTTCTCCAGGATGCGCCAGTCCACCGGCGAGAAGGTGGTCGGGCGGTGGTGCTGGGGCCAGTTGAATTCGATGCCGCCGGAGATCCATGGCCCGATGAGCCCCACCAGCGCGGGCTTGATGACCTCGTTGTAATAGACGAAATCATAGCCGTTGGTCTTGTCCAGCGCGCGCTGGATGCGGCCGCCCAGCTGTGGCAGCACCATCACATAGATATATTCGTTTTCCAGTATGACGGCGGTGTATTCCACGTCCGTCCTTTCATCCAAAATCTTATCCACCACGGGCAGCGGATATACCTTGCCGCTGGAGCCCTGATAGACGCGCTTTTCCAGGAACATCGGGTTCCTGTCCGGCTTGCCGGTGCCATAGGTCGGTATATTGACGCGCTCTACGCGAACGCTCGCACTCATCGTGGATTCCTCCTGTCGCTGGCTGTGTTTGATCACAGTATAATGAATACCGCGCTGCGCGTCAAGCGTTTGTTTGAGATTCGCGCCGCCGCCCAGGCTATATCCCGGAAAAGGCGTTGCAATGCGCGGGCAGGCTGTGATAGAATAGACGTGTTCCGGGAAGCTCACATACATGCGCGGAGGTGTTGGCGCGTGACAAAGGCAAAGCTCTATCTGATATTGCAGGCGGCGGTCTGCGTGGCGCTGGCGGTCATGCTGTCTGCCTCCGCCATCGGCATCTATCGGGAGGGCGCGGCCCGCAGGGCCATATCCCCTCAGGATGCGATCTATACCCCGCAGATCATCGCGGAAAAGGCGGTGGGGCTCGCGCCGCTGTGCCTTGTTTCCGCCTGCCTGCTGGCCCTGGGGCTTATTCTGGGCATAAGGGACAAGCGCGCCGACAGACCCGTGCCGGACGCTCAGCTGCTGCGCGACCTTGCCGTGGCCCGCGTGGCGGCGCCCTCCGGGGAAATGCGCCGGGAGCGCAGGCTTCAAAGGTGGCTGCGGATTGCGGGCTGGGCGGCCTTTGCCGCGTGCATGGTCCCCGTCGGCCTCTACATGGCAGACCCCGGGCATTTCCCGCAGGATGATCTGGAGAGCATGCTTGCGGGCTTGCTGCGCGCGCTGGTTCCCTGGACCGCCGCGGGCCTGGGCGCGCTGGCGCTGGCCTTTGTACTGGCTGAGCGCAGCGTGAAGCGCGAAATCAAGGCCGCAAAGGCGCAAATGAAGCTGGAGCGCCGTCAATCCTCCGCGCCCGGAGCCGTGCCAACGGAACGCGCGTCGCGCACAGGCGCGATTCAGGCCGCGCTGATCGTCGCCGCGCTGGCGCTGATCGTCGCCGGGGCGATCAACGGCAGCGCCAGGGACGTGCTTTACAAGGCGATCAGTATTTGTACGGAGTGTGTCGGTCTTGG
>JAFUCP010000210.1 GCA_017459565.1 Clostridia bacterium | reverse complement strand
CCCTGATTTGACGAACGCTGGAACGATCAGAAAAGGTGAAATCCATGTCAAAGCTTCGCAAGTTCTATTTTGCCCGTTTTGTCGGGCGCGTTGTCCTTGCTCTCGGCGTGCTGTACCTGTATATCCGTCGCAGGGACACCTCCTGATATGGGTAGGCCTGTTAGCGGCCTTGGCCGTCCTGTTCTTCACAGGCGTCTTGGGGCGGGACGAGATATTCCTGGTCGCCGTATTCTTCTTCGTATGTGACCTGATTTGCGTGCTGGTATGGTGTCCCTTCCGTCTCATCATGCGCAACAAGTGCTGCACCACCTGCCGCATATTCAACTGGGATCACCTGATGATGTTCTCGCCTTTTGTTCTGACGCCGGGATTCTATACGACATCTTTGCTGATCGTGGCCTTTGCCGCCTGGGTGGTGTGGGAGGTATGTGTCATGGTTTACCCGGAGCGCTTCTGGGAGCGCACCAACGTCGCTCTTCAGTGTGCCAACTGTACAGACAAGCTTTGTACCCAGTATTGCAGGAAGCTGCGACAGTGATTCTGCCGTGATATCGAGGATCTACGCAATGAATCCAATCATTCATATCATTCGCAAGGCCCAGATCCGAGCCAACGCACCGCGAATCGCAGCCAACCCAAATCCTTATGGCGTCCACATGATTACGGATATTCCCTGCCGAAAGGACGGCAGGACGGAGCACCTCCTGGATGTCTACGCGCCCAATGAGGGCAAATCGCCGCTGCCAGTGATCGTGGAACTGCACGGCGGCGGCTATCTTTCCTGCAACAAGGAAATCAACGCTCAGCACGGCCAGTATTTCGCCAGCAGAGGGTTTCGCGTAGTCAATATGAACTACACGCTGTGCCCAGAAGGCGATCTCGGTATGATTCTCAACGAGCTCGTCGACGTGCTCGAATGGATCAAGGGCCACGACAGGGAATACGGTTTTGACTCTTCCCGCGTCTTCCTCACCGGCGACAGCGCGGGCGGCCACGTTGTGCTGCTCGCCGCGGCCATGTTTGCCACCGGCAGGTCTGCGGACTTCTTCCGCGTCCGCAAACCACCGTTTCCCATTGCCGGATATGCCGCCTCATGCCCCGAGGGCAGCTTTGAATGGCGGCTGCTTCCATCGAATTTCTCTGCCCGGATGCTCTTCTTCCTCCTCCACAAGTATACCTTCAACCGGGAATACACCCGCTTCTCATCCTATGAATACTACATGTCCGAAGGCTATCCCCGCGTCTGGTTCTGCACCTCGCCTACAGATTCCTTGCTGCATACTCACACCCGTCGGATGCACGAGTTCATGCTGAGTAGCGGCATCCCGCACGAGTACCGGGAATATGCCAGCAAAACTCGAAAACTGGATCACGTGTTCAACGTACTGCATCCCGAATACCCTGAAAGCATACAGGCAAACGAGGATATCGTGCGGTTCTTCCTTGAAAATACTGATTAAGCAAGCAAGCGATGCGCTTAATTCCATTTTGAGCGTACAGACCCCGTTCCTCGTTTGTATCATCTTCGTGACGACCGTGACAACCGTGACGACCTATGTGATACCTCAGTGGGCTGTCACGGTTATCTCTGCCATGGCCTTCATTGGCCATGCTGTGAGCGGAGCGAACCAACAAGAGCATCCGCTTGCGGATGCGGATTCGAGGGCATGGGGAGCGAAATCCCCCATCAAGTACGCCAGTCAAATAAATAGCGAAAGCAATTTGTTTGACGAGGCGTATCTTGCCCTGGGCGAATGATCGTCCAGCAAGTTCCCGCGTAACAAAATGCCTATGGGGGCTTTTTTGTTTAACGTGAGGAAATTTGCTTTCGCAAAACGGAAGGTGTCACTTCGTTCACCCCTCCGTACGGCTATATTATACCACCTTTGATGGGCTGGAATCGCGTGACAACCTTCCATTTTACGCCATCTGCCTGCTTGAGATTGACCTGCTCACCGCAAGACCTGCGATATTAAAAGTGATACTTCATTGATATTGCTCGGAAAGATTTTGATACTATTGAAAGCAACCGTTTAATTCTATTAGTAGTATTCTGTTTGAGGTTCATACCAAAAAAGTATCACGTTGGTACTATCCGATCATGATCTTTTCCTCCGGGAGCTTGGCGACCGGCTTGACATTCCCCTGCCTGCGGGCGACGGCCACGGCGAGGGTCAGCGGGCCGACACGACCCAGAAACATCATCGGCAGCAGCACAGCGCGGCTGACGGGGTGGAGGTTTGGTGTGCCGATAGCGGAAACGCCCACGGTGCCCATGGCGCTGGAGCACTCGAAAAGAATGTCCGCCAGGGAAAAGCGCCCGTTCTCAAGGATCGAGAGGGAGAGCGTGCCCAGTGTCAGCATCGTCAGAAACAGCGCCACCACCGCCAGCGCCCTTCGCACGGTATCGGCCGAAATCCGGCGGCGGGCGGCGTTGACCCCGTCATCGCCCCTCACAACGCTGTATATCAAAAGCGCCACCACCGCCACGGTGGTGGTTTTCATGCCGCCGCCCGTGGAAGCCGGAGATGCGCCGATCATCATCAACAGGCTGCTGAACAGCTTGGAGCCGTCCATGAGGGACGAGAGATCGAAGGAATTGAAGCCTGCCGTGCGCATGGTGACGGACTGGAAAAAGGCGTTGAGCACATCCAGCCTGCCACGCTCCACCAGCGCATAGAAGACCGTGCCCATAAGCAGCAGCGCCAGCGTGAAGGCGAGCACGATGCGGGTGTGCAGCGACAGATTCTTCAGGCCCTGCCGGCCGCGCAGCACCTCCAGTATGACGGAAAAGCCCAGACCGCCCAGGACGATCAGCGCCGCCACAGTGAGCAGCACCAGCGGATCATCGGCAAAGCCGGTCAGGCTGGCAAAGCGCCCGAACAGGTCAAAGCCCGCGTTGCAGAAGGCGCTGACCGCATGGAATACGGCGAACCACAACCCACGCCGGGGGCCGTACAACGGAACAAACCGAATGGCGAGCAGCGCCGCTCCCACCGCTTCGATGCCCAGCGCCAGCAGGAGGTAGCGCCGCGCCAGGGTGCCGAGGTTGGATAGGGTCGCACTGTTCATGGATTCCCGGATCAACAGCCTGTTTTTTATGGAGATTCGCCGTCCCAACATCATCATGACCCTGGTGGCAAACACCATGAAGCCCAGGCCGCCGACCTGGATCAGCACGAGCAGCACGGCCTGTCCGAACAGGGAGAAGGTCGTGCCGGTGTCCACCGCAACAAGGCCCGTCACGCACACGGCGGAGGTCGCCGTGAACAGGCTGTCGAACAGGCCGATGCTGTGGCCGTACCGTGTCGAGACGGGCAGCGCCAGCAGCAGCGTCCCCAGCAGGATGATGCCCAGGAATCCGAATACCAGCCATTCCTCCGGGCGGGGCTCGCGCCTCAGCCCTTCCGGCTTATGCGGCATATTCACGGTGTGTCCTCCGGCCTGACATCCTGTTTCAGCATGCGGTAGCCGATGCCGATGTGCGTCTGGATGTAGGGCTGGGTGTCGTCACCCGCTTGCAGCTTCTTGCGCAGCGTCGCCATGAACACCCTGAGCGAACCCACATCCGAGGCGGTATAGCTGCCCCAGATCTCCTTGAGGATGTAGTTGTGGGTCAGCACCTTGCCGGTGTTCCTCGCCAGCAGGCACAACAGCCGGTATTCGATGGGCGTCAGATGGATCTCCCGATCCGCGATATACGCGCAGCCCGCGGCATAGTCGATGCGCAGGCCGCCGTTTTCATACACGGCACTCTCACCGATGGCCGATGCCTCCGCGTTTACCCGGCGCAGCGCCACCCGCAACCGGGCCAGCAGCTCGTCCACGGAGAAGGGCGTGGTCAGGGAGTCGTCAGCGCCGGCGTCCAGCGCCTCCACCTTGTCAGCATCCTCGCTGCGGGCGGAGATGACGATGATGGGCATTGCCGTCCAGTCCCGCACCTTGTGGATGATGTCCACGCCCTCCATGTCAGGAAGACCCAGATCCAGCAGCATCACCGCGGGCTGCTGGGTCGAGGCCTCGATCAACGCCTCGGCGCCGTTTCGGGCCAGGTGGTAGCGGTAGCCCTGGGTGTCCAGCGTCACCGCCATCAGGCTGCGCACCGCCGCATCGTCCTCCACCACCAGTATCAGGGGTTTATTGTTCATAGCCTTCGACCTCCACGATTGGAAGGGTAAACCAAAATCTCGCGCCGTGGGGCTCAATGTTTTCCACGCCGATCTCGCCCCCGTGGGCCTGCACGATGCTCTTGCACAGCGCCAGCCCCAGTCCGATG
>JAFUCP010000209.1 GCA_017459565.1 Clostridia bacterium | reverse complement strand
TTCTGGGGCGGCACGGAGGGCAGCCGCGAGACGCGGCCCCTGCACAAGCTGGCACCGACCTACGGCTTCTGCACCGCCGGGGAGCTGATCCGCTGGCAGGGCAGCATGGACCACCACAACCTTTCGCTGGTCGTGGCCGCGATGCGGGAGGGCGGCCCCGCCGGGAGGGAGATCCCGGTCGTCCGGGAAGAGGTCAAGCAGAACGAATCCAGCATGTCCATGGTCAGCCGGCTGGTGAACTTCATCAATACGGCCACCGCCGAGGTCATCGAGGCCAACGGGCGGCTGTCCGTCATGGCCATCACGGACCAGCTGACCAAGCTGCTCAACCGTGGGGAGATACAGCGGCGGATCACTGAGCGCATCCAGGCCAACCGCGAGACCCCCGTCGGCGGGGACGCCACCAGCCTGGTGATGATCGACCTGGACGATTTCAAGAAGATCAACGATACCTACGGCCACAACGAGGGCGACCAGGTGCTGATCGCCGTCTCCGGCCAGATCCGGGCGGCGCTGGAGGAGCTGGGAAACGGGGCCGTTGGCGGGCGCTGGGGCGGCGAGGAGTTCATGCTCATGCTGCCGGGCATGACGCTTGAAGAGGCAGCGGACTTCGCGGAAGCCCTGCGCGCAAGGATCGCAAAGCTGCGCTTCGAGCTTTGCGGCAGCGAAACCGCCAGCTTCGGCGTGGCGCAGGCCCTGCCGGGCGAGGAGGCGGACCCGCTGGTGCTGCGCGCGGACGTGGCCCTGTACGTCGCCAAGAAATCCGGGAAGAACCGCGTCTGTAAAGGGGAACCGCCAGCCGGGAAATAGAGGTATTCGGATGAGATACGGTATGGGCGCGGTCATCGCGCTGCTGGTCGTCGCTTTGGCGGTTTGCGCCATGCTGAGCCGGAAATCCAAAAGAACCATGGCCCCGTCGGTGGCGAAGCTGATCGGGGCGCTTGTCATGCCCGTCACCGGCAATCTTGTCATCATACTGTCCGGCGACAGGACGCTGTCCATTCTGGGCTATTTTACATACTTTCTGGGCATGAATCTGGTCATGTTCACAATGCTGGGATTCACCTTCAGATACTGCCACATGCCCCGTCCGTCACAGGGCATGAAGTGGCTTGCCTACGGGCTGCTGATCGCGGACGCGGCGCAGCTTCTGTGCAATCCAATATTCCATCATGCCTTTGATACCGAGGCGATTCAGGTTGCCGGGGCCGCCTACTACAGGCTGATTCCCTATGCGGGCCAGACCTTCCACCGGGTCGTGTGCTATGGCATTTTCCTGGCCATTGTGGGAATTTTCTTCTGGAAGATGGTTACGGCGCCCAGGCTGTATCTGGAGCGCTACGCCGTCATATTCCTCTCCATGGTCGTGGTCGGAATCTGGGAGACCTTCTATATCTTCTCCCGGTCGCCCATCGATCGCTCCATGATCGGCTTTGGCTGCTTTGGCCTGCTGGTTTACTACTTCGCGGTCTACTACAAGCCCGTGCGGCTGTTGGACAGGATGCTGGCCAACGTGGCCTCGCAGATGCTTCAGGGGGTGTTCTTCTTCGATGCGGGCGGGCGCTGCGTGTGGGTGAACCGGGCGGGGCGCGAGACCTTCCACATTGACAGGGACAACTTTGAACCGAGCGCCGAGCTGCTCACAGAGATATTCGGGGATATCTCCGGCGAGGAATGGGTGCGGCATGAGGCGATCATGGATGGAAGCGAAAGGAAGTATTACCAGCTTGAAAAGCACAGCATCCAGGATTCGAGGGGCAGGACGGCGGGCGCCTTTTTGAGCATCATGGATGAAACCGAGCGCCATCTGGCGGCGGAAAAGGACCGATATGACGCGACCCACGATTCTCTGACGGGCCTCTATTCGCGGGAGTACCTGTATGAGCGCATCCGTAAGACCGTTGACGCGAACCCGGACAGGACCTATATGATCTGTTTCCTGGATATCAACGACTTCAAGATGGTGAACGATGTCTTCGGGCGGGAATTTGGCGACTATGCCCTGAAATGCGTGGCGGATTCCCTGCGCCGGGATTTGGGACCGGAGTGTCTGTACGGGCGTCTGTCCGGCGACACCTTCGGCATGTGCATCCCGAAGGAGAACTTTGCCCCGGAGATCGCGGTCGCTGCGCTGAGCCGGTTTACCATCAGCAGGGACGGGGCGGAATTTCACCTCATCATTCACCAGGGCGTGTACGAGGTCGCGGAAAGGAACATAGAGGTTCCGGACATGTTTGACCGGGCCAGCATGGCGCTGGAGAGCATCAAGGACGAGTACAATGTGCAGCTTGCCGTCTATGACGACGCCATGCGGGACGGCGCCCTGTGGGCTCAGAGGATCGCCGGCGAGCTGCCGGAGGCCATTCGGACGGGCCAGCTGAGGCCCTATCTGCAAGCGATTGTCAATGAGAAAGGGCGGGTGGTCGGCGCGGAGGCGCTGGCGCGCTGGATCCACCCGACCGAGGGCTTCCTCGCGCCGTATCGCTTTATCCCCACGCTGGAGAAAAACGGCATGATCGCCCAGGTGGACAGGCATATGTGGCGCTGCGCCTGCGAGATTCTGACCAAATGGAAGGACAACGACCTGTTCATATCGATCAACGTTTCGCCGAAGGACTTCTATTTCATGGACGTGGTGAAGGAGCTGACCGGGCTGGTACGTGAGTACGGCGTGGAGCCCGCCCGGCTGCGCGTGGAGATCACGGAAACCGTGATGATGACGGATGAAGCCAAGCGCATCGAGATTTTGAAGGCGCTGCGGGAGGCCGGATTCATCGTTGAAATGGACGACTTCGGCAGCGGCTATTCGTCGCTCAACATGCTCAAGGATATGCCGGTGGATGTGGTGAAGATCGACATGGCCTTCCTCAGAAAGACGGAGGACGACGCGCGGGCGCGGACGATCCTGAGCAGCATCATGCAGATGACCAACAGCCTGAAGCTCTCGTCGATCTCGGAGGGTGTGGAGACGGCGGAGCAGTTTATGAACCTGCGGGACATGGGCTGCGGCATGTTCCAGGGGTATTATTTCGCAAAGCCGATGGCCGTAGAAGACTTTATGGGGCTTCTGGACAAAAGCTGCGCGCCTGCCTGAGCCCGCGCGGCATAGCGGCGGCGCGTTGTGATACAGGCGATTGGAGGCGAATGTGAACAGAGGGATGTGCCGGGCGGCGGCGCTGTGCGCTGTCATGCTGATGTGCCTGATCACAAATGCCGCGCGTGCAATCGCCCCGGATGATGCCGGCGGCTTTGTCGTGCTGTCTGATTATGTGCCTGACATCATACAGGAGATCAGGTACTTTTCCACATACAACTTTGTGGGCGAGAGGATTGACGGCTATGACGAGCCCGTCGCGCTGCTGACCAGAGAGGCGGCCCTGGCCCTGCGCGAGGTCAGCCAGGAGCTGGGTGAAAAGGGGTACCGCCTGAAAATCTTCGACGCCTACCGTCCGCAGATGGCCGTGGACCACTTCGTCCGCTGGGCGCGGGACGCGTCCGACGTTCAAATGAAGGCCTTCTTTTATCCTGAACTGAACAAGGACGAACTGTTCAGGGGCGGATATATTTCCAGCCACTCCGGGCACAGCCGGGGGAGCACGGTCGATCTGACGCTGTTTGATATGAACACCGGCAGGGAGGTGGACATGGGCGGCACCTTCGATTACTTCGGAAAGCTGTCCCATCCCGGCTATTCGGGGATCACCGAAGAACAGCGCGCGAACCGTATGCTGTTGCGCGATGCGATGGTTGCCCATGGCTTTCAGCCGATTTCCACGGAATGGTGGCACTTTACGCTGGCCGGCGAGCCATATCCGAATACCAGCTTCACCTTTCCGGTGTGCGTCGATGCCATTGTCCGGCAGACGGGCGGACTGAGGCTTGAGAAGGGCATGAGGGGCGAAAATGTCCTGCGCTGCCAGGAACAGCTGATCCGCGCCGGCTTTCTGACCGGTGACGCCGACGGCATCTTCGGCCAGATGACGAAGGCGGCGGTCATGGCCATGCAGGAGCAGTGCGGGCTTGTGCCAACCGGCATATATACAGGCGCGGAAGAAGAAATGATAAACGCCATCATCAATAACGCGCTGGAAATTGCGCCCTGAACGAGCTTGACGCGCAGGCCATTTCGCGGCCCGCACCGAAGGCTGTCTCGAAATGACCGGAAGAGGTCATTTGGGGATGGCCTCATTGCTTTTTTCACAGAATGGAGGCTGCCTCTGTTTTGAGACAGCCCCTTGAATGATATTTTGCCGAGTGGATGTGTTTTTGCTTGCGCGCGTTTCAGTCGCCGAAGCTGATGCCCAGCATCTTGGCTTCCTTGATGATGGAGGCGTCGGGATCGACCATCTTCAGCTTGCCCGCCACGTCCTTCAGCGGCACCTTCACGATCTCCCGGTTCTTGTAGCCCACCATGAAGCCGTATTCCTTCTTCAGGATCAGCTTGCCGGCTTCGGAGCCGAGGCGGCTGGCGAACACGCGGTCATAGGGGCAGGGCGCGCCGCCGCGCTGGGTGTGGCCCGGAACGGTTACGCGCACGTCGTAGCCGGTCTTTTTGGTCAGCTTCGCGGCGATTTCATAGGAAACAGAGGGGAAGGGGGATTCCGCGCGCTTCTTTTCCAGCTCCTTCTTGGACAGCTTCGCGTCCTTCTTGGAAATTGCGCCCTCGGCCACGGCCAGGATGGTGAAGGATGCGCCGCGGTCGTGGCGCTCCTTGATCTTCTCGGCCACCTTGTCCAGGTCATAGGGGATTTCGGGGATCAGTATGATGTCCGCGCCGCCGGCCATGCCCGCGTTCAGCGGCAGCCAGCCCACCTTGTGGCCCATGATCTCCACGATGAAGATGCGGCCGTGGGAGGCGGCGGTGGTGTGGATCATGTCGATGCAGTCGGTG
>JAFUCP010000035.1 GCA_017459565.1 Clostridia bacterium | reverse complement strand
TTCTTATTCATTTTCAATGGTCAAAGTGTTCCGAGACCAGCTTCAGCTTTTCGATGATCGGCAAATGCTGGGGACAGATCTGCTCACACTGGCCGCAGGCGACGCAGTCCCCCGCCCCGCCAAAGCTCTGCGCCAGCTTGTTGTAATTGGTATAATTGATGGTCCAGCCCTTTTCCGCCAGGTCCTCCCGCATGTCCTCGTTGTAAAGGGAAAAGTACCGGGGAATGGGAATCTGCATGGGACAGCCGTCGGTGCAGTAGGAGCAGCCGGTACACGGCACGGCGATTTGCGCGTTTACAATGTCCGCCACCCTGTATGTCAGCGCCACCTCCTCCGGTGTCAGGGGCACAAAACGCTCCATATAGCCCACGTTGTCGGCCATCTGCGCCACATTGCTCATGCCTGAGAGGACCACCATCACGTTTTCCAGCGAGGCCGCGAAGCGGATGGCCCAGGACGGCGCGGACATGTCCGGCGCTTTGGCCTTGAGCAGCGCCTCCGCCGCCTCGGGCAGCTTCGCCAGCGTGCCGCCCTTGCAGGGCTCCATGACCACGACGGGCTTATTGTGCTTCACGGCAACTTCATAGACCTCCCGGGAGCGTATCCACTCGCTCTCCCAATCCAGATAGTTGATTTGCAGCTGCACAAATTCCATCTCCGGGTGTCGGGTCAGAATCTCGTCCAGCAGCTCGGGCGTATCGTGGAAGGAAAAGCCCGCGTGCTTCACAAGCCCCCTGGCCTTCTTGTCCAGCAGCCAGTTGAAGCAGTCGAATTTTTCAAACTTGGGCAAACTCGACGCTTCGATGCCGTGGAGCAGGTAATAATCGAAATAGCCCGCGCCGGTCTGCTCCAGCTGGTCCTCGAACACCTTGTCCCGCTCCTCGAGGGAATTGAAGAACCCGTCGTGCAGCTTCGTCGCCAGGGTAAAGCTGTCCCGGGGATAGCGGTCCACCAGCGCCTCCTTCGCCACACGCTGGCTGGCAAAGCCGTTGTACATGATCGCCGTGTCAAAATAGGTAAAGCCCTTTTCCATGAACAAATCCACCATGCGCTTGACCTGCTCCACATCCACCCTGGAATCGTCGTTGGGGTCGGTCAGGGGCATACGCATCAATCCAAAGCCCAGCTTCTTCACGCACATTCCTCCTCCATAAATAGCATATTCCGCGCTTTTCTTCCCTTTCCTTCATCTTCATTTTACCAAACCCGCGCCTGATTGTAAAGCGCCGGGACTGTTTTCAACGAATTCCCCGAAAAGCCTTGACGAACCGCGGCAAGTGCGCTATCATAGATATCAATATATCATGCAAATTGGAGTTGTTTGCCCATGAGTGAGAATTGTACCCACGACTGCAACAGCTGTTCCGCCAACTGCGCCAGTCGGGAAGGCGGCGCGCCGGATTTCTCCGCCCCGGCCAACGCCCACAGCCACGTCAAGAAGGTCATCGGCGTCGTCAGCGGCAAGGGTGGCGTCGGCAAGTCCCTGGTCACCAGCCTGATGAGCGCGCTGATGCGCCGCCGCGGCCACAGCGTGGCCATTCTGGACGCGGACATTACCGGCCCCTCCATTCCCAGGGCCTTCGGCGTCAGCGGCCAGCTGATGGCCGGCGAGGAGGGCATCTACCCCGCCGCCAGCGCCACCGGCATCCGCATGGTCTCCCTGAACCTGCTGCTGGACAGCGAGACCGATCCCGTGGTGTGGCGCGGCCCCGTCATCGCCGGAACCGTGAAGCAGTTCTGGACGGACGTGATGTGGGGCGACGTGGATTTCATGTTCGTGGACATGCCCCCGGGAACCGGCGACGTGCCCCTGACGGTGTTTCAGTCGCTGCCCCTTGACGGCATCCTCATCGTCACCTCGCCCCAGGAGCTGGTGGGCATGATCGTGGAAAAGGCCGCGAACATGGCCCGAATGATGAACATTCCCGTGCTTGGCATCGTGGAAAACATGTCCTACTTCGTCTGCGATCAGTGTGGCAAGAGGCACCGCATCTTCGGCGACAGCCATGTGGATGAGATTGCCCAGCGCCACGGCATCGCCCATGTCGCGCAGCTGCCCATTGAGCCAGCCATTGCCGCCGCCTGCGACAACGGCGGCGTCGAAATGCTGGAGGCTCCCTGGCTGGAGGCTCTGGCCACCGCGCTGGAACAGCTTTGAGCCGGCTGTACGAATGAAAAGACGACGGAGGCATCCATGAGATATGAAAAATCCTGTGGCGCCGTGATATTCAGAAAAGCCGATGTGTGGAACGTACTGCTGATCCGACACACCCGGGGCAGGCACATCTCATTCCCCAAGGGGCATGTGGAGCCGGGTGAAACTGAAAGCCAGACCGCCGAGCGGGAGATTTTGGAGGAGACCGGCGTGCGGGTGCGGGTCGACCGCCGCTTTCGCGCGGAAAACCGCTACAACATCCGCCCGGATACCCAGAAGCTGGTGGTCATATTCGCCGCGCTGACGGACCAGGAGGAGATTACCCCTCAGCCCGAGGAAATCGCCGAGGCATTTTGGCTGCCCGTGGAGGAGGCCGCCGAGCAGCTGACTTATGAACGCGACCGCAGGATCATGCGGGACGCGTTTGAGCATATCCAGAAATATCATCGCGCCTGACGACGCCGGTCGGGACCTCACAAAGCAGAGGCCCCGACCGTTTTTTGCGAAAAACCGCCGCGGGGCAGGGCCCCGAGGCGGCGGATCGTTTTTTGGATCAAGCGAAGGGATTTTCGCTCTTGTAATAGACGCCCTTGGGCTGGTTGAAGCTGATCTTCTCGATGCCCAGATACTTGAGGACCTCGAAGATGGCCTTGCCGGCGTGACCGAAGGCCACGGCGCCATGGTGCGGATAGCCGTCCTCGATGAGCACATGGCGATAGAAGCGGTTCATCTCCGGGATGGCGAACACGCCGATGCCGCCGAAGGACTGGGTGGCCACGGGCAGAACCTCGCCCTCGGCGATGTAAGCCTGCAGCACGCTGTCCTTGTTGCCCTGGAGGCGATAGAAGGTGATATCGCCGGGAGCGATATCGCCCTCAAGGGTGCCGCGGGTGATATCGGGCTCTCCGCCGCCCTCAAGGCCGCGGTTCATGATCAGCTGGTACTTCATGGTGCCGCAGCTCAGACGGCACATGGGGGTGTTGCCGCAGTGGAAGCCCATGAAGGTTTCGTTGTGGCGATAGTTGAACTTGCCTTCGATGCTCTCCTTGTACATGTCGGCGGGCACGCTGTTGTTGATATCCAGCAGGGTGACGGACTCGCCGGTCACGCAGGTGCCGATGTACTCGGACAGCGCGCCATAGATGTCCACCTCGCAGGCGGTACAGATGCCCATGCCGGTGAGGCGGCTGTTGACGTAGCAGGGCACGAAGCCGAACTCCGTCTGGAAGGCGGGCCAGCACTTGTTGGCCATGACCACATACTTGGAGGTGCCCTTGTTGGCCTCGATCCAATCCAGCAGGGTCAGCTCATACTGGGCCAGCTTGGGCAGGATGCCGGGATACTTGTTGCCCTCGCCCAGCTCGTCCTCCATCTCCTTGATCTTGGCGGGGATGCGGGGATCGTTGGCATGCTCGTGGAAGGCCTTGAGCAAATCCAGCTCGGAATTCTCCTGCACATTGACGCCCAGCTTGAACAGCGGCGCGATGGGCGCGTTGCAGGCCAGGAAGTCGAAGGGACGGGGACCGAAGGTGATGATCTTGAGGTCCTGCAGGCCCAGCAGGGTGCGGGCGATGGGCAGGAAATCGATGATCTCGTTGGCGCAGTACTCGGCGTCGCCCACGGGATATTCGGGAATGTAGGCCTTGATGCCGGACAGCTTGAGGTTGTAGGAAGCGTTCAGCATACCGCAATAGGCGTCGCCGCGGTCGCTGGACAGCACGCCGACATTCTCCTCGGCGGCGGCAATGTACATGACGGGGCCACCAAACTTCTTGGCGATGAGGGTCTCGGGGCCCTCGGGGCCGAAGTTGCCCAGGAACACGACCAGCGCGTTGATGCCGGACTTCACGATCTCGTCATAGGCCTCGTTGACATTGGCGTCGATGCCTCCTTCAATGATGGTCTGGATTTCGACGATATCGAAGTTCTTTTCCTTCAGCTTCGCCACGATGGCCTTGCGGCGCTTCTCGGACAGGGTGATCGGGAAGCAGTCGCGGCTGACGGCGATGATGCCCATTTTGACCTGCGGAATGTTGTTCATAGGTATCTCCTCCTTGTTGTTTGCCGTGTTAAGTTATATTACCCCGGATAACCCAATAATAACATCATTTGGATGTATAGTCAAGCATTTTTTGATAAGACACGGCCCAAATTCTGATCAATTATTGTCCACACTCCCAAAAGGGGCGGCCGCCCGTTCAGGCTGCCGCCCCGTGAAAGGCGTGTTTGATCAGAAGTCCGCGTTGCCGGTGGTCCTGGGGAAGGGCAGCACATCGCGGATATTGGCGATGCCGGTCAGGTACATGATCATACGCTCAAAGCCCATGCCGAAGCCGGCGTGCTTGGCGGTGCCGTACTTGCGCAGCTCCAGGTACCACCAATAGTCCTCGGGGTTCATGCCCAGCTCCTCGATGCGCGCCTTCAGCACGTCGTAGCGCTCCTCGCGCTGGCTGCCGCCGCACAGCTCGCCCACCGCGGGCACCAGCAGATCCGCCGCCGCCACGGTCTTGCCGTCCTCGTTCATGCGCATGTAGAAGGCCTTGATCTCCTTGGGCCAGTCGGTGACGAACACGGGCTTGCCGAAGTGCTTCTCGGTCAGGTAGCGCTCATGCTCGGTCTGCAAATCCTCGCCCCAGGCCACGGGATACTCGAACTTTTCGCCGGAGTCCTTCAGAATCTGAATGGCGTCGGTATAGCTGCACCGCACGAATTCCGAATCCCGCACGAACTCAAGCCGCTCGATCAGGCCCTTGTCCACGAAGCTGTTCAGGAAGGCCATCTCCTCCGGGCACTCCTCCAGCACCGCGGCGATGATGTACTTCACCATCTCCTCCTGCAAATCCATGTCCACGGCCAGGTCCGCGAAGGCAATCTCCGGCTCGATCATCCAGAACTCCGCCGCGTGGCGGGGGGTATAGGATTCCTCGGCGCGGAAGGTGGGGCCGAAGGTATACACGTTTCTGAACGCCATGGCGAAAATCTCCGCGTTCAGCTGCCCGGACACAGTCAGCGACACGGGCTTTCCGAAGAAATCCTTGCTGTAATCGGTCTTGCCCGCCTCGTTCAGCGGCAGGGCGTCCGGGTCCAGGGTGGTCACGCGGAACATCTCGCCCGCGCCCTCGCAGTCGCTGCCGGTGATCAGCGGCGTATGCACATACAGATAGCCCTTGTCGTGGAAGAAGCGGTGGATGGCCTGGGCCGCCACGGAGCGCACGCGGAAGGCGCACTGGAACAGGTTGGCCCGGGGCCTCAAATGCTGAATGGTGCGCAGGTATTCCAGCGTGTGGCGCTTCTTTTGCAGCGGATAGTCCGAGGGGCTCTCCCCCACCACCGTCACCCGCTCGGCCTTCAGCTCAAAGGGCTGCTTCATGCCGAGGGTCAGCACCAGCGTGCCCTCGGCTTCGATGGCCGCGCCGGTGGCGATCTGCTTGACGATTTCGCCGTAATCGGGAAGCTTGTCCGCCTCCAGGATGATTTGCAGGTTTCTGAAATAGCTGCCGTCGTTCAGCTCCACGAAGGCAAAGGCCTTGCTTTCACGGATGGTGCGCACCCAGCCGTTGACCTTGAGCCGGGCCATATCCGCTTCGGGCATGTGCGTATAGAGTTGCTTGATCAGCATGTGTGCCATAATAATCCTTCTTTCAGGCCGTTGATGATGGTTTTCATCTATTATACTTGATTGAATGTTAAGTGTAAAGGCTTCCGCGCCCTCATTTTGACCCATTGTGATTTATGCCTTGCCATTCGCCCTTCCGGCAAGGCGCGCTTCATATTATATGGAGAGGCACGCAAAGTATGTAAGGCCCGGCTTGAAGCGCTTCCCTCATGCCATATGCCGCGCAGGGCGCACATTCGACGGATTTAGCATTACCTGCCTTGACAACCCATATGGTTGCTTCTACAATGGTTGTCGGCGTTATACGATTAGCCCGTCAATCATTTTTTCAGGAGTGTCCCCCATGCAAAACACCGCCCCCGCCGAAAACAAGATGGGCGTCATGCCCATTCCGAAGCTCATCCTCAACATGTCCCTGCCGATGATCGTGTCCATGCTGGTGCAGGCGCTGTACAACGTGGTGGACAGCTACTTTGTGGCGCGCTTTGAGCAGGACGCCCTGACGGCGGTCTCCCTGGCCTTCCCCGCGCAAAACCTGATGATCGGCTGCGCCACGGGTACGGCCGTGGGCGTCAACGCGCTGCTCTCCCGGGCGCTGGGGGAGAAGAAGCCGGAGCTGGCCAACCAGATCGCCGAAAACGGCGTGTTCCTGGCCCTGGTGGGCTACGCGCTGTTTTTGCTGTTCGGGCTGTTCGGCGTGCGCACGTTCTTCGCCGCCCAGACGGACGCGGCCAACATCGTCAGCCACGGCGTGGACTATCTGACCGTGGTCTGCTGTTGCAGCTTCGGGCTGTTCGGGCAGATCATGTTTGAGCGGCTGATGCAGTCCACAGGCCGCACCATCTACACCATGTTCACCCAGGGCCTCGGCGCGATCATCAACATCATACTGGACCCCGTGTTCATCTTCGTGTTCCACCAGGGCGCGAAGGGCGCGGCCATCGCCACGGTGATCGGCCAAATCGTCGCCTTCGCCCTGGCCGTGGTCCTGAACCACGTGAAAAACGCCGATATCCGGCTGAACCTGCGCCGCTTCCGCCCGAATTTGAAGCTGATCGGGCGCATATACGCCATCGGCGTGCCCTCCATCCTCATGATGGCCATCGGCTCGCTGATGACCTTCCTGATGAACATCATCCTCATCACCTACACCGCCGCCCAGGAGCTGTCCGCCACGGTGTTCGGCGTGTATTTCAAGCTCAACAGCTTCGTGTTCATGCCGGTGTTCGGGCTCAACAACGGCATCATCCCCATCATCGCCTACAACTACGGCGCGCGCAACCGCCGCCGCATGATGGAGGCCATCAAGATGGCCGTCATCTTCGCCGCGAGCTATATCCTGCTGGGGCTGCTGGCCTTTACGCTGATCCCCGGCCCGCTTTTGAGCATCTTCAATGCTTCCGAGGAAATGCTGCGCGTGGGCATCCCCGCCATACGCATCATCGGCAGCACCTTCCTGTTCGCTGGCGTCTGCATCGCCATGGGCTCCGTGTTCCAGGCCCTGGGCTACGGCACCTATTCCATGATCGTTTCCTTCGCCCGCCAGCTGGTGGTGCTGCTGCCCGCAGCCTACATACTGGCCCGCATCGGCCTGAACAGCGGCACCGACTGGCTGGTCTGGCTGGCCTTCCCCATCGCCGAAATCGCCTCGCTGGTCACCACGCTCATCCTGTTCCGGCGGCTTTACAAAAATGTGATCGCGCCGATCCCGGAGGGCAGCAAATGACCCGTCCCGCCGCCGCTTATGGCGGGGCAAGAAAATATTATTGCTACAAAGCCCATTGAAGGGGTTGCAAATCCCATGCCCCTGTGCTAATATGAAACCATGGAAGCGAAGAAAATTTCCCTTGCGCTATGCCGGGAAGAATTGGAATCCGTGGTGGTGCGCCGATGAGCTGGAGAGCGTCTTTGGCATGGTATGACGGCCAGATCAGCGTTCATGGCGTCTATTCCAGCCGCGAGGCCGCCGTACAGGCCGCGCAGAGGGCCCGGAACGAATGGCTGGCGGGCAATGAGGCGCCCGAATGGGGCGGCGACGATTTCATCCCCGCCGACCCCGTGATTTATGTGTTTGAAACCGAGGAGGAGGACGGGGACGACCGGGAAGATTCCGATGAGCCGTTCAAAAATACCCCCCCCGGTAATTTTGGACCATCTTTTCCCATATATGACACTTGCCGGCGCTTCTCTTCGCGGAGCGCCGGCAAGTATTATCGTTTCACAGGCCCGCCGTTTCTTTGCGGCAGGGCCTTATTTTTCGCCCCGCCAACGGCAGGGACGGTTTTTGTAAAGCGGACTCGGCTGCTTTTCAATGCCCGCGATATAATCGATGGACACGTTGTAGAACTCCGCCAGGCGGATCACCAGGGCAAACGGGATCTCCCGCTTGCCCTGCTCATAGTTGGTGTATGTGGTTTTGTGCATCCCGAGCGCGTGAACCAGCTGTTCCTGGGTCAAATCTGAGTCCTCTCTCAAATCGCGCAGCCGCGTATAATGCATGGGCGCCTCCCCTGATTCTCCTCATCATATGACGTTTTCCATGTCTTTCAGCCGGTTTTTCTCCCTCCGAACAGCCTTGAAGGCGACCTTTTTCGCAAAAAACCGGTCCACACCCGTGCAAGGGAGTTCTTTTGGACAGGATAAGTAGTACAATAATGCCATCATAAATAAATCAAACCACGCTCGTTGAAGCCCGCAGCAAAATTGCCGGGAGAAACGTTATTTTCTGTTGACATGATATTACAGCGCGTGTATAACGATCCTGCAAATACATCATTTGTTGTATTTTCAAGGATCGACAGGCATCCAGATCCCTCCTCATTGATAATTTATTGTAATAAGAACGAATATCTGGGATAAGGGAACTGTACGAAGAACAGTTCCCTTGTCCCACTTTTTATCCCTTGCAAGCCTCGCGATTCATAATTCTCCCATATCCGGCTCATACTACCTTCGAACCCTGATTTGGAAAATCTTGATTCGGAGGTATTCTTATGAGCGTTGGATTTGTGCTTCTGATCATCACCGGCCTGCTGATCCTGTTCGGCGTGGGCCAGCGGGTGCTGGACCGGCTGCGGCTGACGGACCGGCAGGCCATCGTCTTTATCGTACTGATCATCGCGGGCGGCTTTGTGCCGGATATCCGGGTGACGGACAGCTTTTCCTTCAACCTGGGCGGCGCGCTGATCCCGCTGGCGCTTTGCGTCTACCTGTGGTTCAAGGCGGACACGGCGCTGGAGCGCGTGCGCTGCCTGATCGCGTCGGTCATCACCGCCATCGCGGTTTACCTGCTGGGGCGCTACATGCCCGCGGACCCCGCCGAGCTGATGATCGACCCTGGCTGGGCCTACGGCATCGCGGCGGGGCTGATCGCCTATGTGTTCGGGCGCTCCCGCCGGGGCGCGTTTATCGCGGGCACCCTGGGCGTGATGCTGGCCAATGTGGGCAGCTGGCTGTACGCGCGCTATATGGGCGCGGAGCAGCAGCTGGCGCTGGGCGGTGCGGGCGGCTTTGACGTCATCGTGATCGCGGGGCTGCTGGCGGTGCTGCTCAGCGAGCTGATCGGAGAGCTGTTCGAGCGGATCAAGCGGGGCCGCCAGGCGCCCGTCCGGGAATTCAGGGGCGGCGAGTTCGTCAGGAGGGAGCAGCGATGACCGAAAGGATCGGACGAAGCCTGCTCTGCGCCGTCGCGGCCCTGGCGCTGGCCGTTCTGACCGGCGCGCCCGCCGCGGCCGAGGCCGTCTATGCCGGGGAGACGGACGGCGACTGCCTGTACACGCTGACAGACGAGCAGGGCAAAGCGCTGACCCAGCGGGGCGGGCGCATCTACGAAGGGGACGAGTACATCGCCGCGGACGACAGCTGGTACCGCGTCATATCCGTCGATGACGCCGCCCGGACAGCCACGGCGCAATATCTGGGCAGCGCCCTCGCGGACCGGGAGGCCTTCGCCGCCTTCACCGCCGCCCTGGCCGAAGCGGGCGGCGACGGCAAAAAGCTGATCGCCATGTACTCCACCCACAGCGACGAAAGCTATGTGCCGGAGGACGGCACTGCCTCCAAGTGGAAAGGCGCCGGCATCTACGACGTGGGCGACAGCCTGAAGGAGGCCCTGGAGGAGCGAGGCGTGGAGGTCGTCTACGACAAGTCCTCCTTCCTCCCCCACGATGCCGACGCCTACAGCCGCTCCCGCCGCACGGCGGAGGAGCTGCTCAAGCAGGGGCCGGACGCGCTGCTGGACATTCACCGGGACGCCGTGCCTGCCGAGCAGTATGAAACCGAGGTGGACGGCGAGGACATCAGCAAGGTCCGGCTGTTCGTGGGCCGGAGCAACCAGAATTCCGCGGAAAACAAGGCCTTTGCCCAGCAGATCAAGGCCGCCGCCGACGAAAAGTATCCCGGCCTGATCAAGGATATATTCATCGGACGCGGCAATTACAATCAGGAGCTGTACCCCCATGCCCTGCTGCTGGAATTCGGCACCCATGAGATCGAAAAGGAAAAGGCCCAGGAGGCCACCGGCTATATCGCCGAGATCTTAAGCGACGTGCTGTACGGGCCCAGCGCCAAGGCGGAGGGCGCGAAGGGCACCCAGGGCAGCGCCGTGGCCCGGGGCATCGGCTGGGTAGTCGGCCTGGCCGCCGTCGCCGCCATCGTCTATGCCCTGGCCGCCACCGGCAGCTTCAAGGGCGCGTGGCGCAAGCTGGGCCGCAACGTCAGTGAAATCACCGGCGGCATGATCGGCAACCGCGACGGCCGCAAGCGATAGCCGCGGGCCGCGGCAGCACCCCTTGCGCAACAGGCGTCACACATCCGGCGCCTGTTGCGCTTTACGTCGTCTGCGCGGCGGATGTGTGCAAAAGCTGTGCCAATGGCCCTTGACGGCTGCATCAAAATGCAATACAATATAGTCAGATAAGTGTTTATGTTTCTGGCACCTTCCTGAGAAACGGAGTTTGATTGATGGTTTGTCTGCGACTATTCAGGCGTCTGGCGGCCCTCGTGGGCGCGCTGGCGCTTTTGTGCGCCCTCGGGGCCGCCGCGGAGACCGCCACAAGCCTGCGCATTGATTTTTCCGTACAGCCCGGCGTGATCATCGGCCCGGGCGACGTGACCATGACCTTCGTCATCACCAATGAAACCGACCACGCCGTGCGCAACATCACCCTGTCCTCCTCGGACGGGCTGCTGTCCGAGCCCATCGGCCAGCTTGCGCCCGGAGAATCCCAGACCCTGTCCCGCCCGCACAGCGTCACCCAGGAGGAGCTGGACGCCGGCAGGATCGCCTATACCGTCAGCCACAACCCCGCCATCGCCGGGGACGACAGGGTCGTCTATCCCGTCAGCGCGGCCATCTCCCAGGGGGACGCGCAGCCCGGCGTGGACTTCACCCGCCGCCTGTCCTCCGACAGCGTCACCCGCGGCGGCCTGGTGACGGTTACCTACAAGATTTCCAATACCGGCAACGTGGCGCTCAACGCCCTGCGCATCCGCGATATCCTCGGAGACTTTACAGGCAGGCAGGAACGGCTGGGCGTGGGCGAAAGCAAGACCTTCATCAGCCGCGTGACCCTCGCCGAGGCGGCGGTTTCCGAGCCCGTGCTGGAATATGTCACGCCCTCCGGCGAGAGCTTTACCCGCAGCCTGGACGCCATGCCCATCGACGTGGTGAGCAGCGCGCTGGACATCTCCTTTTCGGTGGGCAGGTCCGTCTTTGACCAGGACACCGCCGATGCCAGCCTGATTCTCACCAATCGCGGCGGCGTGGATTACACCGGCATCACCGTGCTGGACGACGTATACGGCGGCGTCATCGCGGACGCCATCTCCCTGCCCAGCGGCGGAAGCCCCGCCGAGATCGCCCACGCCTACCCGCTTCGGGGCGAGGCGGAGTACCGCTGGCGGATCACCGGCGCCAGCACCGCGGGCGAGGCGCTGGACCTGCGCACCGATACGCTGACCCTCTCCAACGTGCCCGACGAGGCGAATGTGAGCATTACGCTTGACGCCGCGGCCCGCACGCCCCGGATCAACCGCGCGGGCCAGGTGACGTTCGACTTTGCGATATCAAACGACGGCACCGTCATGGCCCGGGACGCGCTGCTGTATGAGGTCAACCGGGGCGAAATTCGCCGTCTGGCCGTCATTCCCACCGGGGAACCCATGCGTTGCAGCGCCAGCTACAGCGTGGAAAGCTCCGAGCCGTTCATCTTCTGCTTGAGCTATACGGACGCCCAGGATCACCAGCGCACCGTGACCACCACCCCCATCGACATAACCATCGCCCCGGACGGGGCCAGTCCCGAGCGGCCCGGCAGCGACGGTCTGGGGCTGGAGGGCGATTCGGTTAAACCCGGCGGCAACAGCGCCACGTTTATCGTGCTGCTGATCATCGCCGGCGCGGCGCTGACGGTCATGATCACCATTATGGCCGTGGCCTCCGTGCGCGCCCGGCGGGAGCGCTCAAAGCGCATCGCCGCAGAAAAGCAGCGCGTCAAGGAGGAGATGGGCAGAACCGGCAGCATTGACGCCGTAAAGACATCCCCCAAAAGGCGCAACAGAAAAAAGCCTTCGCCCGGCGAGGCGAAATAACTTGAAGAAAAGGGGTTTTTATGGATACTGACAGTATAAGCAGCGCAAACAGTTTGAACTGGCTCAAGCTCAGAAGCGGATCGGAAATTCGCGGGCCTGAGCAGCAGCTGACCGACGCCCGGGTGGAAAAGCTGGGCTATGCTCTCGCCTGCTGGCTGGCCCAGCGCGCGGGAAAGTCCCCCGACGCGCTGCGGCTGGCCGTGGGCCGCGACGCACGCCCCTCCGGGGAGCGCATCAAGGCGGCCCTGATCCGCGGCATCACCGCCGCCGACAGCGACGTGCTGGACTGCGGCCTCTGCGCCGCGCCCGCCATGTTCAAGGCGGCCCTGGGCGCGCCCGGGATCGCAGACGGCGCGGTGATGGTCACGGTCAACGGCGCCGCGGCCGATTGGAACGGCTTTAAGTTCATCACCGTCCAGGGTGGGCTCCAGCCGGCCGATGTTTCCGAAATCCTCAAAAGCGCCGCCTGCGTGGAGGTGCCCGAGCGCCTGGTGGTCAGCGCCGACGCCACCGAGCGCTACATGGAAGCCCTGCGCGGCGCCGCCGCCCGCTGGCTGGAGGACGACGCCCTGAAGCCACTGTTGGGTATGCGCGTCGTGGTGGACGCCCGCAGCAGCGTGGGCGCGGACTATGCCCGCTTCCTGGAGGCGCTGGGTGTGGACGTGGAGGGCAGCCTCCGCCCGGCCCGGGGCGAGGCGCTGGCCATCCTCAATCCCGAGAGCGACGAGGTCCTGTCCGACCTGGCCCGGGCCGTGCTGGTCTGCCGCGCGGACCTGGGCGTCAGCTTCAGCGCCGACGGCGACCGCGCCGCTCTGGTGGACGAGGCCGGACAGCCCATCGCCAGCAACCGGCTCATCGCGCTGATTTCGGCCATGCTGCTGGACGCCCGTCCCGGCTCGACCATCGTAACCGACAGCGTGACCAGCTCCGGCCTGTCCGCCTTCATCGCGGAGTGGGGCGGCGTGCATTACCGCTTCAAGCGCGGCTATCGCAACGTGATCGACGAGGCCATCCGCCTGAACGCCGAGGGCATCGACTGCCCCCTGGCCATCGAGACCAGCGGCCACGCCGCCTTCCGGGACAACGGCTTCATCGACGACGGCGTCTACCTGGCCACCCGCGTCATCTGTGAAGCGCTCAACCGCAAGCGGGAGGGACAAACCCTCACCTCGCTGACCGACGATTTGCGCCAGAGCGTGGAAAAGCTGGAAATCCGCCTGCCCCTTATGAATTATGAGGACCGGGAGCCCGAAGAGGAGGCGCAGGAGATCGTGGAAAAGCTGCTGTCCTTCACACTGGAGAACCCCGAGTGGACGCCAGCGCCCGACAACCGCGAGGGCGTGCGCATCACCTTTAACCTGGACGGAGACGTCAACAACGCCTGGTTCCAGCTGCGCATGTCGGTCCACGACCCGGTCATGGTCCTGAACGCCGAAAGTGACATTCCCGGCGGCGTGAAGCGCATCCTCGGACAGCTGTACACGCTGATCGAGGGCTCGGAGCTTGTGGACCTCGCGCCCCTCAGGGCTGCGCTGGCATGAGCGCGGATTTGCCAAAATTCGCCGTTCGGTCTTGTCCTTGACGTGGGATATATGGTATAATGATTAGGAAAACGGCACGTTTTCCGGGTCGGCGGCTCCCGAAGGGAAAGACGCCGACAATCATGGTATAATGATTAGGAAAACGGCACGTTTTCCGGGTCGGCGGGCAAGGGAGCGAAGCGAGTTGCGCAGCACGCCGACAATCATGGTACAATGTCCGCTGGAGGGCATCGATGCCTTCTTGAATACGATACCCAATATTATTTTGAGATAGGAGTGTATTCCAATGAGCAAAGAGAGCATGGTCGTCAATGCGATCCGCATACTGACCGCAGAAGGCGTGCAGAAGGCCAAGTCCGGGCATCCCGGTATGCCCATGGGCTCCGCCCCCGCCGCCTATGCCATCTGGGGCAAGCAGATGAAGCACAACCCCGAAGACCCCAAGTGGCCCAACCGCGACCGCTTTGTGCTGTCCTCCGGCCACGGCTCCATGCTGATCTATTCCCTGCTGCACCTCTTCGGCTACGGCCTGAAGATCGAGGATTTGCAGCAGTTCCGCCAGTTCGGCTCCCTGACCCCCGGCCATCCTGAATATGGCCACACCCGCGGAGTTGAAACCACCACCGGCCCCCTGGGACAGGGCATTGCCAACGCGGTGGGCATGGCCATGGCGGAAAAGCACCTGGCGGCCAAGTTCAACCGCGAGGGCTTCAACGTGGTGGACCATTACACCTACTGCATCCTGGGCGACGGCTGTATGATGGAGGGCATCTCCCACGAGGCCTGCTCCCTGGCCGGAACGCTGAGGCTCAACAAGCTGATCGCCGTCTATGACGACAACGAAATCTCCATCGAAGGCTCCACCGACATCGCCTTCCGCGAGGATGTGCCCGCGCGCTTCCGCGCCTACGGCTGGAACGTGATCGACGTGAAGGAGGGCAACTGCTGGAGCCAGGTGAACGCCGCGCTGCAGATCGCCAAAAAGAGCGACAAGCCCACCCTCGTCGTCACCCACACCGCCATCGGCTACGGCTCCCCCAAGGCGGGCATGGCCTCCGCCCACGGCGAGCCCCTCGGCGAAGAAAACATCGTCGCCACCAAGAAGGCCCTGAACTGGCCCTGCGAGGAGCCCTTCGGCGTGCCCCAGGAGGTTTATGACTGCACCGCCGAGACCATCGCCGCCGGCAAGCAGGCCCAGGCCGAGTGGGAAAAGCTGTTCGCCGAATACGCGAAGCAGTATCCCGAGCTAAAGAAGGAATGGGACGTGTGGTTCAGCGACGAGCTGCCCGTGGACCTGACCAAGGACGCGGACCTGTTCGCCTTCGAGGGCAAGGCCGCCACCCGCAACTCCAGCGGCGCGGTGCTGAATAAGCTGGCCGAGCGCATCCCGAACCTGTTCGGCGGCTCCGCCGACCTCGCGCCCTCCAACAAGAGCAACATGAAGGGCAAGGGCGACTTCTCCGACGAGACGCCCGAGGGCCAGAACCTGCACTTTGGCGTGCGCGAACACGCCATGGCCGCCATCTGCAACGGCATCAAGCTCCACGGCGGCCTGCGCCCCTATTGCGCAACCTTCTTCGTGTTCAGCGATTACATGAAGAACGCCATGCGCATGTCCAGCATCATGAACCTGGGCATCCCCTATATCCTCACCCACGATTCCATCGGCGTCGGCGAGGACGGCCCCACCCATCAGCCCATCGAGCAGCTGGCGGGCCTCAGGGCCATGCCGGGCCTGGTGGTGTTCCGCCCCGCGGACAGCAAGGAGGTTGCCGCCGGCTGGATCGCCGCCATGACCGAAAAGCACCCCGTGGCGCTGGTACTCACCCGTCAGGACCTGCCCCTGTATGAAAAGAGCGGCCTGGATGCCCTCAAGGGCGGCTACATCATCTCCGATTCCGAAAAGGCAACCCCGGATGTGCTGCTGATGGCCTCCGGCTCCGAGGTAGAGCCCTGCGTAGAGGCTCAGAAGCTTTTGAAGGCCGACGGCATCGACGCCCGCGTCATCTCCGTGCCGTCCTTTGAGCTGTTCGACGCTCAGAGCGAGGCATACAAGGAGTCTGTGATGCCCAAGGCCGTGCGCGCCCGCGTGGCCGTGGAAGCCGCCGCCACCTTCGGCTGGCACAAGTATGTGGGCCTGGACGGCGAAGTGATCGGCCTGGATCACTTCGGCGCCTCCGCTCCCTACAAGTTCCTGTTCAAGGAGTACGGCTTCACCGCTGAAAACGTGGCCGAGACCGCGAAAAAGGTCATCAAGTAAAGCCGCGTAAATCCACATTGGACAAAAACCGCCGGCCACTCCGGCGGTTTTTTGAATATAAACGGGTGTGATGGTTTTGTGACAAAGCCTGTGCTATAATGCACTCATAAAACACCGACAGGGAGGACATTAAAATGGCCAATTATGAAGAAATCAACTTGGACGCGCTGGAGCAGGTGGTGGGCGGCGTCTATCGCAACGTCAACACCGGCACCGAACAGAACGCCGCCGTAAAGAGCGCTCCCGGCAGCGGAAAGGTGATCGGCTCCCTGCCCAACGGCAGCGTGGTGAACACCATCGGGGTGCCGGTTTTCGACGCAGGCACCAACCGCAACTGGATCCAGATCGAATTCACCGATTCTCACGGCAAGGCAAAGCAGGGCTGGATCGCCACCTCCATTCTGGGTCTGGCGCGTTGATCGATCTCCGAAAGCAGAAAGAGCCGCCGCGCAAAC
>JAFUCP010000208.1 GCA_017459565.1 Clostridia bacterium | reverse complement strand
GTCATAAAACCTGAAGCGTTCGATATGGCCAATTTTAGTGCCGGGCTCATATTTTTCGACGATCTTCGCGTACTCGTCCCAGATGGGCGTCTTGACGTCGTCGCCGGGAACGACCTCCATCAGGGATACGGGGGCCTCCACATAGGGGTCCAGCGGGAAAAAGCGCAGTATGGCGTCCAGAATCTCCGGTACGCCGTGGCCGTCCAGGCGCACCAGCTTGCAGTCCTTGGCCATATTCGCGGCGGGGAAGTTGCCGTCGCCGATGACGATGGTGTCGCCGTGGCCCATCTCCATCAAAATCTTCAGCAGTTCCGGGGTCAGCAGGTTCGGGATTCCCTTGAGCATGTTTGCACGTCCTTTCGTTATATATCGTCCCCGTACGTCGGGGCAGCGTTTACTTTCTGTTGTTGTTCATGATTTCAACGATGCGCAAAAACAGGTTGATGATATCCAGGTACAGCGACGCGGACAGGTCGATGGCGTTGTCCACCGTGCGCGCGCAGGTGTTGGCCCGCGCCCAGTCATAGCCGATGTACAGCGAGAAGATGCCCGCTCCCAGCCATGTATACAGCTTGTGGCCGGCGCCGCGGAACAGAAGCGAGCTGAGCAGGCTGCCTACGATCGTGAAGATCAGCGAGAAGAACAGCACGCGGCCGAGGCTCAGGAAGAAGCCCGGGAAAACCGTGGCGGCGATCATGAACGACAGCGTGACGATGGCGGTGATAAGCACGGCGCTTTCAATGACGCTGGCGGGAACGCCCTGCAGGGAAACACACAGCAGTATGCCGATGGGCGCCGCGATCAATGTGTAGCCCGCGAAGCTCATGAGCGCGCCGCCCTTGACGATCATGAAGTTGCCGATCAGCACCAGGGCGATGTAGATCACCAGGAAGATGAGCGGGTTCATGCTGCGCACCATCTGCGCGGCCTGATTGCCGAAAAGCGCCACCGTGGCGAAGTTCAGAAGGAAGCCCCACATCAGCATGGCGCCGATGATCAGGTTAAAGGCGCGCTCCGAGATTTCCACCTCGCCCTCGCGCAGGAATTGCCGTTCCGTGAGTATTGCCTTGCTGTTTCCGAGTGCCATGATCAAATCCTCCTTGTCAATTGTCGTCGGGTTCGCTGCAAATCGTAAGTCCGGTCCATTCATTCGTTCGAACGCAGGCTCTGCCTCTTTGGGTTATTATAACAAATACGTCACAATGTGTCCATCCCTTTTTTCGGCGCACACCGGGAGAGGACGCCGCATACTGTTAAATATATCGCCTTTTCAGAAATGCGTCGGAATGGGACATATTTTTGTGCTATAATAGTCATGTTTATGATTTCTGGAGGTGAAAAGCCTGTGAATATAGTGGTTTTGTGCGGCGGGCTGAGCATGGAACGCAACGTCTCCGTCACCGGCGGAACGCTGATCTGTCGCGCGTTGCGAGAGCTGGGTCACCGGGCGGTGCTTGTGGACATGTTCTACGGCCTGGAGGACTGCGACGAAGCCCCGGAAAGGCTGTTTGAAAACCTGCCGGAGCTGGTGCAGACGCGGGTTTCCGAGGAGGTGCCCGATCTGGACGCCGTTCGCGCTTCGCGCAAGTGGAAGAGTCCGAGCCTCGTGGGCAAGGGCGTGTTTGAGCTTTGCGGGCTGGCGGACGTGGTGTTCCTGGCGCTGCACGGCGCCTGCGGCGAGGATGGGCGCATCCAGGCGGCGCTGGAGCTGATGGGCATACCCTATACGGGCAGCGGCTATCTGGGCAGCGCCATCGCCATGGACAAGGATTTGACCAAGCTGCTCGTCCGGGCGGCGGGCGTGCGCACGCCCCAGTGGCGCGTGGCCGTATACGGCGATCAGAGCCTTGAGGAGATGGCGGATTCCGTGCAGCTGCCCTGCGTGGTAAAGCCTGTGGACGGCGGCTCCAGCATCGGCGTGGCCATCGCACATACCCGCGAGGAGCTGATCGACGCCCTGGCGCAGAACCGGCCCCGGGGCAGGGTGATTCTTGAGCAGTATATCAAGGGCCGGGAGATTCAGGTGGGCGTGCTGAACGGCAAGAGCCTTCCCTCCATTGAGATTATTCCCAAGCAGGGCTTTTACGATTACAAAAACAAGTACCAGGCGGGGGCCGCAGTGGAAATTTGTCCCGCGCCGGTTCCGGCGGAGGTGGAAAAGCGGCTGGGCGAGGTGACGCTGAAGGTCCATAACCTGCTGGGGCTCAAGACCTACTCCCGGACGGACCTGATCCTGGACGGGGAAGGGAAGCTGTATTTCCTGGAGATCAATACCCTGCCGGGCATGACGCCCACCTCCCTGGTGCCCCAGGAGACCGCCGCGGTGGGCATTGATTTCAAGACGCTGTGCCAGCTGATCGTGGATGACGCCGTGGGAGGTGTTCAGGCGCGATGAAGCCCTTTTTGCTCAGCGATGCCGTTCGCGCCATCGGGGGCCGCTATTGCGGCAACGACGAGGCGCTGAAGGGCGAGATTACATACGTCACCAGCGACAGTCGCACGGCTGGTCCGGGCGCACTTTTCGTGGCCTTCAAGGGCAACCGGGTTGACGGGCATGACTTCATGGCCGGCTGTATTGCCCGCGGCGCGGTGGCCTGCGTCACAGAGCGGGAGCCCAGGGAGGATGAAACGCCCGCCATCGTGGTGGACTCGTCCCTGAGCGCTGAGGGCGCGCTGGCGGCGTGGCACCGTTCGCGCTTCGATATTCCCGTAATCGGCGTCACCGGCAGCGTGGGCAAGACCACCACCAAGGAAATGATCGCCACGGTGCTGTCGGCGCGCTATGAAACCCACAAGACCCAGAAGAACTTCAACAATGAGCTGGGCGTGCCCCAGACGCTTCTGACGCTGGAGGACCGCCACCAGGTGTCCGTGGTGGAAATGGGTATCAGCGACTTCGGCGAAATGCGCAGGCTCACCCGCATCGTGCGGCCCACCATCGCCGTATTCAGCGTGATCGGCGACGCGCATCTGGAGTTCCTGGGCGACCGGGCGGGGGTGCTGAGGGCAAAGTCGGAGATCTTCGAGGGCATGGACCAGAGCGGCCTCGCGGTGCTGAACGGCGACGATCCGCTGCTGGCTGCGTGCAGGCCGGATATGCGGCGGATCACCTATGGCTGCTCTGAGGGCTGCGACGTTCGGGCGGAGCGGGTGGAAAACCTGGGCGAGGATGGCATCCTGGTGACTGTGCGCCATGCAAATGGCGCCTTTGACGCGAAGATACCCGCCTTCGGCAGCCACATGGTCTACGCGGCGCTGGCCGCCGCCGCCGTGGGACTGGAGCTGGGCCTCACGGGCGGGGAGATCGCCCGGGGCATCGCCGGGTACCAGACCGTCGGCGACAGGGCGCGCGTCATCCACGCCGGCGATATGACCGTCGTCAGTGATTGCTACAACGCCAATCCCAACTCCTGCCGCGCCGCGCTGGATTCCCTGACGCAGCTTCGCGGGGGACGCCGCGTATGCGTGCTGGGGGATATGCTGGAGCTGGGCGGCGAAGCGCCAAGGCTGCATGAACAGGTGGGGGAATACGCCGCGCGGCTGGGCATTGAGAAGATCATCGCCTGCGGGCCGCTGGCCGTTCACATCGCCCGGGGTGCGAAGGCGGCGGGCGGCGACGCCGTGTATTTTGAGGACAAGGCCGCGCTGCTGGAGCGGCTGGACGGCCTGCTGGCAGCGGGGGACCGCGTGCTGGTGAAGGCCTCCCGGAGCATGGCCTTTGAGGAAATCGTCAAAAGGCTTACAGAATGACGGCAATATATGCGAAAGAAACGCGCGTTTCGGTTGAAATGCGCGCTTTTCTTATCCTCCGAAGCGTGAAGTACTGACGAAAACGGCCCGCCCCAAAGCAGAAAGGCTGCCTGAGGCGGGCCGTATGCGCTTTCCTTTATTTGTCGCCGGTCATCTTCTCCTGCTTGACCTTGTGGTCGATCACGTGGCGCGAGGCCAGTTCGTTGTGGATATCCTCCAGGGATATGCCCATCTGGATCATCAGCACCATCACATGATAGGTCAAATCGGCGATCTCATAGATCGTTTCGGCCTTGTCCCCGGCCTTGCCGGCGATGATCACCTCGGTGGATTCCTCGCCCACCTTTTTCAGGATCTTGTCGATGCCCTTTTCAAACAGATAGGTGGTGTAGCTGCCTTCCTTTTTCTCCGTCTTGCGGCCCGCGATCAGCGTCATGAGGCCCTGCAGGGTGAAGGCGTGGTTCTGCTCGCTTTCAAACAGCGGGTTCGAAAAACAGGAATCGTTGCCCAGGTGGCAGGCGGGGCCGTCCTTGTTGACCAGAATGGTCAGCGCGTCCCTGTCGCAGTCCGCCGTGATGGACACGATGTGCTGGTAGTTGCCGCTTGTCTCACCCTTGAGCCAGAGCTGCTGCCTGGAGCGGCTGTAGAAGCATGTCAGCTCCTTTTCCATGGAGATTTGCAGGCTCTCGCGGTTCATGTAGGCCAAGGTCAGCACGTCCTTCGTGGCCGCGTCCACTACGATGGCGGGGATCAGTCCCTTTTCGTCGAATTTAAGCTGGTCAATGTCAAAATGAATCATGTCAGGTCCTCGCTTTCCTTGTCAAAACGCGCTTTCGGGGGGGGGGTCAGCGCACGTTGATGCCCCTTTCCCGGAGCGCGCGCTTCAGGTCTGGAATGGTCACTTCGCCGAAGTGGAATATGGAGGCGGCCAGCCCCGCGTCCACCCTGGGGAGCGCTTCAAACAGCTTCACAAAGTCCTCCGCGCAGCCCGCGCCGCCGGAGGCGATCACCGGCACGTTGACGGCCTCACACACCGCCGACAGCATCTCCAGGTCGAAGCCGCCCTTGACGCCGTCGGTATCCATGGAATTGAGGACCACCTCGCCCGCACCGTTTTCCACGCAGCGGACGATCCAGCTCACAGCCTCCATGCCAGTGTTTTCGCGCCCGCCCTTGGCAAACACACGGAACGCGCCGTCCACGCGCTTCACGTCCGCGGAGATGACCACGCACTGGCTGCCGTAGCGCTCCGCGGCGGCGGGGATCAGATCAGGGTTGCGGATGGCCCCGGAGTTCACGGAAACCTTGTCCGCGCCGCACTTGAGGACCCGGTCAAAGTCCTCAAGGCTGTTGATGCCGCCGCCTACCGTCAGGGGGATGAAAACACGCTCGGCGGTCTGGCGCAGTATGTCCGTAAACAGACCGCGCCCCTCCGCGGAGGCGGTGATATCGTAGAACACCAGCTCGTCCGCGCCGCACTTGCTGTAATACTCCGCCAGGCTCACCGGCGAGGAAACGTCGGCCAGGCCCATGAAGTTGACGCCCTTGACGACGCGCCCGTCCTTCACATCCAGGCAGGGGATGATGCGCTTGGTAATCATATCGCGGCCTCCCGTATGGCTTGCTCAAGGTCGATGGCCCCGGTGTAATATGCCTTGCCGATGATGGCCCCGTACAGGCCCATCCCGGCCAGCACGCGCACATCCTCCATGGTGGAAACGCCGCCGGAGGCCACGATGTTCATGGCGAATTTTTGCTGCAAATCGGCGTACAGCGCCCGGTTCGCGCCTACCATGGCCCCGTCCCGGGAGATATCGGTGCAGATCAGCGTCTGAGCCCCCATGCGCTGATATTTGTCGCAAAAGGCGTCCAGCGTCATGCCGGACAGCTCCAGCCAGCCGCGGATGGCCACCTCGCCGTTGCGCACGTCCGCGCCCAGGGCGATGGCGGGGCCGTACTGTCCGATGGCCCGCCGGGTGAATTCCCCGTCGGCGATGGCTGCCGTGCCCAGCACCACGCGCTTGACGCCCATGGAGAGATAGCGCTCGATCACAGCCATGTCCCGGATGCCGCCGCCCAGCTCTACGAACAGGCCGGTTTGCTCCACCACGCGGCGCACGGTTTCAAAATTCGGCGTGCCGCCGTCCCGCGCGCCCTCCAGATCTACCATGTGGACCCACATCGCGCCGTCGGCTTCGAATTTGCGCGCTGTGTTCAGGGGATCGTCGTCATAGACCGTCATCTGCGCGTAATCGCCCTTGTACAGCCGCACGGCCTTGCCGTCCACCAGGTCGATGGCGGGGAATAACATCATGCGCCTTCACCGTCCCATTCGCAAAATGCCTTGAGTATGCGCAGCCCTACGTCGCCGCTCTTTTCCGGGTGGAACTGGCAGCCGCACACATTGTCCTTCGCCACCGCCGCGGTCAGCGGGGCGCCGTATTCCGTGGTGGCGATCACGTGGTCTGCGCACTTTGCGCCGTAGAAGGAATGAACGAAATATACGCAGTCTCCGGGCTCGACGGCTTTGAAGATGGGGTGGGGCAGCGCCGGATCGGGGCTGAAGCGGCGCGCCGTCAGCCGCAGCGCGTTCCAGCCGATGTGGGGAATCTTCAGCCCGGCGGGGATGACATCGGAAATGGGCCGCACCTCGCCGGGGATCAGCCCCAGGCCCGGATGCTCGCCGAATTCATAGCTGATATCCAGCAATAGCTGCATCCCCAGACAGATGCCCATGACGGGCGTGCCCGAAGCGGCGATCTGCTTCAAAACGGCGTCCAGCCGGGTTTCGCGCAGCTTCCTGGCCGCGTCGCCAAAAGCGCCGACACCGGGCAGGATCACATGGTCCGCTTCGCGCAGGACCCGCTCCTCGCCGGTGACGCACACCTGCGCGCCCACGGCCATCAGGCTGTGTTCGAGGGAAAACAGGTTTCCGACGCCGTAATCGATAATCGCGATCATAGAGGCTCCTTTCACAGCACGCCCTTGGTGGAGGGAATCTCCCCGTTCAGTGCCGGGTCGATGGCGACGGCGGCGCGCAGGCTGCGTGCGGCGGATTTGAACGCGCCCTCGGCGATGTGGTGGCTGTTTTCACCTGCCAGCTTGCGGATGTGCAGCGTCAGGTTCGCCTTGCGCACGAAGCCAAGCCAGAATTCCTTGACCAGCTCACTGTCAAAGCTGCCGATCTTCTGGGTGGGCAGCTCCAAATCACAGCTTAAGTGCGCCCGGCCGGAAATGTCCACGGCGGTGAGGATCAGCGCCTCGTCCATGGGCAGGATGGCGCTGCCGTAGCGGTTGATGCCGCCCATGTCGCCCAGCGCCTGGGCAAAGGCCAGCCCCAGGCAGATGCCGATGTCCTCGACGGTGTGGTGATCGTCCACATCGGTGTCGCCCACGCACTTGACGGTCAAATCAAAGCGCCCGTGGCGGGCGAACAGCGTGAGCATGTGGTTCAGGAAGCCGCAGCCGGTGTCGATATCGGCTCTGCCCGTGCCGTCAAGCGACAGGGTCAGCCGGATATCCGTCTCCGCCGTACGGCGCACGATTTCAGAGGTTCGCATGGTTCAGCCCTCCAGTATTTCCGATAGCTTTTCAAAAAGCACGTCCATCTGCTCCGGTGTGCCGATGCTGATGCGCAGGAAGTCGGCGATGCGCGCGTCGCTGAAGTGGCGCACCAGCACGCCGCGGCGCTTGAGCGCCAGATACAGCGCCTCGCCGCTTTGGCCCGGGCAGCGGGCGAACAGGAAGTTGGACAGGCTGGGCAGTACCTCAAAGCCCATGTCCCGCAGCCGTGCGGCGGTGGCCTCGCGGGTTTTCATGACGCGGCGGCAGTTTTCCATGTTGTAATCGTCCGCCGCCAGCGCCGCTATCCCCGCGGCCAGGGTCATGCGGTTGACGCTGTAGGGGTTGGTGCTGTACTTGATCTTTTCCAGGTCGGCGATCAGCCCCTCGGAGGCGATGGCAAAGCCCAGCCGCGCCCCGGCCATGCTGCGGGACTTGGAGAAGGTCTGCACCACCAGCAGATTGTCATACTTCGAGGTCAGCGGCACGCAGCTTTCCGCGCCGAAGTCCACATAAGCCTCGTCAATCAGCACCACATGCCCGGGGTTGGCTTTGACGATGCCTTCGATTTCATCCCGTGAAAGCGCCATGCCGGTGGGCGCGTTGGGGTTTGCGATGGCGATAAAGCCGTCCAGGTTCATATAATCCCCCGCGGCCACACTGAAATCCGGCTTCAGGGGAATCTGGCGGCTGTCGATGCCGTGCAGGTCGGCGTAGACCCTGTAAAAGCCGTAGCTGATATCGGGAAAGCAGGCGGGCACGCTGTCCCCGGCAAAGGCCATGAACGCGAAATTGAGAATGTCGTCGGAGCCGTTGGAGACGAACACGTTTTCCCGCTTCACGCCGTAGCGCGCGGCCAGCGCGTCCCGAAGCTCGGCGCACACAGGGTCGGAATACAGCTGCAAACGGCCCGCCTCGGCCGTGACCGCCTCAAGGACGCCCGGTGATGGGGGATAGGGGCTTTCGTTGGTGTTCAGCTTGACATAGCGCATGTCCCGGGGCTGTTCGCCGGGGGTGTAGGCTTCAAGCGCCTGGTAGCGCTTCGAGAGATAGCTGCTCATTGTTTCATTACCTCACATGGATGGGTGTAGCCGGACACTTATTCAAAGCGGGAAAGCACGCTCCTGGCGTGGCCCTCGAGCCCTTCCTTGCGGGCAAATACGGCGATCCTGTCGGCCACCGCGCTCAGGGCGTCGCGGGTGAAGTAGGTGTACTGGGACTTTTTGATGAAATCGTCCACGGACAGCGGGCTGTAAAAGCGGGCGGTGCCGCCGGTGGGCAGCGTGTGGTTCGGCCCGGCCAGGTAGTCGCCCAGCGCCTCCGGGCAGCTGCGGCCCATGAAGATGGAACCCGCGTGCTTCACCTTGTCAAGATAGTCGAAGGGATTGTCCAGGCACAGCTCCAGATGCTCCGGCGCGATGGTGTTTGAGATTTCGATGGCCTGTTCGATGCTGCCCACGACGATGATCTTGCCGTTTACGTCGATGGAGGCGGAGGCAATTTCGAACCGGGGCAGCGCGCGGACCTGGCGCTCAATTTCATCCCGGACAGCTTCGGCCAGCGCCATGCTGTCCGTCACCAGCACCGCACTTGCCATCTTGTCATGCTCGGCCTGGGAGAGCATGTCCGCGGCCACGATGCGGGGATCGCTCTTTGCGTCGGCGATGGTCAATATCTCACTGGGTCCGGCGATCATGTCGATGGCGACGCGCCCAAAGACCTGCTTCTTGGCCTCCGCGACAAAGGCGTTTCCGGGGCCGACGATCTTGTCCACGCAGGGGATGCTCTGCGTGCCGTAGGCCAGCGCCGCCACCGCCTGCGAGCCGCCCACCTTAAAGACGCGATCCACGCCGGCTACCCTGGCCGCGGCCAGTATCGCGCAATTCACGCTGCCGTCCCTGGCGGGGGGCGTGGTCATCACAATTTCGCCGCACCCGGCGATCTTTGCGGGAATGGCGTCCATCAGCACCGTGGAGGGATAGGCCGCCGTGCCGCCGGGCACATACAGGCCCACCCGGTCCAGCGGGGTGATCTTCTGGCCCATCACCACGCCGTCCCTTTCGGCAATGATGAAGCTCTGCCGCACCTGCTTTTCGTGGAAGGCGCGGATGTTCGCCGCGGCGGTGTACAGCGCGTCCATAAATTCAGGCTCCATCTGAGCGACGGCGGCGTCCAGCTCCTGCGAGGTGACCTCCAGCGCGCTCAGGCGCACCCTGTCAAACTTCTCGCAGTAGTCGAACAGCGCCGCGTCGCCCCGGGCGCGTACGTCGGCGATGATATCCGATACGATCCCGGCCACGTCCACCTCGGGCATGCTGCGGGCAAAAATGGCTTCGTTGGCGACTTCGCCGTATTTCATTATCCTGATCATGCTTGCTTTACCTGCGCCTGCAGGCCCTCCTGTATGGCTTCGATCTCAGCTGCCTTGAACCTGAAGCTGGCCTTGTTCGCAATCAGCCGCGCGCTGATGGGCACGATGGTCTCCAGCGGCTCCAGGTCGTTTTCCAAAAGTGTCTTGCCGGTCTCCACTATGTCCACGATGACATCTGAAAGCCCCAGGATCGGGGCGATTTCAATGCTGCCGTTCAGGTGGATGATGTCGATGTCCCGCCCCAGGGACGCGTAGTACTGCCGGGCAATGCGGGCGAACTTGGTCGCCACGCGCAGCGTGCGCTCCGGGTTGTCCCGAAAGTCCTTCTTCGCGGCTACGGCCATGCGGCACACGCCCACGTTCAGATCCAGCAGCTCATAGACCTCCGGCGCGTATTCCAGCAGTATGTCCTTGCCGGCCACGCCGATATCCGCCGCGCCCCGCTCCACATAGATGGCCACGTCCGAGGGCTTGACCCAGAAGTAGCGCACGCCCGCTTCCTCGTTTTCGAAGATCAGCTTGCGGTTGGGCTCCAGGATGGAAGGACACTCAAAGCCCGCCGCTGCGAACATGCCGTATACCTTTTCGCCCAGCCGCCCCTTGGGCAGCGCGATGTTTACGAGTTCCCTCACGGCTTTATCCCTCCGTCCTCAAACCTCAACAGCTGCCGGTAGCGCAGCTTTTCAGGCACAGCCTTCTGCGCAAGCACGCTCCTGCCGGACTCCGTCAGCAGCCTGACGGCCTGGGAGAGCGCGACGGCGTCCGCGTCTTCGCCGTACAGCAGCACGGTGTCCACGTCATAGGGCCGCGCGGCGTCCTCCAGCCGCTCCAGCAGATCCATATAGATGGCGAACCCCACGGCCCGTGCGCTGCGCCCCATGCGCCGCATCAGCTTGTCATACTGTCCGCCGGACAGTACGGAGGCCGGGATGCCGGGGATATAGCCCATGAATACGATGCCGTTGTAGTAATTCATATCGTTGACAATGGAGAAGTCCACCCGAACGCCCGCGCAGCCGTCTGCGGCCAGCACGCCGGCGACGGCTTCCAGCTCGTCAAGGGCGGCCTTCGCGGCTCCCTGGGCGCAATAGGGACGCAGCGCCGGGATGACCCTGTCGGAGGGGCCGTGGGCCGCGATCAGGGTGAGCAGCCCATCGATATCCCTGCCCGGGCACAGCTTGCGCACCCCGTCGGCGTTCTTTTCGCCGATGCATTTCAATATTTCGGCGCGGGCCTGGTCCGTGAGCTCCAGCGCGTCCACCAGCGCGGCGACCACGCCCATGTGGGACAGGTCCAGCACATAGCGCTCATCGATGATCTGAAGGCTCTGCGCCGCCAGGAAAATGACCTCGCACAGGTTGTAGAGGTCTACATCCCCGATGCACTCAAGGCCCGTCTGCATAATTTCCTTGAAGCAGCGGGTTGAGCCGGAAACGCGGTACACGTTTTCGCTGTAGTACAGCTTCTGCACGCAGCCAAACGCCTCGCGGGTGTTCTTGATGATGGACAAGGTCACGTCCGGCTTCAGGGCCATCAGCCGCCCGTCGGTATCCGTGAAGGTGATCACGCCGTCGGAGACGAGAAAGTCCTTGTTGCGCACGTACAGGTCGTACTCTTCAAACTTGCCCATCTTGAACTGGCTGTAGCCGTATTTTTGGTACAGCGCGCGCAGCGCGAACAGCACGCGCTCCTCCGGCTTGAGGGAATAATCCACAGGGTTCATGGAACGCCTCCAAATTCAGCTTGCTTTATTATTTTAGCACGTTAGCAGACTAAAGTCAATAAAGCGAACGTTAAATCCCGTTGCTCATCGCTATTATATCAGACGCTTCGCCCGCGGGAAAGCAAGATAGGGTGAAGAATACGCGCTGCGGCCGGGGATATTGCGCGAAAAAGGCCGCGCCGCGGTGTTGGCGCGGCGCGGAGGGGAAATGCTATGCGGTCCTACGGGCGAAGGTCACGATGAGGGGTGTGGTTTTCAGCGTCATGGACACGCCGGAGACCGTATCGGTGCTGACGACTTGCCAGCCATCAGCGGCATATCGGTTCATGACCTCCTCCGCCTCGCGGACATTTGTCGTGACGACTTTGTACTCGATCATAATGGCAGACTCCTGATCACTGTTCGTTGTCGGCGCCGTCCTGACCGTCCAGCAGCTCGCCGATGTTCAGGATCCCGGCGGCGTTCGTGCCGGACACGGTGGGCAGCTTGCCGTCCCAGCGCTCGGCCAGCGTGTTGCGGATGGTGAGATCCGTCAGATTTTCGTTGATGGACTGGAGCCGGAAGGCCTCCGCCTCGGCGGCCATCTTCACGGCGTTGGCCTTGGCCTCGGCCTCGATGCGAACCTTTTCCGCGGCGGCCTCGGCCTGCTTGATGGCAACCTGCTTCTCGCGCTCGGCCTGGGCGATGGCGGTCTCGTTTTCCGTGGCGGCCTTTTTGCGAACCTGCTCGGCCACTTGCTTGGCCTCTACGGCGTTGATGAAATCGGTGGAGAAGTCGAAGTCGATGATGTTGAAGTCCGTGACCGTGATGCCCATATCGGTCAGCTTCGCGTCCAGCTCGTCGCGCATCTTGTCCGAGGAATCGGCGCGCTTGGAGATCAGCTCCTCGGCGGTGTACTGCGCGCACACGCTCTTGAGGACCTCGTGGGTCGCAGGCACGATGATGTTCTGCTCGAACTGGGTGCCGTGGGACTTGTACACCGAGAAGGACATTTCAGGACGCAGCCGGTAGTTCACGGCCAGCTTGGCGGATACCGTCTGGATATCCTTGGAAAACGCCTCGGTGTTCAGCTCCAGCTTCTTGACGCGGTTGTCCAGGGACACGATTTCCTGAAAAAAGGGAATGTGGAAATGCACGCCCTCGGACAGCGTTGAACCGTCCTGAACGCGGCCCATGGTAACCATGATGCCGGTGGAGCCCACGGGTACCCGCGTGTAGCTGCTCAGCAGCAGTACCAGCAGCGCGATGAGAATTACGGCGGCGATGATGCCGCGCTTCGCCAGCTTGATCATCATTGTGTTTTTCCTCCTACTGTCTTTCGTGTGGCCTGCCGCGGGGCCGTCTGCCCTGCGACTGAAGGCATTATACCGCGCGGCGGTCGGGCGGGGAAGCCAAAAGCCGTAAAAACAGGCGGGGGAGCGCCGAAATGTCGCCGGGGAGGTGTGATTTGACAAATGATTGTCGACGTTCTCCTGCGGATGTCGCCGACCCGGAAAACGTTCCGTTTTCCAAATCATGTACAATTCAAGAAAAGCGGCCCCGAAGCGTTTGCTTGGGGCCGCGCAAAAGGTTTTTTGTGGGGTTATTCGAAATTCACCGGCACGATGGGGGCGATCACCTGTCCGTTGAGGATGGTGAAGCTGATATCGCTGGTGAAGGGGAAGTACTTGAACACCGCGTTCTTTTCACCGCCGGGGACGTAGCCGATCACCAGCTCCAGAGAGTAGATGCCCTCCTGATAGGCGCTCACGTCCAGATAGATTTCAAAGTCGCTGGCGCCTGCGTTCTGGCAGACGGCGTCGGGATGGGGCAGGCCGGAGATGCCCTGGGTCAGTGTCAGCGGATAGGCCACCTTCTGCCCGGAGGCCACCTGGGTCACGATCAGCCAGCTGCGCGCCTGCGCACCGTCGAAGGTGTCCTCGTTCACATAGCCGTAGCCCGCAATGTGCATCAGCTTGTTTTCATCGGGCTCGGAGACATAGCAGCGGGTGATGCCCAGCTTGCCGTTTTCGTCGCCGACGCCGGGCAGCTTGGGCATTTCGGTCATGGGCTTTGCCACCAGCGCCGCGGGCAGCTTGGTGGGCTCCGGCGTGGGCTCGGGGGTGGGCTCCGGCGTGGGTTCGGGGGTGGGCTCCGGCGTGGGCTCGGGGGTGACCTCCTCCACGGGAACCGTCAAATCCACCTCGTCGCCGGGCAGGTCATACTCGGGAACCTCGGCCACGGGCTCATCCACCATGATCTCGGCGGGCGCTTCCGGCTCCTGGTTCTCCACATAGGGGCGAACCGTGGTCTCCGGGTCCAGCTTGTCGGAATAGTCCAGCTTGACCAGCGCGAAATAGACGACGGCCAGTATGATCAGAAGAATGATCAGGCCGATGATGAAATAGAGTACGGCAAGGCCCTTCGCCTCGCGCTTGCGACCCTTTTTAAGCATGTTCGACGCCTCCAAATCATTGCAAATCCTTTTGAAATGACTGAAATATCATAACTACCCTTAATCATAGAGCAACGCCCGAGGAATTGTCAATCCATGTGCGAAGATTGTAGAAATAAAGTTACATTCAACGGGCGAAAAAAGCGGCAGTACGCAAGAGCGCTCTGCCGCAGAAAAAACCGATACGCGTCGATCAGCCGTTCAGGGCCTCGATGATCAGGGGCAGTTTTTCGTCCACCACGTCGTTTTCAAGCTGGCAGGTGCCCGCGTTGTGGTGGCCACCGCCGCCGTATTGCAGGCAAAGCTCGCCGATATCGACGGTAGAAGCCTTGTTCACGATGGATTTGCCGATCATGACCGCGGTGTTTTGCTTGCGGAAGCCCCAGGCCACGTGGACGGAAATCTGGGTTTCGGGATACAGCGCGTAGATCATGAAGCGATTTCCGGCGTGGATGATTTCCTCGTTGCGCAGGTCAAGCACGACCACCTTGTCGTAAATCCTGGCGATGCGCTTGAGCTGCTCCACGAACATTTCGGACTGCTGGAAGTACAGATCCACGCGTTCCTTCACATCCGGCAGTTCAAGAATTTCGTCGATGGAGTGTTCCATGCAGAAATCGATCAGCTGCATCATCAGGTCATAGTTGGAGATGCGGAACTGGCGGAAGCGGCCCAGGCCGGTGCGAGGGTCCATCAGATAGTGCAGCAGCACCCAGCCCGAGGGATGCAGAATCTCATCCACGGTGAAATCGGCGCTGTCGCCCTTGTCCACAGCGGCCATCAGCTCCTCGCTCACGCGGGGGAAGGCACTGGCGCCGCCATAGTAGTCGTATACCACGCGTGCTGCGCTGCGGGCGTTGGGATCGATGATCAGCTTGCCGCCGGTTTCCTTCGCCTTCAGGCGGTCCACCTCGGATTCGTGGTGGTCAAAGGCCAGGCCCACCCGGGGATCGTAGGGCAGGTTGGTGGTGATATCCGTGGGGAAAAGCTCCACCTTGCCGTCCTGTACGTCCTTGGGATGAACAAATTTGATTTCCTCGATAAGGTCCAGGTCCTTAAGCATCATCGCGCAGGCCAGGCCGTCGAAGTCGCTGCGCGTAACGAGTCTCTTTTTCTGCTCCATGTCGTATCCTCCTGCTCATCGGCAATCTTTCTGTTCAAACGAGGCGTGGGCCGGAAGACTTTCCGGCACTTACGAAGCTATTATACAAAACAAACGCGCGGCGGTCAAGGGCATGAATGTTATCGAAGATCATTTCGGGAGGATTTAAACGCAAAAAGCGGGGCAGGCTCTCGCCTGCCCCGGGGGAAATGAATCGCTTATTCGTTGTCGGCGGACACAGCCTGCGCGGCGGTGCGGCCGGAAACGAAGATTTCGACGATGGCGTTGCCGCCCAGGCGGTTGCCGCCGTGGATGCCGCCGGTGACCTCACCGGCCGCGTACAGGCCGGGGATGATCTCGCCGTTTTCATCCAGCACATGGCGCTGGGTGTCCACCAGCACGCCGCCCATGGTGTGGTGGGTGGAGGGCGCCATCAGGCGGATGGTCAGCAGCGCGTTGTCCAGGTCATAGGATTCGATGTTATAGCTGCCGTCCTCGTTCTTTTCCACGTTGCCCACGGTGCGGGAAGAGATGCCCTTGCCCACGTCCGGGAAATTGCCCTCGTTGATCTTGTTGGCCCTTTCCATCACGGCCATGTCATAATCGCGGATGGTCTGGATCACGACCTCGGGATCGGCGGTCACGCCCAGCTCCTCAAACAGCTCGGGCAGCTCGGCGATGGTGCGGCGATAGTAGCGGCCATCGAAGTCGCCCTCGGCCAGCTGCATCGGCGCGGGCATCATCTGCTCCTTGTTGTAGAACTCCAGGAAAACGCCCTTGGTGCCGTTGACCTCCATGCCGTTTTTGAACTCGGCCAGGGAGAGCACGTCGCGCTCGGAGCCCTCGTCCACGAAGCGGTGGCCGGTGGTGGGGTTGATCCAACATGCGTAGTTGCCGCCGCCGAAGGCCAGATTGCCGTTGTCCACCCAGGAAATGGGCATCAGCTGGGTGAAGCCCATGCCGGTGGTCGCGGCGCCCACGGCCTCGGCCATGCGGATGCCGTCGCCGACCTGGCTGGAGCGGTTGGTGGTCTTGGTGGCCTTGGTCAGGTATTCGGAGGACCAGTACACGTTGCCGTCCAGCACCATGTCGATGTTGGCCGCATAGCCGCCGGTGGCCAGGATGACGCCCTTGGTCGCCTTCGCGGTGACGGGGGTGCCGTCGTAATGCACGGCCTTCACGCCCACGACCCTGCCGTCCTCGACGATCAGGTCGGTGGCGGTGGTGCGGATCATGATGTTGTTGACATCGTTGGCGGCGTAAATCGTGGCCATGGGCGCGGCGAAGTAGCTGCCCCAGCGGCCCATCTCGTTCTCGCCGTCGCCGTCCAGGTCGATGGTGGAGCCGATGAACTCGTTTTCACGATACCACAGCGCGCCGATCAGCGTCTGCTGGCTGTCCTCGTGGAAGGTGGCGCCCTGGTCCTCAAGCCACTCCTTCAGTCCCTGGCCGCCGTCGATGAACTGGCTCACCAGGTCCACGTCGCCGTAGATCCACTGGGTCTTGTCCGCGCTCTGGCGCAGGCCGCCGTAGTAGGTCTGGAACTTGTGCAGGTTCAGGGTGGAGAACAGGGCCAGCTGGCTCTCGGGCACGCCCGCGTCCAGCTGGGGCTGCGCCCAATCCAGGTAGGCCTGGATCTCGCCCTTCAGCTCCTTGAGGATGGGCAGGTATTCGGCATGGACGCCGTGCTTTGACAGCTCGGCGGCGTCGCCGGCCACAAACTCGTTGTCAACGTACCAGGCCTCGTCGAAGGGTTCTTCGAACCAGTTGAGGATCATCTTCAGCTCGTCGATGCAGCCCTGTACGGACTTGACCTTTTCATAGGTCTGGCCGTCATGCTCATAGATGCCGGTGGTGGCGTCCGGGTCCGCGGGATCCCACACCAGATAGGGCATCACGGACTGGTACTGACCGCCGGAGACGAGGGTGTTGCCGCCAACCTCGGCGTTCTTTTCGATGACCAGCACGGTGTTGCCGTCCTGCGCGGCCTGAGCCGCGGCGGCCATGCCCGCGCCGCCCGCGCCGACCACGACCACGTCGTATTCCACCTCCACGGGCTCGCCGGCGACATGCTCGACCTTGGCGGACTTGAAGGCGTCCATGTTGGTGCAGCCTGCCAGCAGCGCGGTGTCGTTGACCGCGTTGCGCAGCGCACGGGTGGAGAAGGTGGCGCCGGAGACGCCGTCCACGCCGGAGCCGTTGGCTTCCAGCATTTCGGGGATCATGATGTCGAAGGCCACGGTGCCCACGTGATCGGTCTCCACGCTGGAGACGATGTCGATGGACTCGATGGCGCCTTCGCCATAGGTGACGCTCACGGTCACGGGGCCGTTGTAGCCCTCGGAGGTGGCCTCATAGGTGCCGGCGGTGAAGCTCATCTCGGCGGCTCCACCTGCATCCGCGGTTTCGCCGCGGGCCTCGGCCAGCGCCTTTTCCACGGCTTCGGCGATGCCGTCGCGGGTCATCGTCGCCCCGGCCACGGCGTCGATTTCGGCGTCGGCGCGTCCCACCAGCGCGGCCGCGTAGGTCTCAAACTGCGGCTTGCCGAAGGGCTCTTCCTCGTCGCCTTCGATTTCTACGGCGGTGATGGCGTTTTCGTCCACGGTGACCTTAACGCTCACCGGCACGGTTTCACCAAAGCCCTTGCCTGTGGCCTCGTAGGTGCCGGGCGTGAACGCCGCGTCCTCGGCAACCGCCGCGCAGCCCAACAGCAGGCACAGGCACAGCAGCATTGCGGTAATCTTCTTCATAATACCCCTCCTTGATTGTATTTCATGCGGGCACAGGCCCACATTTTCATTTTCATCATAACACATCTGTCACAGTTCCGTCAATCACAAAACCGAGCAATTGCCGTGGTTTGGCAAATAATGAGGCGGATACAAACACAAATGGAAAGATCTGTCGTTTGTTGCTGTGAGGCCGTCCGGCGGAATTTGTGGTTGCTTCGCGCGGGAAGAATGTGTATAATATGAATAAGTTTGATCGCGGAGGTTCGATGCTTTGAAACGGCTTCATTCCGTGAAACGAATGGGACTGCTGGTTGGACTTTTGCTGCTTTGCGCGGCGCTTGGCGGCTGCGGGGCGAAAGACGACGCCGCGGCGCGGGTGCTGCTGGACGGCGCGGTCTGGGACGGGGCCCCTGTGGCCCCGGGGGACAAGGCCCCCCTGCGCGTCTACATCACCCTGGACGGCAAGGCGCTGATCGATTTGCCCTTTGACACGGCGCACACCGTCTCCGTCGTCCAGCCGGACGGCGGGGAAAACGTGGTTGAAATTACGGGGGATGCAGTGACCATGCGCAGCGCGAACTGCGATAACCAGGACTGCGTGGAGATGGGCGCGGTGACGGCGGACAACCTCGAAGTGCGGGTTATGGGCGGGTTCATCATCTGCCTGCCCCACAGGCTGTCTGTGGAGGTGAGGGGCGATTGACCCTTGCGCGCCCGCGGAGGATGGAGGGAATCGATTGAATTCAAGCGCCAGGATGGTTGCGCGCTTCGGCCTGCTGGCGGCGCTTTCGCTGGTGCTGGGTTGGCTGGACCGCGCGATACCGCTTACGTGGTTTTTAAGCGGCGCGGTGCCCGGCATAAAGCTGGGCCTGGCCAATACGGTGTTGCTTTACGCCGTCTATCTGATGGATTGGCGGGGCTGCGTGCTGCTGATGCTGACCAAGGTGTTTCTGTCGGGCTTCCTGTTCGGCTCCATGAGCGCCATACTCTACAGCCTGTCCGGCGGCGTGCTGAGCCTGGCCGTAATGCTGCTCGTCAGGCGCGATGCCCGCCTTGGCGCGCTGGGCATCGGCCTCCTGGCCGCGGCAAGCGACGCCTTCCTGCTCGCCCGGCACCCGTCGCCCAGGGGACAGATGCTCTGGTGCGTCATTCTGATTGCCGCCGCCGCCGCTGCGTCCCTTGCGGCATGGGCCGTCATTCGAAAAAGGCCGGAATGGAGCGTGCTGGGTACCTCCCTGGCGGGAGCGGTGGCCCACAATATCGGGCAGATTCTGGCGGCCAGCACTGCGCTGCGCACGCCCCAGCTGCTGTATACCTATTTGCCCGTACTGGTGGGCGTAGGCGCGGCAGTGGGCTGCCTGACCGGCGTGGTGGCGCGGCGCGTGTTCGCGGCGCTCAGGGTAAAAAGCGAATAAAGTACAGACAGAAATACAGACTACGGTCTGTATTAATCCTGTACGTAAAAGAGGTCATCCATGAAACGAGTGGTTTCCTTCATCATTCTCCTTGCGGTTTTGTCCGCAATTGCAGGCTGTTTCGCGACACAGGCAGAAAAACAGACTGCGGTCGGCTTTTATCTGGACACGGCGATCATGCTGACCGCCTATGTGGATGATATCGCCGTACTCGAAGATGCCCTTAAGGAATGTGGCCGGTATGAGCGCCTGCTTTCGAGAACCGTGGAGGGCAGCGATGTATGGAACATCAACCATGCCAACGGACAGCCTGTGCCGGTCTGTTCCGATACCATCGCCGTGCTTGAGGCCGCGAGGCAGGTGAGCGACCTGTCGGGCGGGTTGTTCGATGTGACCATCGCGCCGGTTTCGACGCTGTGGGACTTTACCTCCGGGGCCGCCGCGCTGCCGGGCGCGGAGCAAATTGCCGCCGCCGCCAAGCTGGTGGATTACACGCGGGTGGCCATAGACGGGGACGAGGTCACGCTGCCCGAAGGCATGATGATCGATTTGGGCGGCATCGCGAAGGGCTATATTGCCGACGCGGTCAAGCGGTACCTGATGGACCGGGGTGTGGAAAGCGCCGTGCTGTCCTTTGGAGGCAACGTCGTGTGCATCGGCCTGAAGCCGGACGGAAGCTGTTGGAAGGTGGGCGTCCAGGATATCGACAAGCCCACGGGCGAATACATGCTGGTGGCGCGGAACTTCGGCGGTTCCACCGTCACCAGCGGCATCTATGAGCGCGGCTTTGAGTTTGACGGCAAATACTACCACCACATACTCGATCCCCGGACGGGCTGGCCTGTGGAAAATGAGCTGGCTTCTGTGACCGTTTTTTCCGAAAGCTCCATGCTTGGCGACGCGCTGGCCACGGCGGCATTCGCACTGGGCCCGACGGCGGGCGTCACGCTGATTGAGGGGCTGGAGGGCGTCGAGGCGCTGTTCATCTGCCGGGACAGGTCTGTCATTCGCACCTCCGGCGCGGGAGAGTATTTGGTGAACTGACGGCATGACACAGGGCAAAGGAGGCTGCTTGCCATGTATGAGACCTTTGAGGAACTGTTCAAGATCGTCGTACGGTACAGCATATTGGCCCTTGAGATCGTCGGCGCGACCATCATCGTCGTGGAGGCGGTTCGGGCGCTGATATCGCTGCTGCGGGATCCTCACAGGAGCAAGACGCTGCTGGCGGAGGGCATCAACACGGCGCTGAGCTTTCTGCTGGGCAGCGAAGTCCTCAAGACGATCATCGCCCCCGATTGGCGGGATCTGGGCATGACCTGCGCCATCCTGCTGATGCGCGCCGCCATGACGGTGCTGCTGCACTGGGAGAAAAAGACCGAGGAGAAAGAGGCCCTGAAGAGAGAGCGGGCGACGCCGCGCGCCGAAAGGGAAAGGACATGAGACGAAGAAAGAACAGAGCGCTGGCCGCGCTGCTGGCGGTGCTTGCGCTGATCGGACTGCTTGCGGCCCGGGCCGAGACGGATGATAAAAGCGCTTCCGGTACGCCGCTGGACGGCGCGCCGGCCCCGGCAAAGGCATATGTGCTGGTGTCCACCGCCACGCAGACCGGCTGGCTGCCCTTGCCGGAGGAGGGAGAGCTTTCCTTTCCGCTGAAGCAGACGCTGCCCGACGGCTCGGAGGCGGTGAACGTGATCCACCTGACCCCGGACGGGGTGTACATGGAGGATTCCACCTGCGAAAACCATGATTGCGTCAATCAGGGTCTGGTGACGCTTGAAAACCGGGAGGAGCGCATCCTTAGCAACATGATCATATGCCTGCCCAATCAGGTGTGGCTCCAGCTGCTCACCCCGGAAGAGATTCTGGAAATGGTGCGCGATTCTGAATGAGTGAATGACG
>JAFUCP010000034.1 GCA_017459565.1 Clostridia bacterium | reverse complement strand
CACCCACCGGGACCCCATCGACGGCGAGCTGCTCCAGCGCGCCCTGGACCGGACGGTTCAGCGAATGCCCTATCTGACCGACACGCTGGTCATCGACCACGGCGCGATCTACTACGCCAATAACCCGCTGCCCATGGAGGCGGCGCATGTGGCGGGTATCCGCCATGTGGGCGGCAGTGAGACCAACTATCACATGCTGGACCTCACATGGGACGGGAATGTGACCTGGTTTTCCATGTATCACGGTTTCTGCGATGGCCAGGGCATCTACACCTTCCTGGAGTCCGTGCTGTATCACTATTATTGCATGAAGGACGGCGTGGAATACGACCCGAACGGCATCCGCGCCGACAGCACCGAAATGACGGAGGGGGAGACCTTCGAGCCCTACTCCCGGCAGTATGAGGTCTCTCCCGATTTCACCATGCCCCGGCAGGGGGAGCAGCCCGTGGCCTATCATCTGCCGGAAATCGTGCGCAATGGCTCCGCAGAGGTGTTGGAATACGGCTTCCGCCTCCCCTCCGAGGCGTTCATGAAGTTCGTGAAGGCCAACGGCACGTCGCCCTCCGTGATGTTCTCCATGCTGGTGGGGGAGGCCATTACGCGGCTGCATCCTGATGCCGACGTGCCCGTCATGGTCAATATCCCCGTATCCATCCGGCGGCAGTTGGGTTGCGAGGAGACCTTCAAGAACTGCTCCAGCCGCATAATGCTGCCCATCAGCGGCACGCCCATGGACGCGCTGCCCTTCGACCAGCGGGCCGCCCAGCTTCGGACCATGCTGAAGCAGCAGATGAGCCAGGATAAGTTCCACGCCGTCTATAACATGCTGGGCCAGATGTACCGCGGGCGAATGGAGCAGGCCACGGATTACCGGGAGGAGCTGAAAAAGCCCGCCGGGTTCATGACGGTCACCCATGACACCTTCTACATTGATTACATCGGCTCCATGCACAAAACCGGCTATTCCGAACAGATCACGGACGTGCGCTTCCTCTGCAAGCCCGCGGGGGGAAACACGCTGCACCTGAACGTGATCGAACACAACGGGGAATTCCGCGTCACCTGCCTGGCGTGCAGCGACATTTCTGCCCTCGCCGACGCGCTGGAGCAAGCGATGAAGGACCATGGCCTGCCCGTCCAGCGCGTCCCCGTCCGGCGCTTCACTCTGCCGCGAACCGCATGGCGGGACGGGATCCTCTGACAGGATGAAAGCGAACACGGGCATTGCTGCCTTGCCAGGACAGGGAGGTTTATTATGGATAATCAGGAATTGAGAGAATTGGTCAACCCCGTGTTCAACACGGCCAAATCCTGCGTACAGCTGAACGCCGCCGCGGGGGACAAGGACGCGCAGCGCCTTCTTGACGCCCTGGGCTTTCCGCCCTTCGGCGCGCAGATGTCGAAAAAGCCCGTTTCGAAGGAGCTGCATGAACAGGTCAAAAGGCTCTTTCCCGCGTATACGATTCTGATCGAGACGCGGTTTCAGGCCATGAACCGACTGATTGAACAGATGCCGGACCGTCCGATCGTCGATTTGCCCTGCGGCTATACTTCCCGCGGTATTCGCCTGTCCCGGGATGGGAGGGCCTACTTTGGATGCGACCTTCCCGCGGTCGCGGACGCCATGGTCCCCGCGGTGGAATCCATCATCGGAAGGAGCGAATCGACCTCGTATCACGCGGTGGACGCCACCAATTACGAATCCCTGGAGGCCGCGCTGCCCGATGACAGCCGCAACCTCCTTGTGACCACGGAAGGGCTTTTGATGTATTTCGACCAATCCGAATTGGAAGAGGTGTTTTCCAACCTCCGACGCCTCCTTCAGAAGCACAGCGGAAGCTGGGTCATTACGGACAGGGCCTACTTCCTCCATGACAGGGAGGTCGTGGCCGCCACGCTGAACAATGATCCCGCGTTGACCGCCCTGTACGCGGCTGTCACGAACCGCGCTGCCGCTACGACGGCGGACGTCAGGTTCAACGACAGCGTGTTCTTTGATCCCGACGACGGGAAGGTGCGCGCGTTTATCCGAAGGATGGGCTTTGAGCTTCGCGAAATTGGCATGGCGGACTATCTTCCCGACCAGATCGCGTCGCTCAGGGGAGCACCCGAAGCGGATTTTGCGGTGCGGGAAGTTTTCAGGAAAATGAAGTTCTGGGAGCTGACTGTGGCGGAACAAGCCGAAGAGAAGCCCGTTGAGGGCAACCTTCCCTTCAAGGTTGAAAGCAGCGTGAAGGACGGTATCTTTGAGGCTTCCGTCCAGGGACGCATGGATACGATCACCGCGCCGGAATTGCTGAAGCGGTTCCAGAACGCGGGCGACGGCATCAAGGCGATTCGCGTCGATGTGAGCCGGATGGTCTACGTGTCCTCCGCCGGCCTGCGCGTGCTGCTGATGATGTACAAGTTGCTGGATGACAAGGATCGCTTCGAGCTGACCGGCGTGAGCGACGAGGTCCGGGAGATTCTTGAGACGACGGGCTTTGACCAGTTTTTGCTGAAAGAAGAATAATAAGGGGCATGTGTGATGAGTTATTGGGTTTTGCTGCTGGTCAGCCTGCTGGCCTGTTCCGTGGGCTTTTACATGTACATCTGGTTCTTTTCCGTGGGCTACGGCCTGTCCATCGCGGCCATCGGTGCGTCGCTGGCGATTGCCTTCCACGGTTCCATGACCCTGCCGGAGTGGCTGGCCTGCCTGCTGCTGGTGGTCTACGGATGCCGGCTGTCCGGCTATCTGCTGATTCGCGAGCGCAAGAGCGCGGCCTATCGCAAGGTGCTGAGCCCTGAGATGGAGCGCAGCAGAAAAATGCCCATCTTCGCCAAGGTGGCCCTGTGGCTGACCTGCGGCGTGCTGTACACGCTGATGACGATTCCGCTGTATTACCGCCTGCAAAACGGCGCGCCCGCGGACGCCATGCTCTGGATCGGCTTGGCGGTGATGGCCTGCGGCGTCGCGCTGGAGGCGGCGGCGGACCTGCAAAAGAGCGCGGCCAAGCGCAAAAACAGCCGCCGGTTCGTGGATACCGGCCTGTACAGCTTCGTGCGCTGCCCCAACTATCTGGGCGAACTGCTGCTGTGGCTGGGGATGCTGCTGACGGGCACCACGGCGATGAAGGGCGCGGGACAGTGGGTACTGGCCATTCTGGGCTTTATGCTGATCAACTGGGTGATGTTCAGCGGTGCGCGGAGGCTGGAGCTGCGCCAGGACAAGAACTACGGCGCGGACCCTGAGTATCGGAAGTACGTGCGCACCGTGCCGATCCTCATCCCGTTTGTTCCGTTGTACAGCGTGAAGAAGTACAAGTTCCTGGTGGCGTAGAGGAGCGTTGAGCTGTTCCGGCAGGCGTTCTTCGGGGCGTGGATGGATTTCAGCCGGCCCGCCATGAACCGTATGGCGGAGCCGGTGAACATCGCCGCGCAGACGCCCGGCCGGGCCCCGGACATTCAGCCTGCCGTATTCGGCGTCGGATTGCCCGGAATCGTCTGCCGGGTGCGCAAAACCCCTTCAAGTGTTTTCGCCTGAAGGGGTTTGCTCTTCGCGGAAAGCCGCGGTATGAAGGCCGTGAACCGATAAGTCCTCACAGGGGCAATGTCGTCAAGTTCATACTAATCCCTGACT
>JAFUCP010000207.1 GCA_017459565.1 Clostridia bacterium | reverse complement strand
GCGGTGCAAACAGGTGAGCAGATATTGGCAGAGGAAGCCGTTGAGCAAACCACAGTAGAAACCGCTGAGCAGCCCGCGGCGGAAGTCGTTGAGCAGCCCGCGACGGAAGCTGTTGAGCAGCCCGCGGCGGAAGTCGTTGAGCAGCCCGCGGCGGAAGTCGTTGAGCAGCCCGCGGCGAAAGTCGCTGAGCAGCCCGCGGCGGAAGCCGTTGAGCAAACTACAGTAGAAACCGTTGAGCAGCCCGTGGCGGGAAGCGTTGAGCAATCCACAGTGGCAGCCGCGGAACCCATCGCCCAGCCCGCGCCGCTTCTGGTCGTGGCGATCACCAGTCCGGCGGGACTGTCGCCGGCGGAGGGCGCGTATGCCGTCGACCCGGCGCTGTATCCCGCCGTGGAGCTGGCATGGAGCTGCGCGGCGGCGTGTGACAGTTTTGCGGTGAGCCTCACGGCCCCGGACGGCAGCGCGATCTACAGCGCCGTCCAGACGGAGCCGCTGTGGCAGCTGTCTGTGGCGGAGCTGGCGGCGGGGCGGTATGAGGCGACGGTGACCGCGCTGCTGAATGGAGCGCCCGTGGCCCAGGCGCAGCTGGTGCTTGAGGTGGCCCAGGGGACGCCGCAGGGCGGCGGGCTCCCGGGCGGCGGCTCCCACGGCGGTTCCCGCGGTGGGGGCTCCGGGCGGTCCTCCGGCGGACAGGCCGGGGCGGACCAGGGTTTTCGCGTCACGGCGGGCACCGCGCTGACCGACGCCCACGATTCCGGCAGCGGGGACATGACCCCCTACGGCGCGGTGGCGCTGTCGGCGGACGAGGGGGCCATGTCGCGCCTCACGCTGGGCGGCGAGGCGCTGGATATTGCGCTGGACGGCGGCACGGGCCTGTTCACGGCCGCGCTGGAGGGCACGATGCTGTCGCTGGTTCCGGCGGCGGAGGGCGGGACGTGGTCGCTCAACGGCTATGCCCTCAGGACCCTGGCGCGCAGCGGGATTGAAGCTGTGCTGCTGACACTGGACGGGGAGCGCCTTTCGCTGTCCACCCAGAGCGAACCGACCGGCAGGGTTTACGGCGATCTGCGCGCCGAGGGCTATGTGTCCTCGGACTTTGAATACCGGGTGAGCGCCCGGGGCACGGAAGTTTGGGTGGACGGCGCGCGCTATGTGCTGACGGAGGGCGGCGAGCTGGCACTGTATGAAGCGGATTTGTCGGAAGGGAATTGAGAGCATGTTGAAGAAGCTGACGGCCCTGCTGGCGCTGCTGCTGCTCCCGGCGGCGGCGCTGGGTGAGGCCTGGGAGGGCGAGACAGCGGCGCTGTCGGGCGTCACGGTGCGCGCTGAGGTCCCGGGCGTGCTGGAATCGCTGGAGACGCTGGCGGGGGCGCGCGTGACAGAGGGGAGCGTGATGGCGCGGCTTGGCGGCGAAGGGGTGTTCGCCAGCCAGGACGGCGAGGTGGCGGTCGTCGGGGTCCAGGCGGGCCAGGCGGCGGACGGCGTCGTGCTGGAGATCGCGCCCCTTGAAAAATACACCGTCCACTGCACGGTGGAGGGCGCTTACGCGTCGGCTGAAACCATGCTGATCCATGCCGGGGAGACGGTGTACATCCGCTGCACGGCGGATGGCAGCCACCGGGCCGTGGGCGTGGTGACGCAGGTGGACGCCGGGGAGTACCGGGTGCTGACGCTGGGCGGCGAGCTGTACATCGGCGAAACGGTGTACCTGTACCGCGACGCGGACTTCACGCTTGAGCAGCGCGTCGGCATCGGCACCGTGGTGGCCAGCGACACCCAGCGCTATGAATCCACCGGCACGGTGACGCGGCTCAAAGTGGCGGCGGGGGACGCCGTGGAGCGCGGCCAGCTGCTGTATGAGCTGGACGGGGGCGAGGTCTGCGCGCCGGTGACCGGCATCGTCGCGCGGGTCGAGGCCGAGGCGGGCAGCGCCGTGAAGGCGGGCCAGGCGCTGTTTGAGATCGTGCCCGAGGAGCAGGTGTGCGTGCTGCTGCGGCTGAACGAGAGCGAGGCGGCGGGCATCGTCCCGGGCCAGAGTGCGGAGCTGACGCCTGCGGGGAGGGAGGACGCGACGCTCATGGGCACGGTGCTGGATGTGGCCTGGGCCGCGTCGGAGAGCGCATATGAGGTGCGCATCCTGCCCCGGAGCGATGAGCCGCTGCCGCTGGGCATGAGCGTGACCGCGCGGCTGTGAGGCCGAAAAGAGCATAAAAACGGCGCCTTGCCGCATAGATTCTACGAAGAACCGTGCGGGGGAGGTGCCGTTTTGAGTATGACGCGGGTGCGGGTGCGCCGGGACCGGCCCACGGCGCTGGCGTGGGCGGTGGCGCTGTGCGTGACGATGCTGGTCGTATATGTGCTGACGCTGAATGCGGGCCGGCCGGACGTGGTGGAGAGCATGGCGTCGGCGCCCAGGGTGACGCGCCAGCTGGAATTTGAGGCGCTGGAGGGCTGGTGCGTGCGGCTGGCGCGGTGCGAGACGGATGAGGAGGCCCGGCTCCGCGCCGCCGCCACCGTCGGCCGCGGCGCGGCGGGCTATGTCGCGCCTCTGGAGGGGGAATGGGCCGTGCTGGGGGCGCTGTACGAATCGGAGCGGGACGCCCGGCGCGTCGCGGAGCGCCTGGCGTCCCAGGAGGGCATCGAGGCGGACGCGGTGCCCCTCGGGGCCGACAGCCTGAAGCTGCGCATCACCGCGCCCCAGAGCCAGATCGACGCCATCGCCGGGGCGGACGCGCTGCTGCGGGAGCAGACGCGCCAGCTGGGGCAGATGGCCCTGCAGCTGGACCGGGGGGAGCTGCGCCCGGAGGCGGCGCGCACGCTGTTTTCCGTGGCGGCGGCAGAGGCCGAAAGGACGGCCGCGGCGCTGTCCGCCATTCCCGGCGCGGGGGAAAACGGGCTGTGCGCCGGCCTGATCGAGCGCGCGGAGGCGCTTGCCGGGCTGCTGGACGCCCTTTCCGCAGCCGGCGCGGAGGGCGGCGCGACCCTGTCCGGCATGGTGCGCTGCGCCCAGATGGAGAATTTCGTCAAGCAGGTGGAGCTTCAGCAGGGGGTGAAGGCGGGCGGCGGGCGGTAGGCTCGGTGATTTACAGAGGGGAAGGTCATCTGAGTGTTGAGTGTGGAGATTTTTGAGTGTGGAGTGTGGAGTTGAGGGCCGGTGACGCAGTGATATTGCCTTCCCCAGGGGGAAATGTCATCAGCTTAACGACTGAATGAGAGCCCCACCACCGCAAGCGGTCCCCCTCCCCATTGCGATGGGGAGGCTTTTATACTAAGACCTGATTAAAAGAGGACAAGATTGCCGGGACTTTTTTGTGCTGGCAGGGCGAAGTCCCGCAGGCTTGCTGGCGGCAAGTCAAGGGGCTTCAACGCCGCCAGCGCGGAAAAGAACCGGCAGGATGTCTTGTTTTAGTCAGGGATTAGTATTACATCGCGGCAGCCGCTTCCTT
>JAFUCP010000206.1 GCA_017459565.1 Clostridia bacterium | reverse complement strand
GCGTTTTGGGCTGACCGAACGAATTCGGTCTGAACCGCTTTTCCCGTCAAATTGACGATGAAAAGAAATACAGAAACGGAGGAAACTCAACATGAAAAGGATCCTGTCTCTCACCCTGACCCTGATGCTCCTGATCTCCGGTCTTTGCTGCGCCATGGCGGAATCCGTCACATTGGACGCCTGGCAGAATGAGGCCGGATGGACCTCCTTCGCTGTCCTGGCGCAGGATGAAGCCCTGGCGGATGCCTGGGATGCCGGAGCGAAGGCGTTCGGCCCCGCGCTGGGCATGGACGACATGACCGGCGAAGCGCTGCGGGCCATGAACGCGCAGGTCTGCGGCATGGAGGACGGCATCGTGTCGCTGACCGTCGATGGCAGCACCATCACAGCAGTAAACGCCGAGGGTGAAGCGGTATTTGCGCACGAATATACTTATGTGGACACGGTGGAAAACGCCATCGAGGGCGCGCCGATGTTCGTGTTCAGGACCGACGACGCAGACGTCGGGAAGTATACTTACCTCTGCCTGACGCAACCCGCCGTGGCCAGCGACGAGGGCGGCGTGATCGACAATTTCAATCTGCGCTATGCCGAAGCCGACTATGAGGCCCTCTTCGCCGAGGACTACGCCGGCCCCACCTGCGTGCTGGTCAGCGGCGACACCACCATCGAGAACATGGAATACACCATCCGCCTGATCTACACCGGCAGCGCGGAATAATCGTTCCACCCTTCCTTGAAACAGGCGGCTGTCATCAATATACAGCCGCTTGTTCTGTCATGGTTGCGGATCGACAGCATGAATTAAATTTAACTAACCAACCTGTTGACATCACGAGTTAGATATGTTAAACTCAATATGCGAACAAAATTCAGTATTATTCGCAAAGGATTGATGCCGGCAACATAGTCCGCATTCTTTTTCATCATGTATTCACAGTGGTTATACCCCGGCCTCACTTCAGTGTGCGCGAAAGGATAAAGGCGTTTCACTACCACGCTTCAAGGAACGCCAGTATCCTTCGAAAGCTGTCCTTTCTGGCTTCTTCACATTCCCTCGGCCAGCGCTTCTCGGCTGGGATCATGTGCTTGAGCGCCCACTTCGGGAAGCCGCGCATGTCGTCCAGGCCGTCTGACAGCGCGTGGCTGCCCTTCTCATAGATGTGGGATTCCACGCGATACGGATACCCGGCCTCCCTCAAAGCACTCAGCATCCTCGGCACTGCCACGTCGGATGGCCAGCAGTCATCGTCCTTCACCGCGAGGAAGAGGACGTCTGCCCGCATGTTCTCCACCTTTATCCTGGACTCCTGGACAAGCCGATCCTGGATCAGATCATATCCATAGCGCATGAAACGGGCCAGCCCATAGCCCGGCGCTCTCCTCGCGCCGTTCAGCCACCACAGCATGCCCTTCTCGTCCAGTATGCGGATGGGCGTATAGGGGACGTCCGCGCCATGCCAGGTGTATTGGGATCTGTGAAGCTCCACATAGCCTTTCAGTGTCTGCTTCGTGCCCTCATTGACATAATCATAGGGCACCACGGGAATCACGCAGCTGATCTCCGGGATCAGGGATGCCGAGAGCAGGGTATATCCCGCCCCTGTGGATGTGCCGGTCATGGCGATTTTGGAGATGCCCTTCTTCTCTTTCAGCCACTTTGCGGCCCTCTCCGCGTAATCCACAGGGATGGAGACGAGATCCTTTGGCAGGCCTTTCCACATGTAAAAG